>NZ_NEIO01000055.1:0-670 GCF_002113575.1 Pseudomonas sp. B8(2017) | reverse complement strand
CCAGAAGCCGATCAAGAAGTCCAAGCAGGGCCGTTTCCAGATCATCGACGTGTGCGGCATGATGGACCCCATCACCAAGTACACCCACCAGTTCGCCTCGGCCGACAACATCCCGGCCCGTATGCGCGAAGCCTTCCGCCTGGCCGAAGAGGAGAAGCCGGGTGCGGTGCACCTGGAGCTGCCTGAAGACATCGCTGCCGAGCAGACCGAAAGCCTGCCGATTCCGCCTAGCTTGAGCCGTCGCCCGCTGGCCGAGCACAAGGCTATCGAAGCCGCCGTGGAAAAACTGCAGAAAGCTCGCAGCCCGATCCTGGTGATCGGCGCCGGTGCCAATCGCAAGATGACCGCCAAGGTCCTCAAGCAGCTGATCGACAAGACTGGCATCCCGTTCATCACCACCCAGATGGGTAAAGGTGTGGTCGACGAGCGTCACCCGCGCTTCCTGGGCAACGCTGCGCTGTCGTCGGGTGACTTCGTGCACCGCGCCGTCGAAGCCGCCGACCTGATCGTCAACATCGGCCACGACGTGATCGAGAAGCCACCGTTCTTCATGGTCCGTGGTGGCACCGAAGTCATCCACATCAACTTCCGCTCCGCCGAAGTCGATGCCGTGTACTTCCCGCAGGTGGAAGTGATCGGCGACATCGCCAACGCCGTATGGCAGATCAGC
>NZ_NEIO01000006.1:0-326806 GCF_002113575.1 Pseudomonas sp. B8(2017) | reverse complement strand
TCACAAGCACCCACACGAATTGCTTGATTCGATTTGTTAAAGAGCGTTTGGTTAAGAGCTTATCGCCTCAACCGAGGTGCTGATTCTACGCTTTCCTCAGGGTCTGTCAAGCGTTTATTTTGAAGTTTTTGCGAGAAACTCGTTTAGCTTCAAACACTTGACTCGCTGCGATCTCTCGTAGCGGGAGGCGAATCATACAGCGTTTAGAAGCGCTGTCAACCATCATCTCAACCGCTGCCGATCATTCGATCGTAGCCCTTTCAGCTCTTTCCGAACAACTTAACTTATTGAATTTCAAGAAGTTTGTCGTTCCGCTGTCGCTGGAAGTGGGGCGCATTATAAGGGGATTCAGAAGGGGGTCAAGGGTTAATTTCAAGAAACTTGAATATCGCTGAAAAACAAAGCGGGGAGGCCTATCGGCCTCCCCGCTTCTATATAGCTACACCTACCGACTATCACTCAGCCTTGAGGGTAACCCGGGCAAACGACTTCTTGCCCGCCTGGCACACATGGGTAGCACCCAGCGCAAACACGAAGTCACGATCAACCACCGCACCATCGACCTTCACCGCACCACCACTCAGCAAGTCCCGCGCCTGAGCCGAGTTCTTCACCAGGCCAGCCCGGTTCAGTACAGCAGCAATCGGCAGGCTTTCCGCCGCAGTCACTTCGATCTCCGGCAGATCTTCCGGCAGCTCGCCTTCCTTCATACGGTTACCCGCGGCACGGTGAGCATTGGCCGCAGCCTCCTCGCCATGGAAGCGCGCAACGATCTCTTCCGCCAGCTTGATCTTGATGTCGCGCGGGTTGGCACCGTTGGCGACGTCGGTACGGAACTGCTCGATCTCTTCCATCGAACGGAAGCTCAGCAGTTCGAAGTAGCGCCACATCAGGGTATCCGGGATCGATACCAGCTTGCTGTACATCACCCCCGGCGCTTCCTGGATACCTACATAGTTACCCAGAGACTTGGACATCTTCTTCACGCCGTCGAGCCCTTCGAGCAGCGGCATGGTCACGATGTTCTGAGCTTCCTGGCCATAGGCGCGCTGCAGCTCACGCCCCATCAGCAGGTTGAACTTCTGGTCAGTACCACCCAGCTCGACATCCGCCTTCAGCGCCACCGAGTCATAACCCTGCACCAGCGGGTACAGGAACTCGTGGATGGCAATAGGCTGGTTGGTGGTGTAGCGCTTGTCGAAGTCATCGCGCTCGAGCATGCGCGCCACGGTGTACTGCGACGCCAGGCGAATGAAGTCGGCCGGGGTCAGCTTGTCCATCCAGGTGGAGTTGAACGCGACCTCGGTCTTGGCCGGATCAAGGATCTTGAACACCTGCTGCTTGTAGGTCTCGGCGTTTTCCAGCACCTGCTCGCGGGTCAGCGGTGGGCGCGTGGCGCTCTTGCCGCTCGGGTCACCGATCATGCCGGTGAAGTCACCGATCAGGAAGATGACCTGGTGCCCCAGGTCCTGGAACTGGCGCAGCTTGTTGATCAGCACCGTGTGCCCAAGGTGCAGGTCAGGCGCGGTCGGGTCGAAGCCGGCCTTGATGCGCAGAGGCTGGCCGCGCTTGAGCTTCTCCACCAGTTCCGACTCGACCAGTACTTCTTCCGCACCGCGCTTGATAAGCGCCAGCTGCTCTTCAACCGACTTCATAGACAAACCCGCAAGGCTCAGATTCAGGGGGAGCCAACCATACAAGATCGGCCGTCAATTACAAGTTTCGCAAAGGAATGTGACCCGAACACGGGCTTGCGGCGTCTACGCGCCCTTGCGCGAAAATGGATTTGGTTATATTTTATACAGTTATTTCATCTTCATCATGTCATTCATCTTTTCCATTTCACCTTTTTCAAAGTCACCTTGCCCATGACCAACGAACCGCCTAAAGCGCCCCCGCTTTATCCGAAAAGCCATCTGTTGGCCGCCAGCGGCATCGCCGCCCTGCTCAGCCTGGCCCTGCTGGTGTTTCCCTCCAGCGAAGTGGAAGCCAAGAAAACCACCCTCAACCTCGAGCTGGAGAGCCCTGCCGAGCAGTTGAAGGACGAATCCCGCGCTGCGCCCCTGGTGCAGGCAGAAGGTGAGCAAGGCTCGCCATTCGCCCAGATCGAAGAGGCCGCCCCCGAGACCCAGAAGGCCGAGCAGGAAGCCCCTGCCGCCGAACCGGTCGTCGAAGCCGCCAAGCAACCCAGCCACCGCGAAGTCACCGTAGCCCGGGGCGATACCCTGTCCACCCTGTTCGCCAAGGTCGGCCTGCCGACCAATGCGGTGCACGACCTGCTGGCCAGCAACAAGCAGGCCAAGCAGTTCAGCCAGCTCAAGCACGGCCAGGTGCTGCAGTTCGAGCTCGACAAGGACGGCCAGCTGGCCAGCCTGCACAGCAAGGTCAGCAACCTCGAAACCATTCGCCTGACCAAGACCGACAAGGGCTATACCTTCAACCGCGAAATCAGCAAGCCGGTAGTGCGTACCGCTTACGCCCACGGCGTGATCAAAAGCTCGCTGTCGGCCTCGGCCCAGCGCGCCGGCCTGTCCCACAGCATGACCATGGACATGGCCCGCGTGCTGGGTTACGACATCGATTTCGCCCAGGACATTCGCCCGGGCGATGAATTCGACGTGGTCTACGAGCAGAAGGTGATGGACGGCAAGGTCGTCGGCACCGGTAACATCTTGTCCGCGCGCTTCACCAACCGCGGCAAGACCTACACCGCCGTGCGCTATACCAACAAGCAGGGCAACACCAGCTACTACACCGCTGATGGCAACAGCCTGCGCAAGGCCTTCATCCGCACCCCGGTCGACTTCGCCCGCATCAGCTCGCGCTTCTCCGCCGGCCGCAAGCACCCGATCCTTAACAAGATCCGTGCCCACAAAGGCGTCGACTACGCCGCCCCACGCGGCACTCCGATCAAGGCAGCCGGTGACGGCCGCATCGAGCTGGCCGGGCGCCGCGGTGGTTACGGCAACACCGTGATCATCCAGCACGGTAACCGCTACAAGACGCTGTACGGCCACATGCAGGGCTTTGCCAAGGGCATCAAGACCGGCGGCTCGGTCAAGCAGGGCCAGATCATCGGCTACATCGGCACCACCGGCCTGTCCACCGGCCCGCACCTGCACTACGAGTTCCAGGTCAACGGTGTGCATGTCGACCCGCTGAGCCAAAGAGTGCCGATGGCCGACCCGATCGCCAGGAACGAGCGCCAGCGTTTCCTGCAGCAGAGCCAACCCCTGATCGCCCGCATGGATCAGGAAAAGGCCACCCTGCTCGCAGCGAACAAGCGCTAAGCCCATGGCGCTCTACCTAGGGGTGATGTCCGGCACCAGCCTCGATGGCCTGGACATTGCCTTGATCGAACAAGGCGAGCAGCTCGCACTGCTCGCCACCCACTACCTGCCCATGCCCGGCGACCTGCGCCAGGAGCTGCTGGGCCTTTGCAGTAGCGGCCCTGACGAGATCGCCCGCGCTGCACTGGCGGAAAACCGCTGGGCCAGCCTGGCAGGCGAAGGCATCCGCCAACTGCTGGCCAGGCAAGGGCTGCAGGCCGGAGCCATCCGCGCCATCGGCAGCCACGGCCAGACCATCCGCCACGAACCTGCACGCGGTTTTACCGTACAGATCGGCAACCCGGCGCTGCTGGCCGAGCTTACCGGTATCAGCGTGGTCGCCGACTTCCGCCGTCGCGATGTGGCCGCCGGTGGCCAAGGTGCGCCACTGGTCCCGGCCTTCCATGAAACCCTGTTCAGCCACCTGGGCCAGCGCCTGGCCATTCTCAACGTGGGCGGTTTCAGCAACCTCAGCCTGATCGAACACGACAAGCCAGTCCACGGCTTCGACTGCGGCCCGGGCAACGTGCTGCTGGATGCCTGGATCGAGCGCAAGCGCGGCCAGGCCTACGATGCGGATGGGGCTTGGGCTGCCTCGGGCGTGGTGCAGGCCGACTTGCTCAGTGCACTGCTGGCCGACCCGTTCTTCGCCGGCAGCGGCCCGAAGAGCACCGGCCGCGAAGTATTCAACCTGCCCTGGCTGGATGGTCACCTGGCCCGCCTGCCCGCATACCGCGACGAGGACGTACAGGCAACATTGCTGGAACTGACCGCACGCAGCATCATCGACTCGTTGAGCAACGCCCAGCAAGACACTGAAGCGCTGCTGGTCTGCGGTGGCGGTGCGCGCAACGGCGCCCTGATGGCACGCCTCGGCCAGTTGCTGCCCGACGCCCGTGTCGCCAGCACCGGCGCCCATGGCGTGGACCCAGACTGGGTCGAAGCCATGGCCTTCGCCTGGCTGGCCCACTGTTGCCTGGAAGGCATCGCTGCCAATCGCCCTAGCGTGACAGCGGCCAAGGGCCTGCGCGTACTCGGCGCAATCTACCCGGCCTGAACGTTACGCCAGAAAGCAAAACGCCGCGCAATTGCGCGGCGTTTTCGTATGGCCAGGCCTCAGATCGAGAACGAGGAGCCGCAGCCACAGGTGGTAGCAGCGTTCGGGTTCTTGATCACGAAGCGCGAGCCTTCCAGGCCTTCCTGGTAATCCACCTCGGCGCCGGCCAGGTACTGGAAGCTCATCGGGTCGACCACAAGGGAAACACCTTCGCGCTCGACGATGGTGTCGTCTTCGGCCACGTCCTCATCGAAGGTGAAGCCATACTGGAAGCCCGAGCAGCCGCCACCGGTGACGAACACGCGCAGCTTCAGACGATCGTTGCCTTCCTCGGAAACCAGGTTCTTCACCTTTTGCGCAGCGCCGTGGGTGAATTCCAAAGCGGTGGGGGTGAAGGTTTCGACGCTCATGTTGATTCTCCCGGCGTGGTAGCCGCCATAAAACTCGATGACGCGCATTATCCGCTTTCCCGAGAAAATCGGTCAAGAATTGTGCGGCTTTAGTCGCGACCTACAAAAAGGCCCGCACGACGCGGGCCTTTTTGAACGCTGGCGGCTTACGGCAGCAGGCCCGCGTGTGACAAGCCCATGCGCTCGTCCAGGCCGAACAGGATGTTGAGGTTCTGCACCGCCTGGCCGGACGCGCCTTTGACCAGGTTGTCGATCACCGACAGCACCACCACCAGGTCACCACCTTGCGGGCGATGAACGGCAATGCGGCAGACGTTGGCGCCGCGCACACTGCGAGTTTCCGGGTGGCTGCCAGCCGGCATCACGTCGACGAACGGTTCATTGGCGTAACGCTTCTCGAACAGCGCCTGCAGGTCGACCGAGGTGTCGGCGACGGTAGCGTACAGGGTGGCGTGGATGCCACGGATCATTGGCGTCAGGTGCGGCACGAAAGTCAGGCCGATATCCTTGCCAGCGGCCAGGCGCAGGCCCTGGCTGATTTCCGGCAGGTGGCGATGGCCCTTCACTGCGTAGGCTTTCATGCTTTCGCCGGCCTCGCAGAACAGCGAGCCCACCGCCGCACCACGGCCAGCGCCGCTGACACCCGACTTGCAGTCGGCGATCAGGCGCGACGGGTCGGCCAGGCCAGCTTCCAGCAGCGGCAGGAAGCCCAGTTGGGTGGCGGTCGGGTAGCAACCCGGCACAGCGATCAGGCGTGCCTGGCGAATCTTCTCGCGGTTGACTTCAGGCAGGCCGTATACCGCGTCCTTGAGCAGCTCTGGCGCACCGTGCGGCTGGCCGTACCACTTGCCCCACTCGGCGGCGTCCTGCAGGCGGAAGTCGGCCGACAGGTCGATCACCTTGGTACCGGCCGCCAGCAGTTCGCCAGCCAGGGCGTGAGCAACACCGTGCGGGGTGGCGAAGAACACCACGTCGCAGGCGGCCAGGGTCTTGCTGTCCGGCACGCTGAACGCCAGCCCGTCATAGTGGCCGCGCAGGTTCGGGTACATGTCCGCCACTGCAACGCCCGCCTCGGAGCGCGAAGTGATGACCGCCACTTCGGCCTGTGGATGCTGTGCCAGCAGACGCAACAGTTCGACGCCGGTGTAACCCGTGCCGCCGACGATACCGACCTTGATCATAACGCTTGCCCCTTATCAACGAGCCGTCTGGAAAGCGCACGATAATAGGGGCGCAAGGCGCCTGTAACAACTCTTCGGGTGACCCTTCGGGCGCTTGACCACTACTATCTGACGACCGTGAATACCTGAAGGAACTCCCCCATGCTTTACCTATGGATCAAAGCGCTGCATATCGTCAGCGTGGTCTGCTGGTTCGCCGGCCTGTTCTACCTGCCGCGGCTGTTCGTCTACCACGCCCAAAGCCAGGACAGCATCAGCCAGGAACGCTTCGTGACCATGGAGCGCAAGCTGTTTCGCGGCATCATGAACCCGGCGATGATCGCCACCTACGTGTTCGGCGCGTGGATGCTCTACCTCACGCCCGGCTGGCTCAGCCAGGGCTGGCTGCATGCCAAACTGACCCTGGTCATCCTGCTGACCGTCTACCATCACATGTGCGGCGCCCAGCGCAAGCGCTTCGCCAGCGGCAGCAACACCCGCAGCCACGTCTACTATCGCTGGTTCAACGAAGTGCCCGTGCTGTTCCTGCTGGGTATCGTGATTCTGGTGGTGGTCAAACCGTTCTGACATAGCCACCCGCTCAAGGAGCCTTGCCATGTCGTTACCTGCCTCCCTCGAACAACGCCTGCGCCTGCCCGTGGTTGCCGCACCGATGTTCCTGATCTCCAACCCCAGGCTGGTACTGGCCTGCTGCTCCAGCGGCGTGGTCGGCAGCTTCCCGGCCCTGAACCAGCGCGACAGCGCCGGCTTCAAGGCCTGGCTGGAGGAAATCGAGGCAGGCCTGGCACAGCTGCAGGCGCCAGCACCCTATGCCGTCAACCTGATCGTCCACCCGACCAACCCGCGCCTGCAGGCCGACCTGGCGTTGTGCGTGGAACACCGCGTGCCGATCGTCATCACCAGCCTCGGCGCGGTGAAGGAAGTGGTCGATGCCGTGCATGGCTACGGCGGCCTGGTGTTCCACGATGTCACCACCCGCCGCCATGCCGAGAAAGCCGCCGAAGCCGGTGTCGATGGCCTGATCGCCGTTGCTGCCGGCGCAGGCGGCCATGCGGGCACCTGGAGCCCGTTCGCCCTGGCCGCGGAGATTCGCCAGTTCTTCGACAAGACCCTGCTGCTGGCCGGTTGCCTCAACCACGGCCACGAGATCCTCGCCGCGCAAATGCTGGGTGCGGACCTTGCGTACATGGGCACCCGCTTCATCGCCACCGCAGAAAGCCAGGCCCCGGACGCCTACAAGCAGATGCTGCTCGATTCCCATGCCGCCGACATCGTCCACACCCCGGCGGTGTCCGGCGTTCCCGCCAGCTTCCTGCGCCCGAGCCTGGAACAGGCCGGCTATGACATGAACGCCATCAAGGACGGCCATGAGCAAGGCAAGCTCAAGCCGATCGACGACGAAGCCAAGGCCTGGAAGACCGTGTGGTCGGCGGGCCAGGGGGTCGGCGGTATCGACGACCTGCCCAGCGCCAGCGCGCTGATCGGACGGCTGCATGACGAGTACCGGGACGCCCTGGAACGCTGCCAGGCCCTGCGCGCCCGCACCCTGTAGCAAAAGGCAACACCTTGCCCGGCCAAGCTGTACACTAGGCGCCCTCTTCAGCCCCCAGGAGCCTTGCATGACCCGTTACGCCATGATCACTGGTGCTTCCAGCGGCCTGGGCCTGGCCCTGGCGGAAGCCCTGGCGCGGCGCGGGCGCAATCTGATCCTGGTGGCACGCCAGCGTGAAACGCTGGAGCCGGTGGCCATCGAGCTGACCCAACGCTTCGGTGTCGAGGTGCTTTTCCGTGCCTGCGACCTCAGCCAGCCGTTGCGCCTGTCGGGCTTCGTGCTGGAGCTGGAGGAAGGCGAGCGGCGCATCGACCTGCTGGTCAATTGTGCCGGCCTGCGCACCTACGGGCCATTCCTGGCCCATGAGTGGGCCGACGAGCAGGACCTGCTTGAAGTCAACGTGCTGGCCCTGAGCCGCCTGTGCCACGCCATCGGTAACCTGATGGCGGTGCAGGGCGGCGGGCAGATCCTCAATGTCGCCGGCCTGGCCGGGGTGGCGCCAGGCCCGTGGATGGCCGCCTATGCCGCCAGCAAGGCCTATGTGCTGAGCTTCTCCCAGGCCTTGCGTGAAGAGCTCAAGCGCACCGGCATCAAGGTTTCGGTACTGTGCCCCGGCCCGGTGCACTCCTCGCGCCGGCGCATTCCACGGCTGGATGGCAAGCCACGCTGCCTCAGCCCCGAAGAAGTGGCGCTGTATACCGTGCGCGCGCTGGACAAGAACCGCGCACTGATACTGCCCGGCCGGCGTAATCGCTGGCTGGCGTTCGCCCCGCGCCTGCTGCCGCGCTGGCTGGTGCGCAAGCTGGCCGGGGCCATCCACCGCCGCTATTGCCCGGTTGGCATGGAATAGCCACTGGGCGAGCGGCGCCCGGCTGAGTACACTCGGCCCGACCCTCACCATGGAGTTAGTGCTGTGGACGATCTATTCCTCAAAATCATCAACCGGGAAATACCGGCGGATATCATCTATGAAGATGACCAGATCCTGGCCTTCAAGGACATTGCCCCCGCGGCACCAGTACATTTTCTGGTCATCCCGAAAAAGCACATCCGTACCCTCAATGACCTGACCGAAGAGGACAAGGCCCTGGCTGGCCATCTCCTGTTCACCGCCCAGCGCCTGGCCGTCGAGCAAGGCTGTGAGGAAGGCTTCCGCGTGGTCATGAACTGCAACCCGAAAGGCGGCCAGACCGTCTACCACATCCACATGCACGTGCTTGGCCAGCGCCAGATGCACTGGCCACCGGGCTGATCCACGGCAAGCGACCCTGCCACTATTGCGGTAAACTGTCGGGCACATTCTTGCGGAGGTGCCCGATGGCTACCGAACGTCACTACTCGCCGCTCGACCGCTTGTTGCTGCAGGCCGATACCGCCATGCGCACCTTGCTGCCCTTCAGCGGCCAACCCGCCCGCCCATCGCCGGCCATCGTCCAGCCGGACGTCGACCTGGACGAACAGCAGGCCCGCCATGTTGCCGGGCTGATGCGCATCAACCACACCGGAGAAGTGTGCGCCCAGGCGCTGTACCAGGGCCAGGCCCTGACCGCCAAGCTGCCCGAAGTGCGCAAGGCCATGGAACACGCCGCCGAGGAAGAAGTGGACCACCTGGCCTGGTGCGAACAGCGCATTCGCCAGCTGAACAGCCACCCCAGCGTGCTCAACCCGTTGTTCTACGGCATGTCGTTCGGTATCGGCGCGCTCGCCGGGCTGGTCAGCGACAAGGTCAGCCTGGGCTTCGTCGCCGCCACCGAGCACCAGGTGTGCAAGCACCTCGACGAGCACCTGGAGCAGATCCCGCAGGAAGACGAAAAGTCCCGGGCCATCCTCGAACAGATGCGCGTCGATGAGGAACAGCATGCCGAGTCTGCACTGGAAGCCGGCGGTTATCGCTTCCCCGCCCCTGTTCGCTTTGGCATGAGCCTGTTGGCCAAGGTCATGACCAAGAGCACCTACCGTATCTGAAGGCATCACCATGACGGACCGTTTCGACGCCAAGGACCTGGCGCGCGCCGTGCAAGCCGGCATTCTCCAGCCGGGCCAGGACCAGGCCCTGCTGGCCTTCCTGCGCCAGCAGCCGGCACAGCGCGGCAGCTTCCAGCTGGCCCATGTGGCTTTCTACTTCGGCGCCATGCTGATCATGGCAGCCATGGGCTGGCTGCTCACCGAAGCCTGGATGCGCATCGGCGACTGGGCACTGCTGGTCATCGCCAGCCTCTATATCCTGCTGCTCACGCTGTTCGCCGTTAACCTGCAACGGCGCGTACAGCCCGTCGCGGCCGGGGTGCTGGCGGCAGTCGCGGTCAGCATCGTGCCATTGGCGGTGTTCGCCATCGAGCGGCTGGCCGGGTGGTGGCCAATGGATGATGCGCAGGCTAACTATCACCAGTACTACACCTACGTGCAGGGCGGCTGGCTGGCAATGGAAGCAGCCACGGTGCTTGCCGGGCTGTTGATGCTGAGGCTGATCCCCTACCCGTTCATCGTCATGCCGATTGCCGTGGCCCTGTGGTTCATGTCTATGGACCTGAGCGAATGGTTCTTCGGCTCGCCATTCAACTGGGAACAGCGCCGCGAGGTTTCGCTGTGGTTCGGGCTCGGGTTGCTGGTGGTGTTCGTCGGGGTGGACGGCCGCACCCGCGAAGACTACGCCCACTGGGGCTACCTGGCCGGGCTGGCGGCATTCTGGGGTGGGCTGACGCTGGTAGACAGTGGCAGCGAGCTGGGCAAGGCCCTGTACTGCCTGATCAATATCGCCCTGATGGGTATCGCAGTGCTGTTGCGTCGGTCGGTGTTCATGGTGTTCGGGGCGTTGGGCGTGGCGGCTTACCTGGGGTACCTGTCATACGAGGTGTTTGCCGACTCGCTGCTGTTCCCGGTGGTGGTGACCTTGATCGGGCTGGGGGTTATCGGGCTGGGGCTGGTTTACCAGAAGCGGCGGGAGCGGTTGAGCCGGGTGATGCGCGGTTGTTTGCCGGGATGGGTGCGGGCTGCGCTGCCGGCGCTTCGCAGCTGAAATTGTCGGGGCCGCTCCGCGCCCCATCGCCGGCAAGCCAGCTCCCACCTCGACCGCATTGACCTCAAGCCAGGTGCTATCCCTGTGGGAGCTGGCTTGCCGGCGATGGGCTGCAACGCAGCCCCGGAAGTCTGCGGTTCAGCCCAGCTCTACAATCTCGTACCCGTGGGTAATCTCAACCCCGGCACGCTCGAGCATGATCGAAGCTGAGCAATACTTCTCCGCCGACAGCTCTACCGCACGCTTGACCTGGGCCTCCTTCAGCCCACGCCCCTTGACCACGAAGTTCATGTGGATCTTGGTAAACACCTTCGGGTCTTCGCTGGCACGCTCGGCCTCCAGAAACGCCTCGCAGCTTTCCACCGCCTGGCGCGACTTCTTCAGAATGCTGACCACGTCAAAGCTGCTGCAGCCACCCAGGCCCAGCAACAGCATTTCCATCGGGCGCACGCCCAGGTTACGGCCGCCGGCCTCGGGCGGGCCGTCCATCACGACGACATGGCCGCTCCCCGATTCGCCGAGGAACATCGCCTCACCGGCCCACTGGATACGTGCCTTCATCTACCCGGACTCCTGATTTTCGGAAAAGGGTGTCAGCTTAGACCTTGTACGGCTGTGGGAAAAGCACGAGTCGTGTCGGTTTAGTACCGAAACATCCTGTAGTGTCTGATAAGCTGGCGCCAAATGACTGGCGCGTTCCGCCAGCCGACCTTTATAAAAAGCCTATGCGTCATATCGAACAGGATTTCGTGATGGTTGCTTCCGCCCTACCCGCCAAGATCAAGAACATCGACAAGCTGCTGGTGCACTGCCAGCGCCGTCGCTATACCGCCAAAAGCAACATCATCTGCGCCGGCGACCGGGCCGAGACACTGTCGTTCATCATCAAGGGTTCGGTCACCATCCTCATCGAGGACGATGACGGCCATGAAATGATCATCGCCTACCTCAACAATGGCGACTTCTTCGGCGAGTTGGGCCTGTTCGAACCGGTCGAGGGTGAACAGCAGCGCAGTGCCTGGGTGCGCGCCAAGACCGAATGCGAAGTAGCCGAAATCAGTTATGAGAAGTTTCGCGAACTGGCGCGCCAGGACCCGGAAATCCTCTATGCCCTGGGCAGCCAGATGGCCCAGCGCCTGCGCAACACCACGCGCAAGGTCGGCGACCTGGCGTTCTTCGACGTTACCGGGCGTGTCGCCCGCTGCCTGCTGGAGCTGTGCAAGCAACCCGACGCCATGACCCACCCCGATGGCATGCAGATCAAGATCACTCGTCAGGAAATCGGCCGCATCGTCGGTTGCTCGCGGGAAATGGTCGGCCGCGTCCTCAAGGACCTTGAAGAACGCAGCCTGGTGCAGGTCAAAGGCAAGACCATGGTGGTCTACGGTACCCGTTAGTCCCTGGGCAGGTCGGCCAGCACCTTGGCATAGGCCTGCGACAGCCGCTCGAACCATGGGGCCGCAGGCGCCACTTCGTGCAGGGCGATGTGCGCATCGGCGCGGCAGCGCTGTTCCAGCTCGCAGCACTCGTTGAAGCGGTTGACCGCCGCCACCATCGATTCACGCTCGTTGTCCAGCAGCAGCGCACCGTGCACCAGCACCACCGGGCGCTTGCCACCCAGCCCCTGGCGCCAGCGCTGGGCGGTGCCCACCAGTTTGCGGCCATTGAGATTGACGTTGTAGCGGCCATCGCAGAAAGCGCCGTCGATTTCGCCCACCGACGCCACCCCGCCCCACTCGCGCAGCACGTCACACAGCGGCAGGCACAGGCGCTCGTAGGCGTTTTCGATACGGCCGTGGTCGCCTTCGCTGCGGGGGGCAACATAGACCAGGGCAACGTTCACCGTGGCGTGTGATTGCGGCACCGGCTCGCCGCCGGTTTCGCGCAGCAGCACCGGCCAGCCGGCAATCGTCAGCTCCGAGCAGGCGGCTTCGAAATTGTCCAGACGGCTCATGCGCCGGGGCATGACCAGGGCGTGGTCGGTCGGGCGCCAGAACAGCACGCCACTGTCGCGCTCGCCGCGGCAGACGGCGGCCAGCAATTCCTGTTCGGCGTGCAGGCCTTGTTCTACGGTCAGGGCCAGGGGTTGATCGGTCATTGATCCACCTTTGATGTTGTTATTCAGGGCCTCTTCGCGGGCACGCCCGCTCCCACAGGGATTACCACAGACCCCGAGGGTGATGGAGAACCTGTGGGAGCGGGCGAGCCGAAGCGTCGGACCGCCGCGAAGGGGCCATTACAGGCATACAAAAAAGCCGGCAATAACGCCGGCTTCATTTGATCAGTCCAGTTGCTGAACAGTCTTCTTCACCTGTTCCGGGAAGAACAACCGCTGCAGCTCCAGCCCCGGCTGCTCGGCGCGCATGAACGCCTCACCGACCAGGAAGGAGTAGACCTCGTTGATCTCCATCAGCTCCACATCGGCCCGGTTAAAGATGCCACTCTCGGTAATCGCCAGGCGATCACGCGGAATACGCGGCAGCAGGTCGAGGGTGGTTTCCAGGCTGACCTCGAAGGTGTGCAGGTTGCGGTTGTTCACCCCCACCAGCGGTGTATCCAGGGTTTTCAACGCGCGCTCCAGCTCATCGCCGTCGTGCACTTCCACCAGCACGTCGAGGCCGACATCCTTGGCCGTGGCCGCCAGTTCGGCCATCTTCACGTCATCCAGCGCCGACACGATCAGCAGCACACAGTCCGCGCCCAGGGCCCGGGCCTCGACGATCTGGTACGGGTCGACCATGAAGTCCTTGCGGATCACCGGCAGCGACACCGCCGCGCGGGCCTGCTGCAGGTACTCGTCGGCGCCCTGGAAGTAGTCCACATCGGTCAGCACCGACAGGCAAGTCGCCCCGCCCTTCTCGTAGCTGACGGCGATTTCCGCCGGCACGAAATGCTCGCGAATCACGCCCTTGCTCGGCGAGGCTTTCTTGATTTCGGCAATCACCGCCGGCTGCTTGCGCGCGGCTTGCTCGATCAGGGCCTTGGCAAAGCCACGCGGGGCGTCGGCAACCTTGGCCAGGGCCTCCAGTTCGGCGAGGCTGACGCGCGCGCTGCGCTCGGCCACTTCCTGAAACTTGCGGGCAATGATCCTTTCCAGCACCGTCGGCACACTCATGCTTCGTTCTCCACCTTGAATACTGCAGTAAAGGCACCCAGCTCCTGCAGCTTCTCCCAGGCCAGCCCGGTGTGCAGTACGTCGTGGGCCAGTTCCACACCGGCTTTCAGGCTCATGGCATGGTCAGCGGCATACAGCGCCGCGCCCGCATTGAGCACGATCATCTCGGCGGCCTTCTGGCCGTTTTCGGTCTTGCGTCGGCCCAGTGCATCGCGGATCAGCTCCAGCGACGCCTGCGGGTTCTCGACGGCCAGGCCGTGCAGGCTCTGGCTCTTCATGCCGAGGTCTTCCGGCTCTACCCAGTATTCGGTGATTTCGCCATTCTTCAGTTCGGCGACGAAGGTCGGCGCAGCCAGGCTGAACTCGTCCAGGCCATCCTTCGAGTGCACCACCAGCACGTGCTTGCTGCCCAGGCGCTGCAGTACTTCAGCCAACGGGCGGCACAGGGTCTGGGCAAATACACCGACCACCTGGTGCTTCACCCCGGCCGGATTCGTAAGCGGGCCGAGCATGTTGAACAGGGTGCGCAGCCCCAGGTCGCGACGCGGGCCGGCAGCGTGCTTCATGGCCGAATGATGGCTTTGCGCGAACATGAAGCCGATGCCCAGGCTATCGATGCAGCGGGCCACCTGGGTGGGCGTCAGGTTCAGGTAGATACCGGCGGCCTCCAGCAGGTCGGCACTGCCGCTTTTGCCCGATACCGCGCGGTTGCCATGCTTGGCCACGGTGCAACCTGCAGCCGCCAGGACGAACGACGAGGCGGTGGACACGTTGAAGATGTTGGCGCCATCACCGCCGGTACCGACGATATCGACCACGCCATCGAGGCTCTGCAGTTCGACCTTGTCGGCCAGCTCGCGCATCACCGACACCGCACCGACGATCTCGTCGATGCTTTCGCTCTTCATGCGCATGCCCATCAGGAAGGCGCCGATCTGCGCTTCGCTGCACTGGCCGGTCATGATCTGGCGCATGACGTCGCGCATTTCTTCGGTGGAAAGGTCCAGCTGGCCGACGATACGGCTCAACGCACTCTTGATATCCATGTTCGATCCTTAGCGGCGGCCGCCGGTCTGCTTGAGGAAGTTGGCGAACAGTTCGTGGCCCTGTTCGGTCAGGATCGACTCGGGGTGGAACTGCACCCCTTCGATATTCAGCGTCTTGTGGCGCAGGCCCATGATCTCGTCGACCGAACCGTCAGCATGGGCGGTCCAGGCGGTCACTTCCAGGCACTCGGGCAAGGTTTCGCGCTTTACCACCAGCGAGTGGTAACGGGTCACGGTCAACGGGTTGTTGAGGCCGGCGAACACGCCCAGGTCACGGTGATGTACCGGGCTGGTCTTGCCGTGCATCACCTGGCGGGCACGTACCACATCACCACCAAAGGCCTGGCCGATGGACTGGTGGCCCAGGCATACGCCAAGGATCGGCAGCTTGCCGGCAAAGTGCAGGATGGCCTCGATGGACACGCCCGCCTCACTCGGCGTGCACGGGCCTGGAGATACGACGATGCGCTCGGGGTTGAGGGCTTCGATCTGGGCGATGGTCATTTCGTCATTGCGAATGACCTTTACCTCGGCACCCAGCTCGCCAAGGTACTGAACGACGTTGTAAGTGAATGAGTCGTAATTGTCGATCATCAGTAACATCGGGTTAAACCTCTTGAATCTACTGACTTCAGAATTCGAACCTTTCTGCACCAGCCAACAGGCGCGGCTTTGCCACAAGGGGCGGTAGACAGGAAGGCAAACGGGGGCGGGCCGGACGGGCCGGCAGGGGATAAAGTCAGGCGCGCCAACGCCAACGGGCGTGGGCCTTGATTACGCGCATCAAGAGTTTGCTGACGATCAACACAGGATAGGTCTCGCTCATACGTCCCGGCACAGTAGCCTACCGGGGCGGCGGGCGCAATATGCCTGTAAACACGGGGAAACGAATGGACTTGGGAGGGATGCACTGCGATTTGCTAAGGTCGATGGGGTTGTCCTGATAAAAACAAAGAAAAGGATGTTCCCTGATGCGAAAAGCACCGTTATTGCGCTTTACCCTCGCCTCATTGACGTTAGCCTGCAGCCAGGCCTTCGCGGCACCCTCGCCCTACTCCAGCATGATCGTGTTTGGTGACAGCCTCAGCGACGCCGGGCAGTTTGGCGGGGTGCGCTTCACCAACCGCGATGCCAATGGCAATTATGCGCCAGTGTCACCGATGATCCTGGGCGGGCGGCTCGGTGTGAGCCCGACCGAGCTTGGCCCTTCCACCTCCCCGGTCAATCCGGTGCAGGGCCTTCCCGACGGCAACAACTGGGCAGTCGGTGGCTACACCACCCAGCAGATCCTGGATTCGATCACCACTACCTCCGAGACCGTCATCCCACCAGGGCGCCCCGGCGCCGGGCAGGTACTGCGTGATAAACCGGGCTACCTGGCCAACGGCCTGCGCGCCGACCCCAACGCGTTGTATTACCTGACTGGCGGCGGCAATGACTTCCTGCAAGGCCTGGTCAACAGCCCGGCCGATGCCGTGGCCGCTGGCGCCCGCCTGGCCGCCAGCGCCCAGGCCCTGCAGCAAGGCGGTGCCCGTTACATCATGGTCTGGCTGCTGCCCGACCTCGGGCAGACACCGAACTTCAGCGGTACGCCGCAACAAAACCCGCTGTCGCTGCTATCCGGCGCGTTCAACCAGTCCCTGCTCAGCCAGCTGGGGCAGATCGATGCCGAAATCATTCCGCTGAACATCCCCGTGCTGCTGAGCGAAGCGCTGGCCAGCCCCGAGCAGTTCGGCCTGGCCAGCGGCCAAAACCTGGTCGGCACCTGCTACAGCGGCGAAGGCTGCGTGGAAAACCCGGTGTATGGCATCAACGGCGCCACGCCAGACCCGACCAAGCTGCTGTTCAACGACTCGGTGCACCCGACCATCGCCGGCCAGCAACTGATTGCCGACTACGCCTATTCGATTATCGCCGCCCCCTGGGAACTGACCTTGCTTCCGGAAATGGCCCACGCCAGCCTGCGTGCCCACCAGGACGAACTGCGCAACCAGTGGCAGACACCCTGGCAGGCAGTTGGCCAGTGGCAAGCCTTCGTTGCCACCGGCGCCCAGGACCTGGACTTCGACGGCCAGCGCAGCGCGGCCAGCGGCGATGGCCGCGGCTACAACCTGACCCTGGGCGGCAGCTATCGCCTGAACGATGCATGGCGCCTGGGCCTGGCCGGCGGCGTGTACCGGCAGAAGCTGGAAGCCGGCGCACAGGATTCGGACTACAAGCTGGACAGCTACCTTGCCAGCGCCTTCGCCCAATACCGCCAGGACCGCTGGTGGGCCGACGCGGCGCTGACCGCCGGGCACCTGGACTACAGCGACCTCAAGCGCACCTTCGCCCTTGGCGTGAACGACCGCAGCGAAAAGGGCGATACCGATGGCGAGGCCTGGGCGATGTCGGGGCGGCTGGGCTACAACCTGGCGGCCGAGAGCAGCAACTGGCAGCTGGCTCCGTTCATCAGTGCCGACTATGCGCGGGTGAAGGTGGATGGCTATGACGAGAAAAGCGGGCGCTCGACGGCGCTGGGCTTCGATGACCAGGAACGTACATCACGCCGTTTGGGCGTGGGGTTGCTGGGCAGTGTGCAGGTGCTGCCGAGTACCCGGCTGTTCGCCGAGGTGGCGCAGGAGCATGAGTTCGAGGATGACCAGCAGGATGTGACGATGCACCTGACCAGCCTGCCGGCGAATGACTTCACCCTGACAGGGTATACGCCGCACAGCGACCTGACCCGGGCGAGCCTGGGGGTGAGCCATGAAGTGGTGGCGGGGGTGCATTTGCGCGGCAACTACAACTGGCGCAAGAGTGATGAATTGACGCAGCAGGGGGTGAGTTTGAGCGTCAGCGTCGACTTTTGAATTGATGGGGCCGCTTTGCGGCCCTACGCGGGCTCGCCCGCTCCCACAGGTATTGCACAGGCCTTGCAGCATGTGATTTCGCTGTGGGAGCGGGCATGCCCGCGAAGGGCTGCAACGCAGCCCCCGATCAACTTATTTTGCCGAAGTCTGCTCAGCCAACGCCACCGCGCGGAACATCGCCCGGCGCTTGTTGATGGTTTCTTCCCACTCCAGCGCCGGCACCGAGTCGGCAACGATGCCGCCCCCGGCCTGCACATGCAGCTCACCGTCCTTGATTACCGCGGTACGGATAGCAATGGCGGTATCCATGTTGCCGTTCCACGCGAAGTAACCGACGGCACCACCGTAAACCCCACGCTTGACCGGCTCCAGCTCGTCGATGATCTCCATCGCGCGAATCTTCGGCGCACCCGAAAGCGTACCGGCCGGCAGGATCGCCCGCAGTGCGTCCATCGCCGTCAGCCCTTCGCGCAGCTGGCCAGTGACGTTGGACACAATGTGCATCACGTTGGAGTAACGCTCGATCACCATCTTCTCGGTCAGGCGCACGCTGCCGGTCGAGGACACGCGACCGACGTCGTTACGGCCCAGGTCGATCAGCATCAGGTGCTCGGCAATTTCCTTGTCGTCCGACAGCAGGTCGTCTTCCAGCGCGCGGTCGACCTCCTCGGTAGCGCCACGCGGGCGGGTGCCGGCAATCGGGCGTACGGTGACCAGGTTGTCCTCGACGCGCACCAACACCTCGGGCGAGCTGCCGACCACATGGAAGTCGCCAAAGTTGAAGAAGTACATGTACGGCGTCGGGTTGAAGCAGCGCAGCGCGCGGTACAGGTCGATTGGCGCAGCCTTGAAGTCGATCGACATGCGCTGCGACGGCACCACCTGCATGCAGTCACCGGCCAGGATGTATTCCTTGATGCGGCCGACGGCGTTCTCGTAATCCTCGCGGGTATAGCTGGAGCGGAATTCCGGCTCGGCAGCCTGTGGGCCACTCAGGTCCAGGCCACGGCGTGGGGTGATTGGCTGACGCAGGGTTTCCAGCAGGCCTTGCAGGCGTGCCTGGCCCTGTTCGAAAGCCTGCTCTTCAGCCGGGTCGACCAGCACGATCGCGTGCATCTTGCCCGCCAGGTTGTCGAACACCACCACCGCATCGGACACCATCAGCAGGATATCCGGCACACCCAGCGGGTCCGGGTTGGGGCTGGCGCCCAGGCGCTTTTCCACATAGCGCACGCAGTCGTAGCCGAAGTAACCGACCAGGCCGCCGTTGAAGCGCGGCAGGCCAGGGATATCGGCGACCTTGTAACGGTCCTTGAAGGTTTCGACGAAGGCCAGCGGGTCTTCGACATCGTGGCTTTCCACCTCCACGCCATCCTGCAGGATGCTGACGTGGTAGCCGTGCACACGCATCACCGTGCGCGACGGCAGGCCGATCATCGAGTAACGGCCCCATTTCTCGCCGCCCTGCACCGATTCGAGCAGGTACGAGTTGGGCTGGTCGGCCAGTTTCAGGTAGATCGACAGCGGCGTGTCGAAGTCGGCCAGGGTTTCGCAGGCCAGGGGAATGCGGTTGTAGCCGGCAGCGGCCAGGCGCAGGAATTCTTCGCGGGTCATGGGTAGCCTCGTGGCAAGCAGCAATAGGTCAGGCAAACGGACGGGCCGGCACGCGCCGGCAGGCTGAAGTCAGGCGCGCCAACGCCAACGGGCCAGGGCCTTGATGACTTTCATCCAGAATTTGCCGGTAACCGCCACGGTGGACTCTCTGTCTTGTGAGGCTTGAAGGTCCGCCAACGTTATCCCAGTGGCCGGGTCTGCGCAACCGGGCAGCAATGCGCGCAGGTCGTCGATCACCAGGCTGGGGGCTTCGTCGTGGATCGGTCGGCCGTGGTTGTAGCCGTAGGTCAGGCCCACGCACTGCACGCCAGCCGCCTTGGCCGCCAGCACGTCACTGCGTGAATCGCCGACAAACAGCGACTGCTGCGGGGTGACACCGGCCATCTGCATGACGAACAGCAGCGCCGCAGGGTCGGGTTTTTTCTGCGGCAGGGTGTCGCCGCCGATGATCCAGCGGAAGTAGTTGCCGATCTTCATCTGGTCCAGCAGCGGGCCAACGAAGCGCTCGGGCTTGTTGGTGATCAGCGCCATTTCCACGCCCTGCTTGCGCAGCCAGCGCAGGGTGTCCTGCACACCGGGGTAGACCACGGTCAGTTCGTGGCTTTCGGCATAGGCTTCCATGAACAGCGCCAGCGCCTGGTCGGCCAGCGCATCGTCCACGGCAGCGTGGTCGATGCCACCAGCCAGCGCCCGGCGCACCAGCACCTGGGCACCGTTGCCCACCCAGTGGCGCACCGCCTCCAGGCCGGCAGGCGGGCGCCCCAGTTCGAGCAGCATGCGGTCCACGGCGGCGGCCAGGTCTGGCACGGAATCGATCAGGGTACCGTCCAGATCGAACATCACCAGCCTGGGCAGCGTCCCCGGGAACAGCTGCTCGAAGCCGCTCATGGGCGGGCCTGAGCCAGTTCGGCACGCATCCTGGCGATGACTTCCTGGTAGTCCGGGGCGTTGAAGATTGCCGAGCCGGCCACGAAGGTGTCGGCGCCAGCGGCAGCGATCTCGCGGATGTTGTTGACGTTGACGCCACCGTCGATTTCCAGGCGGATATCACGGCCGCTGGCGTCGATCAGCGCACGCGCCTCGCGCAGCTTGTCGAGGGTGCCAGGGATGAACTTCTGCCCGCCGAAGCCTGGGTTGACGCTCATCAGCAGCACCATGTCGACCTTGTCCATCACGTACTTCAGCGCGTCCAGGCTGGTGGCCGGGTTGAACACCAGGCCGGCCTTGCAGCCACCGTCCTTGATCAGCTGCAGCGAACGGTCGATGTGCTGCGAGGCTTCCGGGTGGAAGGTGATGTAGGTGGCACCAGCTTCGATGAAGTCGCCGATGATGCGGTCGACCGGGCTGACCATCAGGTGCACGTCGATCGGGGCGGTGACACCGTACTTGCGCAGGGCGGTGCAGACCATCGGGCCGATGGTCAGGTTGGGGACGTAGTGGTTGTCCATGACATCGAAGTGGACGATGTCGGCACCCGCGGCCAATACCTTGTCGACGTCCTCGCCCAGTCGGGCGAAATCGGCGGAGAGAATGGAGGGGGCAATAGCGTAGGGCTGCATGGCGCACCTGTTGGCAGAATCACGGTGGCGCGCATTGTAACCCAGGGAAGCGGATGAAGGCTGATTAGCATCAACCTGTTCCGGCCTCTTCGCGGCTAAAGCCGCTCCCACAGGGACCGCGCAGGCATCGAAAGCTGCACAAATCCTGTGGGAGCGGCTTTAGCCGCGAAGAGGCCCGCACAGGCAACATACCTTCAACCAGGCTGCTGAGTTCTCAGCTTCTCGCTACGCCCACGCAACCACTCCAGGGTCAGCAGCAACACCACCGAGAAGGCAATCAGCAAGGTCGCCGCCGCGGCAATGGTCGGGCTCAGGTTCTCGCGAATACCACTGAACATCTGCCGCGGCAGGGTCGCCTGCTCCGGCCCGGCCAGGAACAGGGTCACCACTACTTCGTCAAACGACGTGGCAAAGGCGAACAATGCCCCCGAAATCACCCCAGGCGCGATCAGCGGCAGGGTCACCCGGCGGAAAGTCAGCAGGGGCGAGGCGCCCAGGCTGGCTGCCGCGCGCACCAGGTTGTAGTTGAAGCCCTGCAAGGTCGCCGACACGGTAATGATGACGAACGGCACGCCCAGTACCGCATGCACCAGAATCAGCGAGGTGAAGCTGTTGCCCATGCCCAGCGGGGCGAAGAACAGGTAGCTGGCCACACCGATGATCACCACCGGCACCACCATCGGCGAAATCACCAGCGCCATCACCAGCGACTTGCCCGGGAAGTCGCCACGGGTCAGGCCGATGGCCGCCAGGGTGCCGAACACCATGGCCAGCACTGTGGCTGCCGGGGCGACGATGATGCTGTTCTTCAAGGCCCGCATCCACTCGGCCGAGCCGAAGAAGTCCTGGTACCACTGCAGCGAGAAGCCCTGCAGCGGGTACACCAGGAAACTGCCACTGTTGAACGACAGCGGCACGATCACCAGCACCGGCAGTATGAGGAACAGCAGGATCAAGCCGCAAAGAATGCGCAGGCTGTAGAACCACACCCGCTCCACGGGCGACATGTAAGGGCTCAGCATGACAAGGCTCCTCAGCTCAGGCGCAGGCGGCTTGCGCCGACCAGCCAGCTATAGATCAGGTACAACAGCACGGTCGCCAGCAGCAACAGCCCGCCCAGCGCGGTGGCCATGCCCCAGTTGATGCTGGTATTGGTGTAGAAGGCCACGAAGTAGCTGACCATCTGGTCATTCGGGCTGCCCAGCAGTGCCGGGGTGATGTAGTAGCCGATGGCCAGGATGAACACCAGCAGGCAACCAGCGCCAACCCCGGCGTAGGTCTGCGGGAAGTAGACCCGCCAGAAACTGGCGAACGGATGGCAGCCCAGCGAGATCGCCGCACGCATGTAACTTGGCGAAATGCCCTTCATCACGCTGTACAGCGGCAGGATCATGAACGGCAACAGGATGTGCACCATCGAGATGTACACGCCGGTGCGGTTGAACACCAGTTCCAGCGGCTGGTCGATGATGCCCATGGCCATCAGCGCGCTGTTGATCAGGCCACCCGACTGCAGCAGCACGATCCACGCCGCCACCCGCACCAGGATCGAGGTCCAGAACGGCAGCAGCACCAGGATCATCAGCAGGTTGCTCTGCCGGGTCGGCAGGTTGGCCAGCAGGTAGGCCAGCGGGTAGGCCAGCACCAGGCAGATGGCGGTAATCACCACACCCATCCACAGGGTGCGGGCGAAGATATCCAGGTAGATGGCCTGGTCCGGGGTGGCCTTGGCCAGTTCGCCAAGGTCATCGATACGGTGGTCGAGCGAAGCCAGCAGGTAGAACGAGGTGACCGTACTGGTGTTGCGGCGTATCGCCTGCCAGTAGGCCGGGTCGCCCCAACGCTCGTCGAGGGCCTGCAAAGCATCTTTATAGGAAGCGGGTTCG
Organism: Pseudomonas sp. B8(2017); assembly: GCF_002113575.1. NCBI lineage: Bacteria > Pseudomonadati > Pseudomonadota > Gammaproteobacteria > Pseudomonadales > Pseudomonadaceae > Pseudomonas > Pseudomonas sp. B8(2017). Next base: position 304,189 of record NZ_NEIO01000006.1, on the reverse strand, counting down.
CTCTTGAACGGCAGCGCCCGCGCGGTCTTGGCCAACAGGCTGCGGTAACCGGCCAGCTCCATGTTCAAGCGCTTGGAAAGGTCGCCCAGGGTCTGGTTCTTGCGCGACTCGGCCAGGTCCTGGCTCAACGCCTTGTACACGTCCTCGCCCGGCAGGCTCTTGCCATCCCACTGGGTGATGACGCCCACGGTGCGCGGCAGGCCGCCAACCACTTCCGGGTTGCCGACGCTCTTGTACAGCAGCGCCGCGATCGGCACCAGGAACACCAGCAGGAGAAACAGCGCCAGCGGCGCGATCAACGCCTGCGCCTTCCAGCGGTTGACCCGCTCGGCGTGCTTGAGGCGCTGCTTGAGACTTGGACCTGCGCCTTCTTTGAGGGGCACTGCAATGGCCATGGCGAACTCCGCGATACGAACTGAAAATGGGGCTGCTGCGCAGCCCATCGCCGGCAAGCCAGCTCCCACAGGTACTGCACTGGCTTCGAGGCTTCTGATCCCTGTGGGATCTACCTCCTACAGGTACTGCACTGGCTTCGGGGCTTGTGATCCCTGTGAGAGCTTTCCCCACAGGTACTGCACTGGCCTCGGGGGCTTCTGATCCCTGTGGGAGCTACCTCCTACAGGTACTGCACTGGCTTCGGGGCTTGTGATCCCTGTGAGAGCTTTCCCCACAGGTACTGCACTGGCCTCGGGGCTTCTGATCCCTGTGGGAGCTGCCCCTACAGGTACTGCGCTGACATCGGGGATAGCGCGGTCCCTGTGGGAGCTGGCTTGCCGGCGATGGGCCGCAAAGCGGCCCCCTACGCTGGTCGTTTACTTCTTCGCCGCCCAGGCGTTGAAGCGTTGCTCCAGCTGCTCGCTGTTGTCAGCCCAGAAGGCCACGTCGATCTGCACCTGGTTGGCGATGTTTTCAGGCGTGGTCGGCATGTCCTTCTTCACCGTGTCCGACAGCAGGCTCACGGCCTTGGAATTGGCCGGGCCGTAGGCGATGTTCTCGGAGTAGGTCTTCTGCTGCTCGGGCTGCACGCTGAAGGCGATGAATTTCTTCGCTTCCTCGGCATCCTTGGCGCCTTTCGGGATGGCCCAGGCGTCGAAGTCGTAGATGCCGCCGTTCCACACCACCTTCAGGTTGCTCTCTTTCTGCACCGCAGCGATGCGGCCGTTGTAGGCAGAGCTCATGACTACGTCACCCGAGGCCAGGTACTGCGGCGGCTGGGCGCCAGCTTCCCACCACTGGATGCTTGGCTTGAGTTCGTCGAGCTTCTTGAAGGCGCGGTCCACGCCCTCTTTGGTGCCCAGCACCTGGTACACGTCCTTCGGCGCCACACCGTCGGCCATCAGGGCGAATTCCAGGGTGTACTTGGCGCCCTTGCGCAGGCCGCGCTTGCCCGGGAATTTCTTGGTATCCCAGAAATCGGCCCAGCTGGTCGGTGCGGTCTTCAGCTTGTCGGCGTTGTAGGCCAGCACCGTGGACCATACGAAGAAGCCGACGCCGCATGGCTGGATGGCACCCGGCACATAGTCGGCCTCATTACCGAACAGGGCCGGGTCGAGTTCTTCGAACATGCCCTCGTCACAGCCGCGGGCCAGTTCTGGCGACTCAACTTCCACCAGGTTCCAGGACACGCTCTTGGTGTCGACCATGGCTTTGACCTTGGCCATCTCGCCGTTGTACTCGCCTGCGACGATCTTGCCCTTGCCGGCCTTCTCCCACGGTTCGTAGAACGCCTTGACCTGGGCCGCCTTGTTGGCACCGCCGAACGAGACCACGGTGAGGTCTGCGGCCATGGCCTGGCCAGCGGCGAACAGCCCCAGGGCCAGGGCGGTCAGTTTCAACTGCTTGCGCATTATTATTCTCTCCACAGTACAGGGTTGGTGAAGCAATCCATCAATGGGCTTCGGCAATCGGATCGAGCGCGCGGGCGTGCTCCACCTCCCAGCCCAGCGGTACCACATCGCCCACGGCCAAGGCCGGGTCGAGCTCGGCAATCGGCTGTTTCACGAAGAAGTCGCCCTTGCCGCAAACTTCCAGGCGCACCCGCACGTGGTCGCCCAGGTAAATGAATTCGGCCACCCGGCCCGAGAAGCGGTTCACGCAGCTTTCGCTGTGGCCGTTCAGGCGCACGCGCTCCGGGCGGATCGACAGGGTCACCGGCTCGCCGGCCTGGCCGACATTCACCGCCAGCGCCTCGACCCGCTCGCCACGCGGCAACTGCACCTGGCAGCGCTTGCCATCACTGGCCAGCAAGGTGCCGTTGATGCGGTTGTTCTCGCCGATGAAGTTGGCGACGAAGGTGTTGCAGGGTTCTTCGTACAGCGTGCGCGGGTCGGCGATCTGCTGGATTTCACCCTGGTGGAACACGGCCACCCGGTCGGACATGGTCAGCGCTTCGCCCTGGTCGTGGGTCACGTACACCACGGTCACGCCCAGGCGCTGGTGGATGTGCTTGATCTCCATCTGCATGTGCTCGCGCAGCTGCTTGTCCAGCGCGCCCAGCGGTTCGTCCATCAGCACCAGCTGCGGCTCGAACACCAGTGCCCGGGCCAGGGCCACACGCTGCTGCTGGCCGCCGGACAGCTGGCCGGGGTAACGCTTGGCGAAGGCATCGAGCTGGACCATGTTCAGCACCCGCTTGACCCGCTCGCTGATGTCGGTCTTGCTCAGGTTGCGCACGGTCAGCGGGAAGGCCAGGTTCTCGGCCACGGTCATGTGCGGAAACAGCGCGTAGTTCTGGAACACCATGCCGATGTCGCGCTTGTGCGGCGGCACGTTGTTGATCGAGCGCCCGGCCAGCTGGATTTCACCGGCGGTGGGGGTTTCGAAGCCGGCCAGCATCATCAGGCTGGTGGTCTTGCCCGAGCCGGACGGGCCAAGCAGGGTGAGGAACTCGCCCTTGCGAATATCCAGGTTGAGGTCTTTGACGATCAGCGACTCGCCGTCGTAGCTCTTCTGCACACCACGGAAGCTGACCAGCGTTTCGCTGGTTGCAGCGTTCGACTTCGCCTCGCTCATGCCTGCACCTTCTTGTTGGATGACTGCGTAGGCAAAGACTAGACAAGCGGCAAGCGCCGGAAAATCGGGGGTGCTGAGAGAATGCCATCATCCGGATGGAAGATTTGCTGTAGGGATTCCCCTACAAAGATGGCGGGTTTGGAATGCTCATCCGAGCCACCCGTCAAACCTGTGGGAGCGGGCATGCCCGCGAAGGGGCCGGTTCAGCCATAAAGATCGGCAGGGCAGGCCCTTTCGCGGGCACGCCCGCTCCCACAGGGACCTCGGCAAGCTCCGAGAACAGGCATGTCGCATTCAGACCAGCTTGTGCTCCATCGCGTACTTCACCAGTTCAGCCAGCGAGTTCACTTTCAGCTTCTGCATCAGGCGCGCCTTGTGGGTGCTGATGGTCTTGCTCGACAGCGCCAGCTGCTGGGCAATGTCGTTGACGTTGGCGCCCTGGGCCAGGCGTTCGAACACCGAAAACTCCCGCTCGGACAGCAGCGTGTGCAACGGCCGCGACTCCGTCAGGCCCACTTCGAAGACCATGCGGTCGGCCAGCGCCGGGTCGATATAACGCCCGCCAGCGGCAACCCGGCGAATTGCGGTCAGCAACAGCGCCGGGTCGCTGTCCTTGGTGGCATAGCCCGCCGCCCCGGCCTTCAGCGCCCGCGCCGCCATCTGCGCTTCATCGTGCATCGACAGCATCAGGATCGCCGGGGCGTCGTGCAACGCGCGGATCCGCGGGATCGCCTCCAGGCCATTCACACCCGGCATCGAGATATCCAGCAGCACCACCTCGCACGGCGTGTGGCGCAGGGTTTCCAGCAACTGCTCACCGTTACCGGCCTCCCCCGCCACCTGCATGTCCTTGGCCAGGCCAATCAACTGCTTGATGCCCTCGCGGACAATGGTGTGGTCTTCGGCCACCAGCACTCGAATCACGATCGCTCTCCTACTCCAACGGTATGGCCACGCTCAGGCTGGTGCCTTCGCCCGGTTCACTGTCCAGCGCCATGCTGCCGCCCAGCATCAGCACCCGCTCACGCACCCCTACCAGGCCGAACGAGGTGGGCCGGGGCTGGTCGCGGCAAAAGCCCTGGCCGTCATCGCTGACAGTCATGCGCAATTGCCCGTGCTCACGCACCAGTTCGATCTCCACGCTGTGCGCCTGGGCATGGCGCATCACGTTGGTCAGCGCCTCCTGGAGGATACGGAACAGCCCGGTGGCCTTGGCGTCGCTCAATGCTGGCAGATTATCCGGTACTTGCACGAGGCAGGGGATCTGCGTGCGTGCTTCAAAACGCCGCGCCTGCCATTCGATGGCCGAGGCGATGCCGGCATCGAGAATCGGCGGGCGCAAGGCGGTGGCCACGTCGCGCACCAGCTGGAACAGTTGGGCGATCAGGCGCTTCATGCTGGTCAGGCGCTCGTTCAGGCCCGGGTCCAGCTCGGCGAAGGCCAGCTCGCACATCGACACCTCCAGCTTGAGCACGGTCAGCATCTGCCCCAGTTCATCGTGCACTTCCCGGGCAATGCGGGCCTTTTCTTCCTCACGCACGCTCTCCAGGTGGGCCGACAGTTCGCGCAGCTGCTCCTGGGACCTGGCCAGCGCCAACTCGGCCCGCTTGCCCTGGGTGATGTCCCACACCACGCCGTCCCACACCACCTGGCCGTTGCCCAGGCGCCGGGTGCTGGCCTTGATGTCGGCCCAGCGCTGTTCACCCTGGCGGGTGAGGATGCGCCCCTGCCAGGACCAGTCCTGGTCACTGGCCAGGGCCAGGTCCTGCACTCGGTGGTAATCGGCGCGGTCCTCGGGATGTACCAGGTTGCGCAGGCCCATCTGCGGGTGCTGGATCTCGCTGGGCGAATAGCCCACCAAGGCCTCGCTGCCCTCGCTGATGTAGGGGAATTCCAGGTCGCCCTCGGCCGGGTCGCGCTCCAGGCGGAACACCAACCCCGGCACGTTGCCGGCAATGCCCTTGAGCCGCGCCTCGCTTTCGCGCAGGGCCGCAAGGGCGCGGTGGCGCTCGGTGACATCGGCGAGGTAAACCACCAGGTACTCGGAGTCACGAAAGCGCAGAAAACTCAGCGACAGCTCGACCGGCAGCAGGCTGTGGTCAGCCCGGCGGCACTGCGTCTCGAACTGGCCGACACCGCCCGCCCCGGTGCGCGCGCCCTTCCACAGCTCCAGCCAGCGGTCCATGGTCAGGCTGGGTTCAAAGTCGCTCAGCGGCCGCTCCAGCAGCGCGCCTTCGCCATAGCCCAGCATGCGCTCGGCGGCATGGTTGGCGTAGCGTACGTGGCTGTCCCAGTTGACCCAGAGGATGCCCACCGTGCTCTGGTCGATGGCGAACTGGCTCAGGCGCAACGCTTCTTCGCGCACCTGCCGCTCTACCAGGCTTTCGCGCGTGGCCAGCAGGCTGCGCTCCAGCTGGCGCTGTTGCCGACGCTGCCACACCAGGGTGGCCAGCGCGCACAACAGCAGCAAGCCGAACAGCAGGGCCAGGTTCTTCCAGAACCCTGTCGACTCGCTCAGGCGTGGGTACTTTGGCTGCAGCCAACGCTGGTGCAGTTGCTCCAGTTCCTTGGCCGGCAGTGCCTGCAGGCCACGCTCGAGCACATCGGCCAGCAGCGGCCAGTCGCGCCGCGAACCGATGCGCAACAGTTGCGGCAGGCCGATATCGCCGACCACCGCCAGTTCGCCGAACTCGCTCTCGCGCGACAGGCGGCTGAGCTGGGCTTCATCCAGCACTGCGAAACTGGCCTGGCCGCCCACCACCAGTTGCAGGGCCTCGCGCTCGTTGGGCACCCCTTGCAGGTTGAGGTTGCTGTAGTTGCCACGCAGGTAGTCCGCCAGCTGGCTGGGCATGCGCACCGCCACCCGCTGCTCGGCCTCGAGCGTTTCCAGTTCCACGGCCATGGTCCCGGTGCGCGGCCCAACCACCAGTTGCGGCACGCGCATGTAAGGGTCGCTGAACAGCCACAGACGCAGGCTGGCAGGGGTCTGGGTAAGCCCCGGGGCAAAGTCGATTTCGCCGGCCTGCAGGGCATGCTCGAGGCTGGCCTGGTCGGCGAAGTTGCGCCAGGTAAGGTCCAGCCGCAGCGCCTGCGCCAGGCTGCTCACCAGTTCCACGTTGGCCCCGTACAGCTGCTGCAGGCGCCGGTCGAACTGAGCGTAGGGCGCCTGCAACACCAGGCCGACGCGCAGGCTGCGGTGTGTATCCAGCCATTGCTGCTGGGCCGGTTCCAAGGCAACCGTGGGCACCGCTTCGGGACTGGCCAATGCAATCAAGGGCAGCCAAAAGCAGCCGATAACCAACAGGCGACGCACTCGCTTCATCTACACGCTCGTCTTGGCAAGGCGGCCATGCAGCATGGCCGTCACGGGCAAATACTATTAGGCTGCCGGTATCATTCTGGCCCTGGGTTGACTCATGTCCACACTTTATCGCACGACGCTGGCAATGTGCTGCCTGGCCTCGATCCTTCCACTCGGCGCCCTGGCCGCCGATGCCGAAAAACCATCCACCACCACCGAGGCACCCGCTGCCCAAGCCCCTCGCCCGCCGCTGCTGGAGCGCAGCCAGGAGGACGCCCAGGCGCTGGAGCGGCTGGTGCCCAAGGCCGAACAGCAGACCCTGCAGGCCGGTGCCGACAGCTTCCTGGCCCTGTGGAAACCGGCCAACGACAGCGACCCGCAGGGGGCGGTCATCATCGTCCCGGGGGCTGGCGAAACCGCTGACTGGCCAAATGCGGTCGGCCCGCTGCGGCAGAAGTTCCCCGATATCGGCTGGCACAGCCTGAGCATCAGCCTGCCCGACCTGCTTGCCGACAGCCCGCAGGCGCGGGTCGAGGCCAAGCCGGCTGCCGAGCCGCAGCCAGACAACGGCGAAAGCGCCCCGGCCAAGGACGTGCCGGCCGATGCCAATGCCAACGTTGCCCAGGCTACCGCAGCCGATGCCGACACCGCGGAGAGCACTGACGCCAAACAGGCCAGCGAGCAAACCGACCCGGCCGATGCCGAGCGCATTTTCGCCCGCCTGGATGCTGCGGTGGCCTTTGCCCAGCAGCACAACGCCCGCAGCATCGTGCTGATCGGTCATGGCAGCGGCGCGTATTGGGCGGCCCGCTACCTGAGCGAGAAACAGCCACCGCAGGTGCAGAAACTGGTGATGGTTGCCGCGCAGACACCGGCGCGCGTGGAGCATGATCTGGAAAGCCTGGCGCCGACCTTGAAAGTGCCGACTGCCGACATCTACTACGCCACCCGCAGCGCTGACCGCAATGCTGCCGGGCAGCGCCTGCAGGCCAGCAAGCGGCAGAAGGACAGCCAGTACCGGCAGTTGTCGCTGATTGCCATGCCGGGGAACAAGGTGGCCGAGCAGGAGCAACTGTTCCGCCGGGTGCGGGGGTGGATGAACCCGCAGGGTTAAGGTTTGCCATGATGGCCCCATCGCCGGCAAGCCAGCTCCCACAGGTACCCCACAGTGTTCAGGGTCTGTGCAATACCTGTGGGAGCTGGCTTGCCGACGATAGGGCCATCAAAGCCCGCGCCGCTTGCGGATCATGGCATAAGCCTGATGCAGCTCCCGGGTCCGCTCGGTCGCTTCACGCACCTGCGCCTCACTGGCACCAGTGCCAGCCAGCTTGTCCGGGTGGTGCCGGCTGACCAGCCGACGATACGCCTGCTTGACCTTGTCGGCATCGGTATCCGCCTCGACCGCCAGCAAGCGCAACGCCGCCGCATAGGTCATGGCGACCCCTTCCGGACCCGCCGCCTTGCGTGGTTCGTACTCCAGCGACATGGCTTGCACCTGCCGCCGGCTCAGGCCCAGTTTCTGCCCCCAATCCAGCAGCAGTTCACGCTCCTTGTTGCCCATCTTACCGTCGGCCCAGACCATGCGCCAACAGGCACGCAGGGTGCCCTCGGCCGCATGCGGCTGCTGGCGAATGCGCCGCAGGTGCCCACCCAGCCGGTCCTTGCCCGCCTTGCCACGGTTGAACGCGGCAATCGCACGCAGCCGGGCCGCTTCGGCCAGGTCCAGGCGCACCATCTCCTGGCGCGCCTGCTGGATATGCTGCTCGCCCACCCGGCCATCGCACTTGGCCAGGCGCCCGAGCATCACGAACAGCAACTCATCGTCCTGCAAGGCCGGACGCCCGCCCAGGCGTTCACGCATGTCCTCCCAGCCTTGCAAACGCAGGCGGCGGTCCATGGCCTGGCCGAGCAACGCGCCGAGCAAGGCCCCGGGGATGCTGGCAACGGCAAAGCCGGCACCGGCACCAATCACCGTGCTTGGCCACCACATGTCAGGCGCGCTCGCCGATCAGGCGCTCGGCCTCGGCCAGGCGCTCGAGCGTACCGACATCAACCCAGTGCCCACGGTAGTGCTCGCCACTGACCTGGCCCGCAGCCATGGCCTGGCGCAGCAACGGCGCCAGCTTGAAGGCGCCAGGCTGGCAGCCTTCGAACAGCGCCGGGTGCAGCACCGAAAGGCCGCTGAAGGTCAGCGTGCCAGGCGCATCGTCACCATCGACCACCCGCTCGCCCACCAGGCGGAAGTCGCCGCGGCCGTGATGGCCAGGGTTGTCGACCAGTACCAGGTGAGCCAGGCCTTGCAGGGGGCCCTGCAGGTGCGCGAAGTCGTAGTCGGTCCAGACATCGCCGTTCACCAACAGGAACGGCGCGTCACCCAGCAATGGCAGGGCCTTGAAGATGCCACCGCCGGTTTCCAGCGGCTCGCCTTCGGGCGAATAGCGGATGCTCAGGCCGAAACGGCTGCCGTCACCCAGGTGGTCCTCGATCTGCTGGCCGAGCCAGGCATGGTTGATCACCACCTCGGTGACGCCCGCCGCAGCCAGGGCCCGCAGGTGATACTCGATCAGTGGCTGACCGGCGACCGGGACCAGCGGCTTGGGGGTGTGCAGGGTCAGCGGGCGCATGCGCTCGCCTTTGCCCGCTGCCAAAATCATTGCCTTCATGCACGCGCTCCGGCCTGCAACTCGGCAATCAGCTCACCCAGCTCCGCCAATTCGGGCCGGCGGCTGATCACTTCTTCTATATAGGCGAAGAAGCGCGGCACGTCGCCCAGGTAACGGGGTTTGCCGTCGCGGTGGCAGATACGGGCGAAGATGCCGATCACCTTCAGGTGGCGCTGCACACCCATCAGGTCGCTGGCACGCTGGAACGTCTCGAAGTCGGCCTGCACCGGGATGCCGGCAGCCTGCGCCTTCTGCCAGTAGTCGCGCAGCCAGCCTTCGACCCGCGCCTGCGGCCAACTGAGGAAGGCGTCCTTGAACAGGCAGGTGATGTCGTAGGTGACCGGGCCGTACACGGCATCCTGGAAGTCCAGCACGCCGGGGTTGGGCGTGCTCTGCATCAGGTTGCGCGGCATGTAGTCGCGGTGCACCAGTACCTTGGGCTGGGCCAATGCGCTGTCGATCAGCAGCTGGCTGATTCGTTGCCAGGTGGCTTTCTGGGCATCGCTGAAGGCCAGGCCAAGCTCACGGCCCACGTACCACTCCGGGAACAACTCGACTTCACGGCGCAGCAGCGCATCGTCGTAGCTGGGCAGCGGCGCGTCCATCGGCAGGCGCTGGAACGCCAGCAACGCGTCGATGGCATCGGCGAACAGGCCGTCGGCGTTGTCGGCATCAATGATATCAAGGTATGTCTGGTGGCCCAGGTCACCCAGTAGCAGGAAGCCACGCTCCAGGTCCTGGGCATGGATCAGCGGCACATGCACGCCGGCGCTGGCCAGCAAGTGGTCGATGGCGACGAACGGTCGGCAGTTTTCCTGCGGAGGTGGTGCATCCATGATCACGAAGCTGTGGCCGGCGCCCTGCCAGCGAAAGTAACGACGGAAGCTGGCATCGCTGCTGGCCGCGGTCAGGCTGCCTGCGGGCACTTCGCCCCAGGCGTTTTTCCGGAAAAGATCATTGAGCTGCTCATCGAGCCAGACCGTCAGTTGTTGCAGGCGTACATCGTGTTCAGGCATTACAAGGGTCTCCGACGGCCCTAGCCGTCAAGCGGGTCATGCTTTATTATCCAGCATCTTTTTCAGACCATCGAGAGGCGTGCGGCCCCACACGCGGGCAGATGGCACGCAGGAAGCCCGGACTAATAAGATGGCATTGAAATCCCCCGCGTTTCGTAGAAAGTTTCCGTTGCTGGTAACCGGCGGTTTGCTGGCCCTGCAACCTCTGGCCACGTCTTACGTGGTGGCAGCCGAACAGTTCGACTGCCAAGTGTCCGCCTCCGGTGGTTGGGACTGCAAGCCCAAGACCCCAGCCAACAACCTGCCGCCGCGCCCGGTGCACGAGGGTGCTGCCGTCAGCACCGGCACCGAAGCCGCGAGCGAAGGCGAAACCGCGGACCGGCCGATGCTGGTCACCGAGGCCAAAGGCCGTGGCCTGAAGTCGCGTAGCGAAGACTACAGCCACCTGGACTGGGTTCCGCGTGAAAAGCTCACTGCCGCACAGCTGGCCGAAACCGGCCCGTACTGCGGTGGCGCCTACATCGAGCCAACCCGCCCGGGCATGGCCGACACCACGCCGAAGGACGAGTCGCCGACCTACATCAACGCCAAGGTATCCAAGTACCAGCAGGAGCAGCAGATCGCTACCCTCGCCGGTGACGTGGTGATGCGCCAGGGCAGCATGCAGGCCGAGGCCGACGAGGCCAACCTCTACCAGACCGAAAACCGTGGCGAGCTCAAGGGCAACGTCAAGATCCGTGACAACGGTTCGCTGGTGGTCGGTGACGAGGCACAGATCCAGCTCGACACGGGCGAAGCCCAGGTCGACAACGCCGAATACGTGATGCACAAGTCGCACATCCGCGGCAGTGCCCTGTACGCCAAGCGTGGCGAGAACGCCATCATCCGCCTCAAGGACGGTACGTACACCACCTGCGAACCGGGCAGCAACGCCTGGCAGCTGAAGGGCAACAACATCACCCTGAACCCGGCCACCGGTTTCGGTACCGCGACCAACGTTACGCTGCGGGTCAAGGATTTCCCGGTGTTCTACACACCGTACATCTACTTCCCGATCGACGACCGTCGCCAGTCCGGCTTCCTGCCGCCATCGTTCAGCAGCACCAGCGACACCGGCTTCATGCTGGTCACGCCGTACTACTTCAACCTGGCGCCGAACTACGACGCCACGTTGTACCCGCGCTACATGACCAAGCGCGGCCTGCTGATGGAAGGCGAGTTCCGCTACCTGACGCCTTCCAGCGAAGGCCAGTTCGGTGGCGCGTATCTCAACGACAAGAACGACGACCGCAAAGACCAGACTGACTACAAAGAGCAGCGCTGGATGGTCAACTGGCAGCACAAGGGCGGGCTGGACGAGCGCCTGATGACCGAGGTGGACTACACCGACATCAGCGATCCGTTCTACTTCCAGGACCTGGAATCCGACCAGATCGGTATTGAAACCCAGGACCTGCTGAACCAGCAGGGTGCATTGACCTACCGTGGTGACAACTACACCGCGCGGTTGAATGTACATGCCTACGAGATGGCGACCATTTCGAAGATCACCCCGTATGATCGCCTGCCGCAGATTACCTTCAACGGTAAGCTGCCGTACGAGCCAGGTGGGCTCAATATTGCCTACGAAACCGAGGCAGTCCGTTTCGATCGTGACCTGAAAGACGACTTCGTATTGAACGAAGATGGCCTTCCCGACACTTCGGCGGGTGCGCCTGGTCGCCGCCTGGACCAGAACGTCAGCGGCATCGCTCGCGCCAACGGCAACCGTTTCAACGTCGCACCATCGATCAGCCTGCCGATGGAAGCCAGCTACGGCTTCCTGACCCCCAAGCTGAAGTATGCGTATACCCACTACGATCTGGACTTGGACAGCCAGGGTAAAACCCAGGCTATCGCGCAATCGGCCAACCCGGCGTACGGCAGCTACAACAGCTCGCTGAACCGCGACGTACCGATCTTCAGCGTGGACAGCGGCCTGTACTTCGACCGCAAAACTTCGCTGTTCGGCACCAACTACAAGCAAACCCTCGAACCGCGTATGTACTACCTCTACGTCCCGTACAAGGACCAGAAGGACATCCCGCTGTTCGACTCGGGTGAAACCCTGTTCAGCTACGATTCGCTATTCCGCGACAACCGCTTCAGCGGCACCGACCGTATCGGTGACGAGAACAAGCTGTCGCTGGGCGTAACCACCCGCTGGATCGAAGAAAACGGTTTCGAACGCCAGAACTTCAGCATCGGTCAGGCCTTCTACTTCAAGGACCGCAAAGTTCAGCTCCCTGGTATCGATTACCGTACCCGCAGCGACTCGCAGTCCGATGTGTCGCCATACGCGTTGGTGTACAACTACTACTTCAACCGCGACTGGCGCTTCAATTCGGACTTCAACTGGGACCCGGACAGCCGCAGCACCCGCTCGGGCAGCGCGATGTTCCATTACCAGCCTGAAGACAACCCGAACAAAGTGGTCAACCTCGGTTATCGCTACCGTAACGACACCATCTCCTACGACTCCACGACCGGTACCTGGAAAGTGGGCGGTGGCGACTACGGCGTCCCAGGCAGCGAGAACTACATCAAGGACTACTACAAGATCCAGCAGCATGACTTCTCGGTCATCTGGCCGATCGTTCCGCAGTGGAGCGTCATCGCTCGCTGGCAGCATGACTACAACCGCAATCGCACCCTGGAAGCCATGGGCGGTTTCGAGTACGACAACTGCTGCTGGAAGCTGCGTCTGATCAACCGTTACTGGATCGACTACGACGACTTCAGCCAAGCCCTCCCGGCGAACGAAAAAGGCGACCACGGCATCTTCCTTCAGATCGTCCTGAAAGGCCTCGGTGGTGTAGTCGGCAACAAGGTCGAATCTTTCCTCGACCAAGGCATTCAAGGTTATCGTGAACGTGAAGACCAAGCTTATTGATCGACTGCGCCCGGCGTTGCTGGGCGTTGCATTGCTGAGTGGCGCGGTGCATGCCGCGGTGCAACCTCTTGATCGCGTGGTGGCCATCGTCGACAACGACGTGGTCATGCAAAGCCAGCTGGACCAGCGTGTCCGCGAGGTCCAGCAAACCATCGCCAAGCGTGGCGGCGGCATGCCGCCTGCCGGTGCGCTGGACCAGCAGGTACTGGAACGCCTGATCGTCGAGAACCTGCAGCTGCAGATCGGCGAACGCTCCGGCATCCGCATCACCGACGAAGAACTGAACCAGGCCATGGGCACCATTGCCCAGCGCAACGGCATGTCGCTGGAGCAGTTCCGCGCCGCCCTGGCCCGTGACGGCATGTCGTTCGACGACGCCCGCGAGCAGGTCAAGCGCGAGATGATCATCAGCCGCGTGCGCCAGCGCCGCGTGGCCGAGCGTATCCAGGTCTCCGAGCAGGAAGTGAAGAACTTCCTCAACTCCGACCTTGGCAAGATGCAGATGTCGGAAGAGTACCGCCTGGCCAACATCCTGATTCCGACCCCGGAAGCGGCCAACTCGGAAGCTATCCAGGCCGCCGCGCGCCAGGTTGGCGATGTGTACCAGCAGCTCAAGCAGGGCGCGGACTTCGGCCAGATGGCCATTGCCCGCTCCGCCAGCGAAAACGCCCTGGAAGGCGGCGAGATGGGCTGGCGTAAAGCTGGCCAGCTGCCACCGGACTTCGCCAAGATGCTCAGCAGCATGCCGGTTGGCGAAATTACCCAGCCTATCCGCATCCCCAACGGCTTCATCATCCTCAAGCTCGAGGAGAAGCGTGGCGGCAGCGAGAACGTGCTGCGTGACGAAGTGCACGTTCGCCACATCCTGATCAAGCCTAGCGAGATCCGCAGCGAGGCGGCCACCGAGCAACTGGCCGAACGCCTGTACGAGCGCATCAAGAACGGCGAAGACTTCGGCGAGCTGGCCAAGAGCTTCTCGGAAGACCCGGGTTCGGCGCTCAACGGCGGCGACCTCAACTGGGTTGACCCGAACAGCCTGGTACCGGAGTTCCGCGAGCAGATGGCCAACGCCGCCCAAGGCGAAGTCACCCGTCCGTTCAAGACCCAGTACGGCTGGCATGTCCTGGAAGTGCTGGGCCGTCGCGCCACCGACAGCACCGAGCAGGCTCGTGAGCAACAGGCCATGAACGTACTGCGCAACCGCAAGTACGACGAAGAGCTGCAGACCTGGCTGCGCCAGATCCGCGACGAGGCCTACGTTGAAATCAAGCTGCCTGGCGCTGACCAGGCCGCCCAGTGAAGCCCCTGCGCTTCGCCGTCACCCCCGGCGAGCCGGCCGGCATAGGCCCCGACCTGTGCCTGCTGCTCGCCGCAGACGCCCAGCCCCACCCCCTGATCGCCATCACCAGCCGTGACCTGCTCGCCGAGCGGGCCACGCAGCTGGGGCTGGCCGTCAACCTGCTGCCGGTAGCGCCGGGCCTGTGGCCCGAGCAGCCGGCGCCAGCGGGTAGCCTGTACGTCTGGGATACCCCCCTGGCGGCCCCGGTAGTGCCGGGCCAGCTCGACAAGGCCAATGCCGCGTTCGTGCTGGAAACCCTGACCCGTGCCGGGCAAGGCTGCCTGGACGGGCACTTCGCCGGGATGATCACCGCCCCTGTACACAAGGGCGTGATCAACGAAAGCGGTATCGCCTTCTCCGGGCATACCGAATTCCTTGCCGAGCTGACCCACACCGCGCAAGTGGTGATGATGCTGGCCACCCGTGGCCTGCGCGTGGCCCTGGTGACCACACACCTTCCGCTGCGCGACATTGCCGACGCCATCACTGCCGAGCGCGTCGAGCGTGTAACCCGTATCCTGCATGCCGACATGCGCGACAAGTTCGGCATTGCCAACCCGCGCATCCTGGTGTGCGGCCTCAACCCGCACGCGGGCGAGGGCGGCCACCTGGGCCGCGAGGAAATCGACATCATCGAGCCGACCCTGGCCCGCCTGCGCACCGAAGGCATGGACCTGCGCGGGCCGCTGCCGGCCGATACCCTGTTTACCCCCAAATATCTGGAGCACTGCGACGCGGTGCTGGCGATGTACCACGACCAGGGCCTGCCTGTACTCAAGTACAAAGGCTTCGGCGCTGCAGTCAACGTGACCCTGGGCCTGCCGATCATCCGCACGTCAGTCGACCACGGCACCGCCCTGGACCTTGCCGGCACCGGCAAGGTCGACACCGGCAGCCTGCGCGTCGCGCTGGAAACCGCCTACCAGATGGCCGAGAACCGACCATGAACGAGCAATACCAACACCGGGCGCGCAAGCGCTTCGGCCAGAACTTCCTGCACGACGCCGGCATCATCGACCGCATCCTGCGTGCCATCAACGCCAAGGCCGGCGAACATCTGCTGGAAATCGGCCCCGGCCAGGGCGCCCTGACCGAAGGCCTGCTGGGCAGCGGGGCACAGCTGGACGTGGTGGAACTGGACAAGGACCTGGTGCCGATCCTGCAGCACAAGTTTGCCGGTCGCAGCAATTTCCGCCTGCACCAGGGCGACGCCCTGAAGTTCGACTTCAACCAGCTGGGCGTGCCACCGCGCAGCCTCAAGGTGGTGGGCAACCTGCCCTACAACATCTCCACCCCACTGATCTTCCACCTGCTCAGCCATGCCGGGCTGATCCGCGACATGCACTTCATGTTGCAGAAGGAAGTGGTCGAGCGCATGGCCGCCGGCCCTGGCGGTGGTGACTGGGGGCGTCTGTCGATCATGGTGCAGTACCACTGCCGGGTCGAGCACCTGTTCAACGTTGGCCCTGGCGCCTTCAACCCGCCGCCGAAAGTGGACTCGGCCATCGTCCGCCTGGTGCCGCACGAAGTGCTGCCGTACCCGGCCAAGGACGCAAAGCTGCTGGAGCAGGTGGTACGCGAAGCCTTCAACCAGCGCCGCAAGACCCTGCGCAACACCATGAAAGGCCTGCTCGACAGCGCGGCCATCGAAGCTGCCGGTGTGGACGGCAGCCTGCGCCCTGAACAGCTGGACCTGGCCGCCTTCGTGCGCCTGGCTGACCAGTTGGCTGAACAACAAGCCTGATATCTCCTGTACCGGTCCTATCGCCGGCAAGCCGGCTCCCACAGGTACTCCACAGCCCTCAAAATCTGCGCAGTACCTTGTAGGAGCAGCCTTGTGCTGCGAAGAAGCCAGTAGGGAGAAAGATTTTCTTCGACAGTAATGGCCTCTTCGCAGCCCAAGGCTGCTCCTACAGGTGCTGTGCATGCCTTGAAACCCATGCCGGCCAGGTGGGAGCGGGTTTACCCGCGAAAGGGCCGGGACAGACAACACAAATCCCCAAGCCCCTCACCGCTGGCCCTCCCCCCTCCCAATGGCCTAGACTGCATTATTGCGTCAGTTCGCCCAAGGCCCTTGCATGTCCGACCCCCGCTATCAGATCGACGTCAGCGTCGTGACCCGCTACCTCAAAGAACAATCCGACCCCGAAAACAGTCGTTTCGCTTTCGCCTACACCATCACCGTGCAGAACAATGGCTCGCTCAAGGCCAAGCTGCTGTCGCGCCACTGGCTGATCACCAACGGTGACGGCGAGGTCGAGGAGGTGCGTGGCGCCGGCGTGGTCGGCCAGCAGCCCAACATTGACCCGGGCCAGAGCCATACCTACAGCAGCGGCGCGGTCATCAGCACCCGCGTGGGCACCATGCAGGGCAGCTACCAGATGTTCGCCGAAGACGGCAAACGCTTCGATGCCGAGATCGCCCCCTTCCGCCTGGCGGTGCCCGGGGCGCTGCACTGATGGCTACCTACGCCGTCGGTGACCTGCAGGGCTGCCTGCAGCCACTCAAGTGCCTGCTCGAACGGGTCAACTTCAACCCCGCCGTCGACCGCCTGTGGCTGGTCGGCGACCTGGTCAACCGCGGCCCCGAGTCACTGGAAACCCTGCGCTTCCTTTATTCGATCCGCCAGTCGCTGGTGTGCGTGCTGGGCAACCATGACCTGCACCTGCTGGCCGCCTGGCACAACGTCGAACGCCTGAAGAAAAGCGACACCCTGCACGAGATCATCGAAGCGCCGGACGCCGACCAGCTGTTCGACTGGCTGCGCCAGCAAAAGCTGCTGCATTACGACGAACCCCGTGGCATTGCCCTGGTTCACGCCGGCATTCCACCGCAATGGACCTTGGGCAAAGCCCTGGAGCTGGCCGCCGAGGTCGAGGAAGTGCTGCGCGACGACGAGCGCCTGAAGCTGTACCTGGACGGCATGTACGGCAACGAGCCGAACAAGTGGAGCAAGAACCTCAGCGGCATCGAACGCCTGCGGGTCATCACCAACTGCCTCACGCGCATGCGCTTCTGCACCGCCGAGGGCAAGCTCGACCTCAAGAGCAAGGAAGGCCTGAATACCGCCCCCAAGGGCTACAAGCCCTGGTACGCACACAAAGGCCGCCGCTCACGCCACGTGAAGATAATCTTCGGCCACTGGGCCGCCCTGCAGGGGCAGGTCGACGAGCCCGGCATCATCGCCCTGGACACCGGTTGCGTGTGGGGCGGTGCCATGACCCTGTACAACGTCGACAGCGGCGAATACCACCGCTGTGACTGCAGCGACGACGGCAACTTACGCCTCCCCACCCAAACGCCTACACTGAACGATCAATCCTGAAGGAAGCCGTACCCATGAGCGAATTCAAGCGCATCCCTCCCGAACAGGCCCTGGCCCTGCGCGCGCAAGGTGCGGTAGTCGTCGACATTCGCGACCCGCAGGCCTTTGCCGCCGGCCACATCACCGGTGCCAAGCATCTGGATAACCATTCGGTCGCCGAGTTCATCCGCAATGCCGACCTCGATGCCCCAACCCTGGTGGTGTGCTACCACGGCAATTCCAGCCAAAGCGCCGCGGCCTATCTGGTGAACCAGGGCTTCTCGGACGTATACAGCGTGGACGGCGGCTTTGAGCTGTGGCGCGCCACCTACCCGGCCGAAACCGCCCAGGGCACTACCGAATAATTTTTTCATTTTTACTGCAGCCCGCGCCCCATGCGGGCTTGCGGCTTATCTGACGAACGGTCGTTCGCAACTTCTCCGCCCCTCGCCCTTGACCTTGCGGATAACCAACTATTCTTAAGCGCAGGCCATCCAGAAAAAGGGGAGAGCCGGTACACCGGCGTGCGGGTCATCGGTAGCGTTACAGGGTGTTCTGGGGGGTATACAGCAATCGGCAACCCCGGTTGCATGCCAGCATCAGCTGACTGATCCGGCGTCGTCTCCACGTATCGAGCGAGGTGACGTCATGAGTATTTTTAGCCACTTCCAACAACGTTTCGAGTCTACGCGCCAGGAAGAACTCTCGCTGCAGGAGTACCTCGAGCTGTGCAAAGAGGATCGCAGTGCCTACGCATCGGCGGCCGAACGGCTGTTGCTGGCCATCGGTGAGCCGGAGCTGATCGACACCTCAACCAACTCCAGACTGTCGCGAATCTTCTCCAACAAGGTTATCCGCCGCTATCCGGCCTTTGCCGACTTCCATGGCATGGAAGAGTGCATCGACCAGATCGTGTCCTACTTCCGCCACGCCGCCCAAGGCCTGGAGGAAAAGAAACAGATCCTCTATCTGCTGGGCCCGGTGGGCGGCGGTAAGTCGTCGCTGGCCGAAAAACTCAAGCAGCTGATGGAAAAGGTACCGTTCTACGCCATCAAGGGCTCGCCGGTATTCGAGTCGCCCCTGGGCCTGTTCAACGCCACCGAAGACGGGGCCATTCTCGAGGAAGAGTTCGGCATCCCGCGGCGCTACCTGAACACCATCATGTCGCCCTGGGCCACCAAGCGCCTGCAGGAGTTCGGCGGCGACATCAGCAAGTTCAAGGTGGTGAAGCTGTACCCGTCGATCCTCAACCAGATCGCCATCGCCAAGACCGAACCCGGTGACGAAAACAACCAGGATATTTCGGCGCTGGTCGGCAAGGTGGATATCCGCAAGCTCGAGGAATTCCCGCAGAACGACGCCGACGCCTATGCCTATTCGGGCGCGCTGTGCCGGGCCAACCAGGGCCTGATGGAATTCGTCGAGATGTTCAAGGCACCGATCAAGGTCCTGCACCCGTTGCTCACCGCCACCCAGGAAGGCAACTACAACAGTACCGAAGGCCTCGGCGCCATCCCCTACTCCGGGATTCTGCTGGCCCACTCCAACGAGTCGGAATGGCACACCTTCCGTAACAACAAGAACAACGAGGCGTTCATCGACCGGATCTACATCGTCAAGGTGCCGTACTGCCTGCGCGTCAGCGACGAAATCAAGATCTACGACAAGCTGCTGATCAACAGTTCGCTGGCCAAGGCCCACTGCGCGCCAGACACGCTGAAGATGCTCGCCCAGTTCACCGTACTGTCGCGCCTGAAAGAGCCGGAAAACTCCAACATCTATTCGAAGATGCGGGTGTACGATGGGGAAAACCTCAAGGACACCGATCCGAAGGCCAAGTCGATCCAGGAGTACCGCGATGCCGCCGGCGTCGACGAAGGCATGAACGGCCTGTCGACCCGCTTCGCCTTCAAGATCCTGTCCAAGGTGTTCAACTTCGACCCGCATGAAGTGGCCGCCAACCCGGTGCACCTGCTGTATGTGCTGGAGCAGCAGATCGAGCAGGAACAGTTCCCGGCCGAGGTGCGCGAACGCTACCTGCGCTACCTGAAGGAGTACCTGGCCCCGCGCTACATCGAGTTCATCGGCAAGGAAATCCAGACCGCCTACCTGGAATCCTACAGCGAATACGGCCAGAACATCTTCGACCGCTACGTGCTGTACGCAGACTTCTGGATCCAGGACCAGGAATACCGCGACCCGGAAACCGGCGAAATCCTCAACCGTATCGCCCTCAACGAAGAACTGGAGAAGATCGAGAAGCCGGCCGGCATCAGCAACCCGAAAGATTTCCGCAACGAAATCGTCAACTTCGTGCTGCGTGCCCGTGCCAACAACAACGGCAAGAACCCGAGCTGGCTGAGCTACGAAAAGCTGCGGGTGGTGATCGAGAAGAAAATGTTCTCCAACACCGAGGACCTGCTGCCGGTCATCAGCTTCAACGCCAAGGCAAGCAAGGAGGACCAACAGAAACACAACGACTTCGTCACACGGATGGTGGAGCGTGGCTACACCGACAAACAGGTTCGTCTGCTGTCGGAATGGTACCTGCGGGTCAGGAAATCGCAATAAAGCGACAAGCTACCCACCGCGCGCCCAGGGCTGCTATGCCAGCCCTGGGCGGCGGCAGCTGCTTTGCTGCCTTTACGTGCAGCAGCTCGTAGCTTGAAGCGTGCAGCTGTTCCCAGCTACCGGAGGGACCATGAGCTACGTTATAGATCGACGCCTGAACGGCAAGAACAAGAGCACGGTGAACCGCCAGCGCTTCCTGCGGCGGTACCGCGAACACATCAAGAAAGCCGTCGAAGAGGCGGTAAGCCGCCGTTCCATCATGGACATGGAACATGGCGAGCAGATCAGCATTCCGGGGCGCGACATCGACGAACCGGTGTTGCACCATGGTCGCGGGGGCAAGCAGACCATCGTGCACCCAGGCAACAAGGAATTCACCGCCGGTGAACACATCCCCAGGCCACAAGGCGGTGGCGGTGGCAGCGGCCGAGGCAAGGCCGGCAACTCCGGCGAAGGCATGGACGACTTCGTCTTCCAGATCACCCAGGAAGAATTCCTCGAGTTCATGTTCGAGGACCTCGAGCTACCCAACCTGGTCAAACGTCACCTGACCGGGGCCGACACCTTCAAGACCGTGCGCGCCGGTATCGCCAACGAAGGCAACCCGTCCCGCATCAACATCGTGCGCACCCTGCGTTCGGCCCATGCCCGGCGCATTGCCCTGACCGGCAGCAGCCGCGCACTGCTGCGCGAAGCGCAGAAGGAACTCGCCCGCCTGAAGGTCGAGGAACCCGACAACTTCACCGATATCCAGGAAGTCGAACACGAGATCGAACGCCTGAAGGCACGCATCAACCGCCTGCCCTTCCTCGACACCTTCGACCTCAAGTACAACTTGCTGGTCAAGCAGCCCAACCCCAGCTCCAAGGCGGTGATGTTCTGCCTGATGGACGTGTCCGGCTCGATGACCCAGGCCACCAAGGACATCGCCAAGCGCTTCTTCATCCTGCTGTACCTGTTCCTCAAGCGTAACTACGACCGCATCGAAGTGGTGTTCATCCGCCACCACACCAGCGCTCGTGAAGTCGACGAGGAAGAATTCTTCTATTCGCGGGAAACCGGCGGCACCATCGTTTCCAGCGCACTCAAATTGATGCAGGAGGTCATGGCCGAACGCTACCCGGCCAGCGACTGGAACATCTACGCCGCCCAGGCTTCCGACGGCGACAACTGGAACGACGACTCGCCGATCTGCCGCGACATCCTGGCCAAGCAGATCATGCCGCATGTGCAGTACTACACTTACGTTGAAATCACCCCGCGTGAACACCAGGCGCTGTGGTACGAGTACGAGCGCATCGGCGAAGCCTTCCCCGACACGTTCGCCCAGCAGCAGTTGGTATCGGCCGGCGATATCTACCCGGTCTTCCGTGAACTCTTCCAGCGCAGGTTAGCCACATGACCGCCAGAGCACAGAGACGCCAACCTATTTCCACCGGGTCCGAGTGGACGTTCGAACTGATCCAGACCTACGACCGGGAAATCAGCCGCCTGGCCGAGCGTTACGCCCTGGACACCTACCCCAACCAGATCGAGGTGATTACCGCCGAGCAGATGATGGACGCCTACGCCTCGGTAGGCATGCCGCTGGGTTATCACCACTGGTCCTACGGCAAGCAGTTCCTCAGCACGGAGAAGTCCTACAGCCGTGGCCAGATGGGCCTGGCCTACGAGATCGTGATCAACTCCGACCCGTGCATCGCCTATCTGATGGAAGAAAACACCATGTGCATGCAGGCACTGGTGATCGCCCATGCCTGCTACGGCCATAACAGTTTCTTCAAGGGCAACTACCTGTTCCGCACCTGGACCGACGCCAGCTCGATCATCGACTATCTGGTGTTCGCCAAGCAGTACATCGCCCAGTGCGAAGAGCGCCATGGCATCGATGCCGTGGAAGACCTGATCGACTCCTGCCACGCCCTGATGAACTACGGCGTCGACCGTTACAAGCGGCCTTATCCGATTTCCGCCGAAGAGGAGCGGCGGCGGCAGAAGGAGCGCGAGGAGCATCTGCAGCGGCAGATCAATGACCTGTGGCGGACCATTCCGAAGAGTGCCGACAAGGGTAACGAGCGCGATGATGCGCGCTTCCCCGCCGAGCCGCAGGAAAACATCCTGTATTTCATCGAGAAGAACGCCCCGCTGCTGGAGCCCTGGCAACGTGAAGTGGTGCGCATCGTGCGCAAGATCGCCCAGTATTTCTACCCGCAGCGCCAGACCCAGGTGATGAACGAAGGCTGGGCGACGTTCTGGCACTACACACTGATGAACGACCTGTACGACGAGGGGCTGATCACCGAAGGCTTCATGATGGAGTTCCTGCAGTCGCACACCAGCGTGGTGTTCCAGCCCGGCTTCGACAGCCCCTATTACAACGGCATCAACCCCTACGCACTGGGCTTTGCGATGTACACCGACATCCGCCGCATGTGCGAGAACCCGACTGAAGAAGATCGCCGCTGGTTCCCCGACATTGCCGGCAGTGACTGGCTTTCTACCATCAAGTTCGCCATGAGCAGCTTCAAGGACGAGAGCTTCATCCTGCAGTACCTGTCGCCGAAGGTCATGCGCGATCTGAAGCTGTTCAGCATCCTCGATGACGACCAGCGCGACGACCTGTATGTACCTGCCATCCACGACGAGGCCGGCTACCGGACCATTCGCGAACTGCTGGCGGCGCAGTACAACCTGGGCAACCGCGAGCCGAACGTGCAGATCTGGAGCGTCGACCGCCGCGGCGACCGCTCGCTGACCTTGCGTCACCAGCAACACAACCGCAAACCGCTGGGCGACTCTACCGATGAAGTGCTCAAGCACCTGCACCGCCTGTGGGGCTTCGACATCCACCTGGAGACCGTCCAGGGCGAGCAGGTGATGAAGACCCACCACATGCCACCACGCGGCGAGCACGGCGAAAGTGCCGACTACGGCCGCATGGACCTGGCTGTCATCCACCACCTCTAGTGCCACGCCATGAGTGCCGACAGGGTATCCTGTCGGCAGTTATGGAGAGCTGCACATGCACATCTACAAAGTCGGCGGCGCCGTGCGCGACCGCCTGCTCGGCCGCCCTGTCAGCGATATCGACTGGCTGGTGGTCGGCGCCACGGTCGAGGAAATGCACGCCAAGGGCTTTCGTCCGGTCGGCGCTGATTTCCCGGTGTTCCTGCATCCGAAAACCGGCGAGGAATATGCCTTGGCGCGCACCGAGCGCAAGAGCGGGCGCGGCTACGGCGGCTTCACCTTCCACGCCAGCCCCGATGTGACCCTGGAAGAAGACCTGATCCGTCGTGACCTGACCATCAATGCGATGGCCGAGGACGAGACGGGTACGGTGTACGACCCCTATCATGGCCAGGACGATCTCGATCGGCGCCTTTTGCGTCATGTTTCCCCGGCATTCGCCGAAGATCCGTTGCGCGTGTTGCGTGTTGCGCGCTTTGCTGCCCGTTATGCGCCGCTGGGTTTCCGGGTTGCCGATGAGACGCTTGAGCTGATGCGCCAGATCAGCGCCTCGGGCGAACTGCAAGCACTGACCGCCGAGCGCAGCTGGAAGGAAATCGAGCGGGCACTGATGGAGGCGCAGCCGCAGGTGTTCTTCCAGGTGCTGCATGCTTGTGGAGCCCTGCGGGAGCTGCTGCCGGAGCTTGATGACGCTCCCCAGGCCCTGGCGGCGCTGGAACAAGCGGTAATGCACGAACGGCCCCTGCATGTACGCTGGGCCTGCCTGCTGCAGTCGCTGACACCGGCCGCGATCAAAGCCGTCAACCAGCGCCTCAAGGCACCGCGAGAGTGCCAGGAGCTGGCGCTGCTGACGGGTGAGTGCCTGAAGCTGGGCAACCAGGCGCTGGAACTGCCTGCCACGGCACTGCTGGAGCTGTTGCAGAAGTTCGATGTGTACCGGCGGCCACAGCGGTTCGAAGACTTCCTGATCGCTTGCGAGATGACAGCGCTGGGCGAGGGCAAAGCGGGTTATCCACAGGCCGACTACCTGCGAGGGGCAGCGGCAGCGGCGCGGGCAGTGGATGTCAAGCCGTTGGTGCAGGCTGGGCTTACTGGCCAGGCCTTGGGGGAAGCGCTCAAAGGTGAACGGCTGAGAGCGCTCGAGGCTTACAAGCTCGGCTGAACATACCGGCCCTTTCGCGGGCTCGCCCGCTCCCACAGGAACCGCGCATTTTCCGAGCCTCGCACCTAACCTGTGGGAGCGGGCAAGCCCGCGAAGGGCCGCAAAGCGGCCCCAATTTTCTTAACTGACCGGCATTAAGGCTCGCCCGCTCCCACAGGGATCGCATGATGCCAAGGGTTGTGCGATCCCTGTGGGAGCGGCTTTAGCCGCGAAAGGGCCGGTACAGGCTTACGCGGGAGTCAGCTGCAACCCACGCCACTCAAAGGCAACCGGGGCCAACACCTGATCAATCCGCGCCTCCTGCCACAACTGCGCCATTGTCTTGCCTACCCCCGGATGCACCAGCTCCGGCGCCAGCAGCGACAGCGGCCACAGCACAAAGGCGTTCTTCAGGATCTCGGCCCGAGGCAACACCAGCCCATCGAACGTGCCGTGCAGGCCGTCATACATCAGCACGTCGATATCCAGCGGAAGGCCCTTGCGGTCCGGCGCATAGCGGCCATTGTCGGCCTCGATGAACTTCAACCGGCGGTCCAGTTCGATCAACGGCAACGCAGTCTGCCCGGTCACCACAAAGTTGATGAACGGCCCGCTCTTGATCCCCACCGCCTGGCTTTCGAACGCCGGCGAACAGCGCATGTCGGTCAGGATGCCCGCCAACGCATCGAGCCCGGCGCACAAATGCACCTCGCGGTCGATGTTGCTGCCAAGGCCCAGGTAAACCGTGCTCAGAGACATCCGCGCTCGATCTCCACGCCAACACCACCACGGGCCGCCGGCACCGCACCCGGCTTGGTCAGTTTCAACCGCACCCACGGGATGTGGAACTCTTCCATCAACGTCGCCACCAGGCGCTCGGCGAAGGTTTCCACCAACTCGAAACGGGCCTGTTCGGCAAACGCCTGGATGCGCGCCGACACACTGGCATAGTCCAGCGCCAGGTTCAGGTCGTCACCGGCCGCAGCCGGGCGGTTGTCCCAGGCAAAGCTCAGGTCCAGGCGCAAGCACTGGCGAATATCCCGCTCCCAGTCATAGGCACCGATGACGGTATCGACTTCCAGGCCTTCGATGAACACTCTGTCCAAGCACTTCTCTCCACAGCACGACAAGGGCGACTGGCGCCGTTAGAATCAGGGCGTCCTCGCCCGGAATAGTTAGCATGTTTTGGTTACTGGCGTTGCTCGCCTACCTGCTCGGCTCGCTGTCCTTCGCCATCGTCCTCAGCCGCCTTACGGGCAGCCCGGACCCGCGTTCCAGCGGTTCAGGCAATGCCGGCGCCACCAACATGCTACGCCTGGCGGGCCGCAAACTGGCGATCCTGACCCTGCTTGGCGACCTGTGCAAGGGCCTGTTGCCGGTATTGCTCGCCCGCGGTGCCGGGCTGGACCTGCACGCGCAGGCCTGGGTTGGCGTGTGCGCAGTGCTGGGCCACCTGTTCCCGCTGTACTTCCGCTTCCAGGGCGGCAAGGGCGTGGCAACCGCCGCCGGCATGCTCATGGCCCTGTACTTCCCGGCCGCGCTGCTGGCCATTGGCGCCTGGCTGCTGACCTTCTACCTCACCCGCACCAGCTCGCTGGCGGCGCTGATCGCCACACCGCTGACCTTGCCGTTGCTGGCCTGGCGCGAGCCAGAGGCCCTGCTGCCGATCACTGTGCTGACAGCGATGATCGTATGGCGCCACCGCAGCAACCTGCGCGACCTGTTCGCCGGCCGCGAACGGCACTTCTAACGCTTAAACCGGCGGCAACTGCTCCATCGGCCAGCGTGCCTGCACGCTGATTGCCAGGTCCTGCTTTTGCCCGGCCAACAACCGCTGGCAGCCGGCATAGGCGATCATCGCGCCGTTGTCGGTGCAGAACTGCGGGCGCGCGTAGTAAACGTTGCCCTTGATGCTGCCGAGCATGCCCTCGAGGGACGCACGCAGGGCCTTGTTGGCGCTGACGCCACCAGCAATGACCAGGCGCTTGAGGCCAGTCTGCTTCAACGCCCGCTTGCACTTGATGGTCAAAGTCTCCACCACCGCCTGCTGGAATGCCAGGGACAGGTCGCAACGGGTTTGCTCACTGTCGTCGCCGGCATCGCGGCACTGCTGCCAGGTGTTCAGGGCAAAGGTTTTCAGGCCGCTGAAGCTGAACTCCAGGCCCGGGCGGTCGGTCATCGGCCGCGGGAACACGAAGCGGCCAGGCACGCCGCGCTCGGCCAGGCGGGCGATTTCCGGGCCACCGGGGTAGTTCAGGCCGATCAGCTTGGCGGTCTTGTCGAACGCTTCGCCAGCGGCGTCGTCCAGGCTCTCGCCCAGCAGCTCGTACTGGCCGATGCCATCGACCCGCACCAACTGCGTGTGGCCACCGGAAACCAACAAAGCGACGAACGGAAACTCCGGCGGGTTTTCTTCCAGCATGGGTGCCAGCAAGTGGCCTTCCATGTGGTGTACGCCAATCGCCGGGATGTCCCAGGCAAAGGCCAGCGCCTGGGCGCAGGAGGCCCCCACCAGCAGGGCACCGACCAGGCCAGGGCCCGCGGTGTAGGCGATGGCGTCGATCTCGGTGGCGACGCAGCCGGCCTCATCCAGCACCTGGCGGATGAGTGGCAGCATGCGCTTGACGTGGTCACGCGAGGCAAGCTCTGGCACCACACCGCCGAACACGCGGTGCAGGTCGATCTGGCTGAACAGCGCGTCGGCCAACAAACCGCGTTCGCTGTCGTATAATGCGACGCCAGTTTCGTCGCAGGATGTTTCCAATCCCAGTACTAGCATGGGTTCGTCCCTTGTGGGGGCTGAATTCGAAGCCGCGCATGATAGTCCCCGTGTCGGATGCCGACCAGCGGTTTTCGATCAGAGGCTTTGCATTCCGGCTTGCTAAGGGTTAACATCCGCAACCCTTGAAAACCGACGTTCTCCAGCACACCTTTGTTTTGCCAGGAGCACGTCTACCCCGGTAATGAATTAAGGTAGCCCTGGATGCCAGCCGTCAAAGTTAAAGAGAACGAACCCTTCGACGTAGCTCTGCGTCGTTTCAAGCGCTCCTGCGAAAAAGCCGGTGTACTGGCTGAAGTTCGTAGCCGCGAGTTTTACGAGAAGCCGACCGCCGAGCGTAAGCGCAAAGCAGCTGCTGCTGTTAAGCGTCACGCCAAGAAAGTTCAGCGCGAACAGCGCCGCGCCGTTCGTCTGTACTAATACAGACGTTCTACGCAAAGCTTCTGCCCTGCCCGGCTAACCGCCGGGCGATGGCAGTGGTCGCTTCAAACTTGAGCAGCTAGCTCAAGGCCCTGCACAAGCTTCATGCGAACTGCACATGGGCAACCTGCCTGAAACGTCAGAGCTGGTCCTTCTTGTTGTATGACCAGACGTGCACGTCCGACTGACGGGCCCTCAGGGGCCGGCGACGAGCACACATTCCCTCGCACTTTCCCAAGCGGCACTCGCCCCATCCGGCGCGTGAGCGATTAGACTTGCCAGCTGCCAGATGACGAGACTGCCATGGCCGGGCTGATTCCCCAGAGTTTCATCGACGACCTTATCAACCGCCTCGACATCGTCGACGTGGTGAGTTCGCGCGTCCAGCTGAAAAAAACCGGCAAGAACTACTCCGCCTGCTGCCCGTTCCACAAGGAAAAGACCCCTTCCTTCACGGTCAGCCCCGACAAGCAGTTCTACTACTGCTTCGGCTGCGGTGCCGGCGGCAACGCCCTGGGCTTCGTAATGGACCACGACAACCTGGACTTCCCCCAGGCCGTCGAGGAGCTGGCCCGCGCCGCTGGCATGGAAGTGCCCCGCGAGCAAGGCCGCCGCGACCACAAGCCGCGCCAGCCAACCGATTCGCCGCTGTACCCGCTGCTGGACGCCGCCTCGGAGTTCTACCGCCAGGCCCTGCGCAGCCACCCGACCCGCAAGGCGGCGGTGGATTACCTCAAGGGCCGTGGCCTGTCCGGGGAAATCGCTCGCGATTTCGGCCTGGGCTTCGCCCCGCCAGGCTGGGACAACCTGCTCAAGCACCTGGGTGCCGACACCCTGCAGCAGAAGGTGATGATCGATGCCGGCCTGCTGATCGAGAACGCCGAAAGCGGCAAGCGCTATGACCGCTTCCGCGACCGGGTGATGTTCCCGATCCGCGACAGCCGCGGGCGCATCATCGCCTTCGGTGGCCGGGTGCTCGGCGACGACAAACCCAAGTACCTGAACTCCCCGGAAACCCCGGTGTTCCACAAGGGCCAGGAACTCTACGGCCTGTACGAGGCACGCAAGCACAACCGCAACCTCGACGAAATCATCGTCGTCGAGGGCTACATGGACGTCATTGCCCTGGCCCAGCAGGGCCTGCGCAACGCCGTGGCCACCCTCGGTACCGCCACCAGCGAAGAGCACCTCAAGCGCCTGTTCCGCGTGGTACCCAGCGTGCTGTTCTGCTTCGACGGTGACCAGGCCGGGCGCAAGGCCGCCTGGCGCGCCCTGGAGTCGACCCTGTCGAACCTGCAGGACGGCCGCCGCGCGCGCTTCCTGTTCCTGCCCGAAGGCGAAGACCCGGACAGCCTGGTGCGCGCCGAAGGCACCGATGCCTTCATGGCCCGCATCAACCAGCACGCCCAGCCGCTGGCCGATTACTTCTTCGAGCAACTAGGCGTCGAAGCCGACCCGCGCTCGCTGGAAGGCAAGGCACATATGGCGACCCTGGCCGCACCGCTGATCGAAAAGATCCCCGGCGCCAACCTGCGCCAGCTGATGCGCAACCGCCTGAAGGAAATCACCGGCCTCGACCCGCAGCAGGTCGAGCAACTGGCGCAACACGCCCCGGCCACCAGCAGCGTGCCGGACTACGACCCTGGCTACGACTACGACGCCATGGCCAGCTACACCCCCGACTACGGCGACATGCCGCAGCACGACTTCGCCCCCGTTCATCAGGAACAGGAGTGGAAGCCTAACAAGGGCGCAGGCAAGAAGCAGTGGAGCGACAAGCCCTGGGACAAGAACCGCAAGGGTGGCAAGCCATGGCAGCAACGTGACGAAGCACCACCACGCGTACCGGCCCCGGTCGAGCCGCCCACCCTGGCCGCCCTGCGCACCCTGCTGCACCACCCGCTGCTGGCCGGCAAGGTGGAGGATGCCAGCCACTTCGCCGACGAAGAACACCTGTACAGCCAGCTTCTGGTGGCACTGATCGAAGCCGCGCAGAAAAATCCTGGGCTAAGCTCAATGCAGTTGATCGCACGTTGGCACGGCACCGAACAGGGGCGCCTGCTGCGGGCTCTGGCGGAAAAGGAATGGCTGATCGTGGCCGACAACCTTGAACAACAGTTTTTCGACACTATAACTAGCTTGTCCGCCCGCCAACGCGAGCGCAGCCTGGAACAACTGCTCAGGAAATCACGTCAAAGCGAATTGACCAGCGAGGAAAAAACCCAGCTCCTCGCCCTGCTGAGCCGGAATGTTCCCGCACAAACGCCGACCTCATCTGGCGCGTGAGGCCCATGCTCGGGTATAATCCTCGGCTTGTTTTTTGCCCGCCAAGACCTTCAGTGGATAGGGTGTTATGTCCGGAAAAGCGCAACAGCAGTCTCGTATCAAAGAGTTGATCACCCGCGGTCGTGAGCAGGGCTACCTGACTTACGCGGAGGTCAACGACCACCTGCCTGAGGATATTTCAGATCCGGAACAGGTGGAAGACATCATCCGCATGATCAACGACATGGGGATCAACGTATTCGAGAGTGCTCCGGATGCGGATGCCCTTCTGTTGGCGGAAGCCGACACCGACGAAGCCGCGGCAGAAGAAGCCGCTGCTGCGTTGGCGGCAGTTGAAACCGATATCGGCCGCACGACCGACCCGGTGCGCATGTACATGCGCGAAATGGGTACCGTCGAGCTGCTGACCCGCGAAGGCGAGATCGAAATCGCCAAGCGTATCGAGGAAGGCATCCGTGAAGTCATGGGCGCCATCGCCCACTTCCCGGGCACTGTCGACTACATTCTCGGCGAATATGACCGTGTCACCACCGAAGGTGGCCGTCTGTCCGACGTTCTCAGCGGTTACATCGACCCTGATGACAATATCGCCGCGCCGACCGAAGAAGTGCCGATCCCGGGCACCAAGGCCGCCGCCGCGAAGGAAGAGTCCGACGACGACGAGGAAGAATCCGAAAGCGGTGACGACGAGGAAGAGGCCGAGAGCGGCCCGGACCCGGAAGTCGCTCGCCAGCGTTTCGGTGCGGTCAACGACCAGCTTCAGGCCACCAACAAGGTCCTGAAGAAGAACGGTCGCGCCCACAAGGAAAGCATCGACGCCCTGCAGGCCCTGGCCGACCTGTTCATGCCGATCAAGCTGGTGCCGAAGCAGTTCGAGGTACTGGTAGAGCGTGTTCGTGACGCCCTGAACCGCCTGCGCCAGCAGGAACGCGCCATCATGCAGCTGTGCGTGCGTGATGCCCGCATGCCGCGTGCCGACTTCCTGCGCATGTTCCCGAGCAACGAAACCGACCAGACCTGGAGCGGTGACCTGGCCAAGCGCAACACCAAGTGGGCTGCCGCCCTGGGTGAAAAGGACGCTGCCATCGTCGCTTGCCAGCAGAAGCTGATCGACCTTGAGACCGAAACCGGCCTGACCGTTGCCGAGATCAAGGAAATCAACCGTCGCATGTCGATCGGTGAAGCCAAGGCCCGCCGCGCCAAGAAAGAAATGGTCGAGGCGAACCTGCGTCTGGTGATCTCCATCGCCAAGAAGTACACCAACCGTGGCCTGCAGTTCCTCGACCTGATCCAGGAAGGCAACATCGGCTTGATGAAAGCGGTGGACAAGTTCGAATACCGTCGCGGCTACAAGTTCTCGACCTACGCCACCTGGTGGATCCGCCAGGCGATCACCCGTTCGATCGCCGACCAGGCGCGCACCATCCGTATTCCGGTGCACATGATCGAGACGATCAACAAGCTCAACCGTATTTCCCGCCAGATGCTGCAGGAAATGGGTCGCGAACCGACCCCGGAAGAGCTGGGCGAGCGCATGGAAATGCCTGAGGACAAGATCCGCAAGGTACTGAAGATCGCCAAAGAGCCGATCTCCATGGAAACCCCGATCGGTGACGACGAAGATTCGCACCTGGGCGACTTCATCGAGGACTCGACCATGCAGTCCCCGATCGACGTGGCCACGGTCGAAAGCCTCAAGGAAGCCACCCGTGACGTGCTCTCGGGCCTGACCGCACGCGAAGCCAAGGTGCTGCGCATGCGTTTCGGTATCGACATGAACACCGACCACACCCTCGAAGAGGTCGGCAAGCAGTTCGACGTGACCCGCGAGCGGATCCGTCAGATCGAAGCGAAGGCGTTGCGCAAACTGCGCCACCCGACTCGCAGCGAGCATCTGCGCTCCTTCCTCGACGAGTGATGACAAAACCCCGGCCCAGGCCGGGGTTTTTCTTTTCCGGCCCTGCGCGATCCCTGTGGGAGCCGGCTTGCCGGCGATGGGCTGCGCAGCAACCCCATTTCCTCATTACCTACCCCTTCCGACAGCCAGAACACAAAGCCCGCCCTTCCACCGCACACCTGCAGCAATGCCCGTCTACACTCGACTTCATACCACTTGAATGTGAGGCCGCTATGCCGCTGATGCCGGCCATCCTGTTGCTGCTCCTGATTTTGTGGAACACAGCGGCCGGCGCCCTGACCCTGACAGACGAGGAGAAAGCCTGGTTGGCTGCCCACCCGCAGCTGAGCCTGGGTGTAGACGCCTCTTGGCCACCGTTCGAGTTTCGCGACCAGGAGGGCCGATACCAGGGATTGGCCGCCGATTACATCGCCACGATCCAGCAACGCCTGGGTGTGACGCTCAAACCGGTCGAACCCAGCAGCTGGACCGAGGTACTGGCGCAAGCCCGCGAAAGCCGCATCGACCTGCTGCCCGGCATCATGTCCACCCCCGAACGCCAAGGCTACCTGGCCTTCACCCGGCCGTACCTCGACTTCCCCATCGTCATCCTCGCCCACAAAGGCGGCGCACAGCCGCGCAACCTGGACGACCTGTACGGTCTGAAGATTGCCGTGGTCGAAAACTACGCCCCGCACGAACTGCTGCGCACCCACCACCCGGACCTCAACCTGGTGGCCCTGCCCAACGTCAGCTCCACCCTGCAGGCCCTGGCCACCGACGAAGTGGACGCGGTGGTCGGTGACCTCGCTTCAAGCATCTGGAGCCTGCGCCAGCTCAAGCTCGATGGCCTCTACGTCAGCGGTGAAACGCCCTACCGCTACCAGCTGGCCATGGCCGCCCCGCGCGACAAGAAGGTGCTGGTCGGCATTCTCGACAAAGTGATGGCCGACATGAGCAGCGCTGAAGTCAGCCAGATCCAGCAACGCTGGGTAGGCAATGTGGTCGACCAACGGATGTTCTGGTCGGACCTGCTGGTATACGGCCTGCCGGCGGTGCTGGTATTGATGGCCGTGCTGGCAGTGGTCATCCGCATCAACCGCCGGCTCAGTTCGGAAATTTCCCGGCGCATCGCCCTGGAACAGGAACTGCGCAGCAGCGAGTACCACTACCGCAGCCTGGTCGAGAGCCTGTCCGCCATCGCCTGGGAGGCCGACGCCAACGACTTCACCTACAGCTACGTCTCACCCCACGCCGAAGGCCTGCTCGGCTACCCACTGGCCGACTGGCTCAAGCCCGGCTTCTGGCGCAGCATCCTGCACCCGGAGGATGCCCTCTGGGCCCAGGCCTACTGCGACAGCGAAACCGCCGCCGGGCGCGACCACAGCCTCGACTACCGGGTAATCCGGGCCGATGGCCAGCCACTTTGGGTACGCAACATCGTCAGCATGATCGAGCATGGCCACCAGCCGGTGATGCGTGGCCTGATGATCGACATCAGCGAGACCAAGCGCACCGAGGACGCCCTGCGCCTGTCCGAGCAGAAGTTCGCCTCGGTGTTCCAGCAGTGCCCCGACATCCTGCTGATCGCCCGCCACAGCGACGGCTGCCTGCTGGAGGTGAACGAAGCCTTCGAAGAGCAGATCGGCCTCACCCCGGGCCAGGTAATCGGCCGCACTGCCACCGAGCTCAACCTGTGGGGCGTCGAAGGCACCGGCCCGCGGCTGCTCGAACGCCTGCACCGGGGCGGTATCCGCAACCTGGAAATGAGCTTCCGCCGCAGCAACGGCCAACTGTTCACCGGCCTGACCTCGGCCGAAACCTTCGAGCTCGACGGCAACCTCGCGCTGGTGGTAGCGGTACGCGATATCAGCCAGCTCAAGGAAACCCAGGAGCAGCTGCAAATCTCGGAAGAGAAATTCGCCAAGGCCTTCCATGCCTCGCCCGATGGCCTGCTGCTGTCGCGCCAGAGCGACGGCTTGCTGCTTGAAGTGAACGAGGGCTTCTGCCGCTTGACCGGCTATGACCTCAGCCCGACCCTCGACCAGACCTCGCTGGACCTGGGCATCTGGGTCGACCTCAACGAGCGCAAGCGCCTGGTCGAACAGCTCAACCGCGACGGCTTCGTACGCGACTTCACGTGCCACCTGCGCCGCAGTGATGGGCAGATTCGCCTCTGCGAGCTCTCTGCACGGCCGCTGCCGATTGCTGGCGACGACTGCATGCTGACCATCGCCCGCGACATCACCGAGCGCCACCTGATGCAGGAAAAGCTGCAGCTGGCCGCCACCGTGTTCGAGAACACCGCCGAAGGCGTGCTGATCACCGACATCGACCAGCGCATCAGTGCCGTCAACCGCGCCTTCAGCGAAATCACCGGCTACAGCGAGATCGAAGCCCTCGGCCAGACTCCGCGCCTGCTTGCCTCCGGCCAGCACGACAGCGCGTTCTATGTCGCCATGTGGCACCAGCTGACCGACGAAGGCCACTGGCAAGGCGAGATCTACAACAAGCGCAAGAACGGCGAGCTGTACCCCGGCTGGCTGACCATCAGCGCCGTGCGCAACAGAGAACGCGAGATCACCCACTTCGTCGCCGTGTTCGCCGACATCTCCAGCCTCAAGCATGCCCAGGCCAAGCTCGACTACCAGGCCCACCACGACCCGCTGACCGGCCTGCCCAATCGTGCCCTGTTCGAGAACCGCCTGCAGGCCGCACTCACCTGCTCGCAAGTGTCCAACCGCAAGGGCGCGGTGCTGTTCCTCGACCTCGACCGTTTCAAGCACATCAACGACAGCCTCGGCCACCCGGTCGGCGATCTGCTGCTCAAGGGCATCGCCCAACGCCTGAAGGAGCAGGTGCGTGATGTCGACACCGTGGCCCGCCTGGGCGGCGACGAGTTCATCATCCTGTTGCCCGGCCTGCACAAACCCAGTGACGCCAGCGCCATCGCCAACAAGCTGCTGGCCTGCTTCAACGCGCCGTTCCAGGCCGGCGAGCACGAGTTCTTCACCAGCGCCAGCATCGGCATCAGCCTTTATCCACAGGACGGCACCGACGTTGCCACACTGATTCGCAACGCCGACGCAGCCATGTACCGCTCCAAGGCCAAGGGCCGTAACCGCGTCGAAGCCTACACCCTCGACCTCACCGCCCAGGCCAGCGAACGCATCGCCCTGGAGCACGAACTGCGCCGCGCCATCGAGCGCAACGAACTGAGCCTGTGCTTCCAGCCCAAGCTCAGCCTCAAGACCCAGAGCCTGGTCGGCGCCGAAGCGCTGATCCGCTGGAGCCACCCGACCTTTGGTGAAGTGCCGCCAGAGCACTTCATCCACCTGGCGGAAGAGAACGGCACCATCCTCCAGATCGGCGACTGGGTGCTGGAACAGGCCTGCCGGCAGATGCAGGCCTGGAAGATGCACTACGACCCCTTTGGCCCGCTGTCGATCAACCTCGCCGGCGCCCAGCTGCGCCACCCCCACCTTGCCCGGCGCATCGAACAGTTGCTGAAGCACTACCAGCTCAAGGCCGGCGACCTGCAGCTGGAAATCACCGAAAACTTCATCATGAGCCAGGCAGAGGAAGCCCTGGCCGTGCTGCACCAGCTGAAGAAGCTGGGCGTGCAGCT
Source organism: Pseudomonas sp. B8(2017) (assembly GCF_002113575.1). NCBI lineage: Bacteria > Pseudomonadati > Pseudomonadota > Gammaproteobacteria > Pseudomonadales > Pseudomonadaceae > Pseudomonas > Pseudomonas sp. B8(2017). Next base: position 268,933 of record NZ_NEIO01000006.1, on the reverse strand, counting down.
GGCCATCGACGACTTCGGCACCGGTTATTCATCGCTGAGCTACCTCAAGCGCCTGCCGCTGGACATCCTCAAGATCGACAAGTCGTTCATCCGCGGCCTGCCCGACGATCCCCACGACGCCGCCATCGCCCGCGCGATCATCGCCCTGGGCCGCAGCATGCAGCTGACCATCATTGCCGAGGGTGTGGAAAACCAGGCCCAGCAACGCTTCCTGGCGGCTGAAGGCTGTGAGCAGATCCAGGGCTACATTGTCAGCCTGCCCCTGCCCCCGGACGACTTCGCGGCGACGTTTCTTCGCATAGCACTATCGGATCTTTCAGATGGCACAGGTGCGAAACCCTCGTTATAATCCGGCCACTTACTGAGGGCCTATAGCTCAGTCGGTTAGAGCAGAGGACTCATAATCCTTTGGTCCACGGTTCGAGTCCGTGTGGGCCCACCAGATGCGACAAAGCCGCGCGATTGCGCGGCTTTTTTTGTCTGTGTTCAGGCGGTGAATCACGCTCGCTTCTTCGGGGCATGCCCGGCCGCCTCATTTGCGAAGCTTCCAGGCAGGTGATAGGGCACACGGCTCACTTCCATGTCAGCCATTCGAAGTGCTTCCCATCCCTTCATCGCCAAAGCGACCGTCCTCGGCACAGGTTTTTCTCCACTACGATAGTAAGCCAACATGCGCCTGCTCAAGCCCAATTCCCGAGCTGCGCGATCCAATGTCAGCTCATGCTTAGCCATCCAGTTCCAGATGAGCTCATGTGAACACTCCCCTGCCTGCTCCACCGCCCGTGCGCGCAGGTTGTCCGCAGCAAGTTCAAGACTGTCGTCATTGGCCCAGATGACTGTGTCATGCCACTCACCAATCGCAGCCGTTGCAAATACCTTGGGATCCGCAAGCGGGCCCAGAGTCGCGTGCTTCTCAATGATTTCATCCAGCGCCACGGTGAATTGCTGCCCATCCGCAAAAGTCAGTAGCAAGGTGCAAGGGGCAGTGACGGCCACCTCTGTGAGTTGAAAATGTTTGTTGGTCATGGATTCAGCTCCTCCCACATTGCTAGTAGTCGAGCCCTGTTCCGCGAAGCCCATTCAAGCGCCTCGCTCATCTCGCGCAAGGAAACCCGTGAACCACCGAAACCGGCCAGCGGGGACAGGTCATTGATCCCAATCAGTGCCTGACGGCCATCACTGAAACGCAGATGGAAATGCGGTGGTAGATGGTCGTTTGCATAGAGATAGATTACGCAATTGGATAATCGATGGATCGTGGGCATGAGCTCATCATATAGTGCAATGGTTGCACCAAACAGTACCATCCGACCAATCTGTTCACAGCCCCAAAAATGTAACTCTTTTGGTTATTCCCCTCTCGACCGCGTCTCAGCCTGCCGCCGATTGCAGAAGGTCATACCCGCCGTAAAGTCCTGCGTGCCCAGCGACATCGCCCCGATCATCAGGTCGCCCCAGATTGGACCGCGTCAGCGCAGCCAGCTGTGACTGCCCTTGCTCTGGCCAGCCCTGGCTGGCTAGGCTAGCGGGTCAACCGTAGAGACTCGCCATGTCGGATTCCCGCTCCATCACGCTGGATGAAATCGATCGCCAGCTGATCGCCCTGCTGCAGATAAATGCCCGCGAAAGCGTCGCCACCCTCGCCCGCCAGTTGGGTATCGCCCGCACCACCGTCAACTCGCGCCTGGAGCGGTTGGAGAAGAACAAGGTCATCTCCGGCTATGGCGTGCGCCTGGGCCAGCGGGTGATGGGTGGCGGGCTGCAGGCGTATGTGGGGATCAAGGTGCAGCCGCGCTCGGGCAAGGAGGTGGTGCGGCGCCTGAGTGCCATGGGCCAGGTGCAGCAGCTGTGCGCAGTGAGCGGCGAGTTCGACTATGTGGCTTGGCTGCGTACGGATTCGCCCGAGCAACTGGACCAGTTGCTTGACCAGATCGGCAGTGTCGACGGGGTGGAGAAGACCACCACGTCGATCATTCTCAGCAGCAAGGTGGACCGCGGGCAGCCGCTCTGAACCTGGCTGGCGGTCAGGCCTCCTGGCCGTCGAGCAGGCCTTCCAGAATCGCCGAAAGGCTTTCGGCGGAATGCTGCATCGACCAGACAATGTCACGGCTGCGCTCGGGGGCGTGATGCTGGGCGTAGTCGGTGGCGATCTGATTGAGGCCACGGGCCAGCAGGCAGGCGTGGACCAAGGCGTCTGCGGCATCGATGCCGGGGCGTATGGCGAATAATGGCGGATGGCTGGATTCGCAGTTGCAGAAGGTTTTTTCTGCGGTGGGTTTCAGTTTTTCGGGTTGGTCGGAATAAGTCTTCTTCATGATGCAATTTCCAAATTGAGTCTTGAGGAAACCGCCTACCAACTCCTTCTCACGGGAAATAGGTGGCAGCCATGCACGGGGTGAGAACCGGCCAACTTGGAAATCCGGCCAGGCGAAAGCCTGCCCGCGCACAGCTGCCATGACATAAGCCTTGGTGCGAAGTTGGAGATGGGTTCTCACACCCAGTCGCCCGAACAGCGGCGACCCAGTGAAGTTAACGATGAGGCGTTTCCCACGCAGCCAGACCGAGGCTATAGCGGGCGTAGGGTAATTCTTTAATTCATGGCATGGGTGTAGGAACTGTCTGATCACACCCTGTGGGAGCGGGCGTGCCCGCGAACACGGGCGCAGCCCGTGCCATACACCGCGGGGGCTCTTCGCGGGGCTCGCCCGCTCCCACAGGGACCGATGCTGTGCTTGAGATGGGTAGGTTTCCTGTTCGTCATAAAGCTATCTTGTTTATACATTTCGACGGCACAAGCTACATTCAGACAACAATCTGCACCTTAATAACGAACACCCCACTCCCTAAAATGGCCCCCAGGCATCTCCTATACTCAGGCTCCGCCCGCTGCGCAGCCTCTCTGGCAAGGTCACTTCATGAACAAGAAAAACCGCCACCCCGCCGATGGTAAAAAACCGGTCACCATCTTCGGCCCGGACTTCCCCTTCGCCTTCGACGACTGGCTGGAACACCCCGCAGGCCTGGGCAGCATCCCGGCCGAGCGCCATGGTGAGGAAGTGGCAATCGTGGGCGCCGGTATCGCCGGCCTGGTGGCGGCCTACGAGCTGATGAAGCTGGGCCTCAAGCCGGTGGTGTACGAAGCATCCAAGCTGGGTGGCCGGCTGCGCTCGCAAACCTTCAACGGCACCGACGGGATCATCGCCGAACTGGGTGGCATGCGCTTCCCGGTGTCATCCACTGCCTTCTACCACTACGTGGACAAGCTGGGCCTGGAGACCAAACCGTTCCCCAACCCGCTGACCCCGGCCTCGGGCAGCACGGTGATCGACCTGGAAGGCCAGACCTACTACGCCGAAAAACCCACCGACCTGCCCAAGCTGTTCCACGAAGTGGCCGATGCCTGGGCCGACGCGCTGGAAAGCGGTGCCCGGTTCGCCGACATCCAGCAGGCCATCCGCGACCGTGACGTACCGCGCCTGAAAGAGCTGTGGAACAAGCTGGTACCGCTGTGGGATGACCGCACCTTCTACGACTTCGTCGCCACCTCGCGCTCGTTCGCCCAGCTGAGCTTCCAGCACCGCGAAGTGTTCGGCCAGGTCGGCTTCGGCACCGGCGGCTGGGACTCGGACTTCCCCAACTCGATGCTGGAAATCTTCCGCGTGGTGATGACCAACTGCGACGACCACCAACACCTGGTGGTCGGCGGTGTGGAGCAGGTACCGCAAGGTATCTGGCGCCATGTACCGGAGCGCTGCGTGCATTGGCCGGAAGGCACCAGCCTGAGCGGGCTGCATGGCGGCGCACCGCGTACCGGGGTCAAGCGCATCGCCCGCGCTGCCGATGGCCGCCTGGCGGTCACCGACAACTGGGGCGACACCCGTCACTACAGTGCCGTGCTCGCCACCTGCCAGACCTGGCTGCTGACCACCCAGATCGACTGCGAGGAATCGCTGTTCTCGCAAAAGATGTGGATGGCCCTGGACCGCACCCGCTACATGCAGTCGTCGAAGACCTTCGTCATGGTCGACCGGCCGTTCTGGAAGGACAAGGACCCGGAAACCGGCCGCGACCTGATGAGCATGACCCTCACCGATCGCCTCACCCGTGGCACCTACCTGTTCGACAACGGTGACGACAAGCCGGGGGTGATCTGCCTGTCGTACTCATGGATGAGCGATGCGCTGAAGATGCTGCCGCACCCGGTGGAAAAACGCGTGCAACTGGCCCTGGATGCACTGAAGAAGATCTACCCGAAGACCGACATCGCCGGGCACATCATCGGCGACCCGATCACCGTTTCCTGGGAAGCCGACCCGCACTTCCTCGGCGCCTTCAAGGGCGCGCTGCCTGGGCACTACCGCTACAACCAACGCATGTACGCGCACTTCATGCAGCAGGACATGCCTGCCGAGCAGCGCGGCATGTTCATTGCCGGTGACGATGTGTCGTGGACGCCGGCCTGGGTGGAAGGCGCGGTACAGACATCGCTGAATGCGGTGTGGGGTATCATGAATCACTTCGGTGGCCGCACCCACCCGGACAACCCCGGCCCAGGCGACGTGTTCGACGAAATCGGCCCGATCGCCCTGCCGGACTGAGACAAGGAGGCAGCATGCGCATCGCTCTGTTCCAGGGCGCACCCAAGCCACTGGACGTGCCCGGCAACCTGCAACGGTTGCGCCACCAGGCGCAACTGGCGGCCGAACGCGGCGCCCGGTTGCTGGTGTGCCCGGAGATGTTCCTGACCGGCTACAACATCGGCCTGGCCCAGGTCGAGCGCCTGGCCGAGGCCGTCGATGGCCCGGCGGCCATGGAGGTGGTGGAGATCGCCCAGGCGCACCGCATCGCCATCGTCTATGGCTACCCGGAGCTCGGTGATGATGGCGCGATCTACAACAGCGTGCAGTTGATCGATGCGCACGGCCGCAGCCTGAGCAACTATCGCAAGACCCACCTGTTCGGCGAGCTGGACCGCTCGATGTTCAGCGCAGGTTCCGATCACTTCCCGGTGGTGGAGCTGGATGGCTGGAAGGTCGGCCTGCTGATCTGCTACGACATCGAGTTCCCGGAGAATGCCCGGCGCCTGGCGCTGGACGGTGCCGAGCTGATCTTGGTGCCGACGGCGAACATGTCGCCGTACGACTTCATCTGCCAGGTGACCGTGAGGGCGCGGGCGCAGGAGAACCAGTGCTACCTGGTGTATGCCAACTACTGCGGCTCGGAAGGCGAGATCCAGTATTGCGGGCAGAGCAGCATCATCGGCCCGGATGGCAGCCTGCTGGCCATGGCCGGGCGGGACGAATGCCAGTTGCTGGCGGAGCTGGAGCATGAGCGGGTGGTGCAGGGGCGCGGGGCGTTTCCTTACCTGAGCGATCTGCGCCAGGAGCTGCATCTGCGTAAAGGCTGACAGGGGCCGCTGTGCGGCCCAATCGCCGGCAAGCCAGCTCCCACCTCGACCGCACCGGTTCCAAGGCATGTGCAGTCCCTGTGGGAGCCGGCTTGCCAGCTCCCACTTCGACCGCACCGGTTTCAAGGCATGTGCAGTCCCTGTGGGAGCCGGCTTGCCGGCGATAGGGCCAGGCCTGCCAACACAAATGGGTTAGCATGAACACCTGCCCCGGAGTTTCCATGCCTGACGCCACCCGCCACCTCACCCTCGCCAACGGCCTGCAGCTGACCCTGCGCCACGCCCCGCGCCTGAAGCGCTCGGCCGCCGCCCTGCGGGTGCACGCGGGCAGTCACGACGCGCCGACCAGATGGCCCGGCCTGGCCCACTTCCTGGAGCACCTGTTCTTCCTCGGCACCTCGTGCTTCCCTCTGGACGACGGCCTGATGCGCTACGTGCAGGCCCTCGGCGGCCAGGTCAATGCCAGCACCCGCGAACGCACCACCGACTTTTTCTTCGAGGTCCCGCCCAGCGCCCTGGCCGGGGGGCTGGAGCGCCTGTGCCAGATGTTGGCCGAGCCAGACCTGGGCATCGAGCGCCAACGCCGCGAACGCGAAGTAATCCATGCCGAGTTCATTGCCTGGTCGCGCAGCCCTCAGGCCCAGCAGCAGTTCGCCTTGCTGCAATCGGCAGCGCCCGGCCATCCATTGGGCGCTTTTCATGCCGGTAACCGGCACACCCTGGCCTTGCAGGATCCTACCTTCCAGCAAGCGCTCGGTGGCTTTCACCAGCGCTTCTACCAAGGCGGCCAGGTCACTCTGAGCCTGTGCGGCCCGCAATCGCTGGATGAACTGGAATTGCTGGGCCGGCAGCATGCCAAGCTGTTCGCAACGGGTGAACGGGTGCCACAAGCTCTGCCACCGCCTTTATCGGCGACCGACACGCACCTGCTGTTCAGCCACGAGAACCTGCCGGCAGGTGCCGAGCAGGCCCTTGAGTTGCTCATCGCCTGCCTCGGCGATAGCCGCCCGGGCACCTGGCTGCATGCGCTTCGCCAGCGTGGCTGGCTGCAAGGTTTCAAGGCCGAGGCGATGTATGCCTTCGCCGGGCAGTTGCTGTGGCACATTGACCTGAAGCTGAGCGAGGACGCCTGCCCAGAGGAAGCCGATGCCCTGTTGCAGGGCTGGTTCGGCTTCATCCGCCAGGCCGCCCCTGAGCAATTGAGTACCGAATTCGAGCTGCTGCAGCAAAGCCGCGAACGCAGCGCCAGCGCGCTTGAGCTGGCCCGCCGGGACAGCGCCGGCCAGCCGTTCGCCGGTTTGGACACACAAGGCTTGCAGGCGCTCCGTGCCCTGCTGGAAGGCCTGCCGGCCCGCGAACATGGGCATTGGCAACTGCCCGCTGTCGACACCTTGCTCCTGGCCGACTTGCCTGATGCCAGGCCGCAGCCGCTGCCAGCGGCACTGAAGGTCAGCGACCAGCTGCCTGGCGCCCGTCAGTACGCGGCGCTGTACCTGCGCTGGCATGTCCCGTCCCTCTTGCGCCAGCGCCTGCATGCGCTGCTCGACCGCGCCTTGCACCCCCTGCAGGAGCGCTGCGAGCGCGTATCGGTGCAGTTGCAGTTCAGTACCGCTGGCGAATATTGGCAACTGCGCTGCGCCGGGCTGCCGGCAGCGGTATTGCGCACTGTGGAACAGGCCTTGGCACTGATGCTCAAGCCCCCGGCAGGAAGCTGGCTGCCGAGTTCGACGCAGCCTCCGGCACTGATCCCCATCCGGGCCCTGCTCAAGCAGCTGCCCGACGCCGTGCTGGGCGCCGCGCCTGCACCTGCTCCGGCCTGCACCCTGGCACAGACGCATCTCGACAGCCTGTGGCAGCAAGCACGCTGGCACGGCCTGGCTGCCGGCTTCGACGATGCCGCCCTGAACGCATTGGGCACCGCGCTTCAGCACTGCCCTGGCCAAGGCTCGGCGCCTGCCCCTCTGCCCGCCTGGGCCAACCACCGTTGGCAACATGCCGAAGTACCTGGCAGTGAGCATGCCCTGCTGCTGTTCTGCCCACTGCCGGCGGCCATGGAGGCCGCTGGCCGCCTGCTCACCCAATTGCTGCAAGGGCCGGTTTACCAACGGCTGCGGGTAGAATTGCAACTCGGCTATGCGGTATTCAGTACCTTTCGTCAGGTCGAGGGGGTCGGCGGCCTGCTGTTCGGGGTCCAGTCGCCTCATGCCAGCCAGGTACAGATCCTCGACCACCTGCTCACCTTGCTGCGCCAGGGCGTTACCCTGGCCCCTGCCGCTGGTCAGGCCCTGGCCGGGCAATTCGATGAACCGGCGATGGGCAACGCCGAAGTCGCCGAATGGGCGTGGCAGACATTCCTGGCCACACAACCCGGCAGGCTGGATGCGCTGCGCAGGTCTATCCTGAAAACGCGGCAGACGGATCTGGACCAGTTGCTGAGCCACTTGCTCGATACAGGCTCCACTTGGCTATGCCTTGCCAACGCTGCGGCACCAGATGCTTCCTGGCTGGGTACAACCCCATGATTGTTACGAAAACCGCAACGGAGTTTTCGAATAATTAACCTTTCGGTACAAATTTTTCTTGTAAGATAGCGCAATCCCAGCCATGGGAACCTCCAGCCAATGGCGGTACCCAAGTAGTAGCTGACAAACCCACCCCCTCATCCGGAAGGAGTAATTCCATGTGGACCAAACCTGCATACACTGATCTGCGCATCGGCTTCGAAGTCACCATGTACTTCGCCAACCGCTAAGCCCGGCTTACGGTTCAACGCCTCGGCCTGCCGGGGCGTTTTCGTTTTTTCGCTACGGTTTCTGCAGAGAGAGTGGCCATGTACATCCAGGTTCTCGGTTCCGCCGCCGGCGGCGGGTTCCCACAGTGGAACTGCAACTGCGTCAACTGCAAGGGCTTGCGTGACGGCACCCTGCGAGCCACGCCACGCACCCAGTCGTCCATCGCCCTGTCCGACGACGGCGTGCACTGGGTGCTGTGCAATGCCTCGCCCGACATTCGCGCCCAACTCCAGGCCTTTGCGCCGATGCAGCCGGCCCGCGCCCTGCGCGACACCGGCATCAACGCCATCATCCTGCTGGACAGCCAGATCGACCACACCACCGGCCTGCTCAGCCTGCGCGAAGGCTGCCCGCACCAGGTGTGGTGCACCGACATGGTCCACCAGGACCTGACCACCGGCTTCCCGCTGTTCAACATGCTCAGCCACTGGAACGGCGGCCTGCAGTGGAACCGCATCGAGCTGGAAGGCAGCTTCGTCATCGACGCCTGCCCCAACCTGCGCTTCACCCCGTTCCCCCTGCGCAGCGCCGCGCCGCCCTACTCGCCGCACCGCTTCGACCCGCACCCGGGCGACAACCTTGGCCTGCTGGTCGAGGACACCCGCACCGGCGGCAAGCTGTTCTACGCCCCGGGCCTGGGCCAGGTGGACGAAAAGCTGCTGACGATGATGCACGGCGCCGACTGCCTGCTGGTCGACGGCACCCTGTGGGAAGATGATGAAATGCAGCGCCGTGGCGTGGGCACCCGTACCGGCCGCGAGATGGGCCACCTGGCGCAGAACGGCCCAGGCGGCATGCTGGAGGTGCTGGATGGCTTCCCGCGCCAGCGCAAGGTACTTATCCACATCAACAACACCAACCCGATTCTCGACGAAGACTCGCCCGAGCGTGCCGAAGTGCTGCGCCGGGGTGTGGAAGTGGCCTTTGATGGCATGAGTATCGAGTTGTAAAAAGGTCTGCGAGTTACACAACCCCCTGTGGGAGCGGGCATGCCCGCGAAAAATCCAACACGGTGTATGGCACCGGCTTCGCCGGTGTTCGCGGGCATGCCCGCTCCCACAGGGGGCGAGGTGAGCCCAGACTCAGCTATACAGGAGCCAGCCGAATGAGCGACGCACTGCCAATGTCCCCTGCCGAATTCGAGCAGGCCCTGCGCGCCAAGGGCGCCTACTATCACATTCATCACCCGTACCACGTGGCGATGTACCAGGGTCGCGCCACCCGCGAACAGATCCAGGGCTGGGTAGCCAACCGCTTCTACTACCAGGTCAACATCCCGATGAAGGATGCCGCGATCCTGGCCAACTGCCCGGACCGCGAAGTGCGCCGCGAGTGGATCCAGCGCCTGCTCGACCACGATGGCGCGCCCGGCGAGGACGGTGGTATCGAAGCCTGGCTGCGCCTGGGCCAGGCCGTGGGCCTGGACCCGGACCAGCTGCGCTCCCAGGAGCTGGTACTGCCCGGTGTGCGCTTTGCCGTGGACGCCTACGTCAACTTCGCCCGCCGGGCCAGTTGGCAGGAAGCGGCCAGCAGCTCGCTGACCGAGCTGTTCGCCCCGCAGATCCACCAGTCGCGCCTGGACAGCTGGCCGCAGCACTACCCGTGGATCGACCCGGCCGGCTACGAATACTTCCGCACCCGCCTGGGCCAGGCCCGGCGTGACGTGGAGCACGGCCTGGCGATTACCTTGCAGCACTACACCACCCGCGCGGGCCAGGAGCGTATGCTGGAGATACTGCAGTTCAAGCTGGACATTCTCTGGAGCATGCTCGACGCCATGAGCATGGCCTACGAGCTGAACCGCCCGCCCTATCACTCCGTCACCCAGGAACGGGTGTGGCACAAAGGGATCGCCCTATGAGTTTCGACCGTAATCAAGTGCCAGCCTGGCGCCCCGGCTACCGCTTCCAGTACGAGCCGGCGCAAAAGGGCCATGTGCTGCTGTACCCCGAGGGCATGATCAAGCTCAACGACAGCGCGGCCCTGATCGGTGGCCTGATCGACGGCCAACGCGACGTTGCCGCGATCATCAGCGAACTCGAACAACAGTTCCCCGGTGTCCCGGAAGTGGCCGATGACATCGAGCAGTTCATGGAGGTGGCCCGTGCCGAACACTGGATCGTCCTCGCCTGAGTTACCGCCCACGCCCGCAGTCGGCCTGCCACTGTGGCTGTTGGCCGAGCTGACCTATCGTTGCCCGCTGCAGTGTCCGTACTGCTCCAACCCGCTGGACTTCGCCGCCCAGGGCCAGGAGCTGAGCACCGCGCAATGGTTCAAGGTGATGGCCGAAGCCCGGGAAATGGGTGCCGCGCAAATCGGCTTTTCCGGCGGAGAACCGCTGGTACGCCAAGACCTCGCCGAACTGATCGGCGAGGCCCGCCGGCTGGGCTACTACACCAACCTGATCACCTCGGGCATCGGCCTGACCGAGGCGCGCATCGCCGACTTCAAGAAGGCCGGCCTCGACCATATCCAGATCAGCTTCCAGGCCAGTGACGAGCAGGTCAACAACCTGCTGGCCGGCTCGAAAAAGGCCTTTGCGCAAAAGCTGGAAATGGCCCGTGCGGTGAAGGCCCATGGCTACCCGATGGTGCTCAACTTCGTCACCCACCGGCACAACATCGACAAGATCGACCGCATCATCGAGCTGTGCATCGCACTGGAAGCCGACTTCGTCGAGCTTGCCACCTGCCAGTTCTACGGCTGGGCCCACCTCAACCGGCTGGGCCTGCTGCCGACCCGCGCGCAGCTGGAACGGGCCGAACGCATCACCAACGAGTACCGGGACAAGCTCAAGACCGAGGGCAACCCGTGCAAGCTGATCTTCGTCACCCCGGACTACTACGAGGAGCGCCCCAAGGCCTGCATGAATGGCTGGGGCAGCCTGTTCCTCACCATCACCCCGGACGGTACCGCCCTGCCCTGCCACGGCGCGCGCCAGCTGCCGGTGCAGTTCCCCAACGTGCGCGACCACGACCTGCACCACATCTGGTACGACTCGTTCGGCTTCAACCGCTTCCGTGGCTATGAGTGGATGCCCGAACCCTGCCGTTCCTGCGACGAGAAGGAAAAGGACTTCGGCGGCTGCCGCTGCCAGGCCTTCATGCTCACCGGCGATGCCAGCAACGCCGACCCGGTGTGCGCCAAGTCGGCCGACCACGGCATCATCCTCAAGGCCCGCGACGAGGCGGAAAGCGCCCAGCTCACCATTGAAGAGATGACCTTCCGCAATGAACGAAACTCCCGTGTCATCGTCCGCGGCTGAGTTCAGCGCGGCCCAGGCAGTTGCCGCCGGCACCGACTTCGCCGAACTCAAGGTCAGCGCCGCGGGGCTGTTCTGGAACGAGTTTCGCCCGGCCGATGGTGCCTGTCGCATCTGGCACTGGCAGCACCAGCAGGCCCGCTGCCTGACCCCCGATGGCTTCAGCGTGCGTAGCCGGGTGTACGAATACGGCGGTGGCAGTTTTTGCCTGGGTGGTGACGGGCTACTGTTCGTCAACGAAAAGGACCAGCAGGTCTATACCCAGGACCTGGAAGGCGCGGTACCACGTGCCCTGACCGATGATGCCAGCTGCCGCTACGGCGATGTGCAGTGGCACGACGGCCTGGTGCTGGCGGTCGAGGAGCAGCATGGCGAACGGGTCGAGCATCGCTTGGTCGCCCTGGGTGAACGAGCCCGCGAAGTGCTCGCCGAGGGTGCCGACTTCTATGCCTCGCCTACGGTGAGTACCGACGGCCAGCGCCTGGCGTGGGTCGAATGGGACCGCCCGGCACAACCCTGGACCGTCACCAGGCTGATGTGCCGCACACGTGATGCAAGTGGCCACTGGGGGCCCGCGCAATGTGTGGCCGGCGCTGACGAATCGCTGCAGCAGCCGCGCTTCGATAGCGAAGGCCGACTCTTCTGCCTGTCTGACCGCAATGGCTTCTGGCAACCCTGGGGCGAGATCGATGGCTGCTGGCAGGCCCTGCCTGCCGAGCCCGCGGACCACGCTGCGGCGCCCTGGCAACTGGGCGCCAGCACCTGGTTGCCACTGGGACAGCAAAGCTATCTGGCCAGCTGGTTCGAAGACGGCTTCGGGCAACTGGGGCTGCGTACTGCCGATGGCCGCCTGGAGCGTTTCGCCAGCGCCTACACGCGTTTTCGCAGCCTGGCCATGGATGCCGAACACCTGTACGCGATTGCCGCCTCGCCGATCAGCCCGCCGGCGGTCATCGCCATCGCCCGTAGCAACCACGAGGTCAGCGTATTGGCTGGTGGCGCCGAAATGCTGCCGGCAAGGCATATCAGCCTGCCGCAGTCGATCCACTACGGCAGTGACGGCCACCGCGCCCATGGCTTCTTCTACCCGGCAGCCCGCTCGCAAGGGGCCGCGCCGCTGGTGGTGTTCATCCACGGCGGGCCGACTTCGGCCTGTTATCCCGTGCTCGACCCGCGCATCCAGTACTGGACCCAACGCGGCTTCGCCGTCGCCGACCTGAACTACCGGGGCAGCACCGGCTATGGCCGTGAATACCGCCAGGCCTTGCATCTGCGCTGGGGCGAAAGCGATGTGGCCGATGCTTGCGCGGCGGTGGAACACCTGGCCGGACGTGGGCTGGTCGACAGCCGCAAGGCGTTCATCCGCGGCGGTAGCGCGGGCGGCTACACCACACTGTGCGCCCTGGCATTCCATGATGTGTTCCGCGCCGGCGCCAGCCTGTACGGGGTCAGCGACCCGGTTGCCCTGGGCCGGGCCACCCACAAGTTCGAAGGGGACTACCTGGACTGGCTGATCGGCGACCCGCTGCAGGATGCCGAGCGCTATCGCCAGCGTACCCCGCTGCTGCATGCGGGGCAGATCAAGGTACCGGTGATTTTCTTCCAGGGCGAACTGGATGCGGTGGTGGTGCCGGAGCAGACAAGGTCGATGCTGGCGGCGCTGCAGGCTAACGGGATAGAGGCCGAAGGGCACTTCTATGCGGGGGAGCGTCATGGGTTCCGCAAGGCGGAGAACCTGGCGCATGCGCTAGAAGAAGAATGGAAATTCTATTGCCGGGTGTTGGGGGGCTGAGCATCTGGGGGCTGCTTTGCAGCCCAATCGCCGGCAAGCCAGCTCCCACAAGGAGCGCTGCGCAGTCCTGTGGGAGCCCGGCTTGCCGGCGATGAGGCCCTGGTAGGCTAGCGCTTGGCGATGATATACACCGCATGCACGATCCCCGGAATGTACCCCAGCAAGGTCAGCAAGATATTCAGCCAGAACGCCCCGCCAAACCCCACCTGCAGGAACACGCCCAGCGGTGGCAGGATGATGGCGATGATGATGCGTATAAAGTCCATGCGAGTCTCTCCTGAAGGGGTTACATCAGAGACTAGCCGCCCGCCACAGAGGTTCAACAGGCAAAAAAAAACGCCCCGGGCCGAATGAAACAGGCCAAGGGCGATGCGCAGGAACGCCAGACGGTTCGTAGAATTCTCGATGTCACCAGGCCGCTAGGCTGGCATTTCGCGGCGGGCCTGCTGCTGGGCGTGCAGGCGGGCAAAGGCACGGGCCAGGCGCAGCAGCATTTCGTCGATGTTGCCCTTGCTCACGGTCAGCGCTGGCGAAAAACGCACCACATCCGCCTGCGGTGCGTTGAGCAGCAGGCCTTCGTGCAGGGCAGCCGCCACCAGCTCGCGGGCCAGGTTTTCTTTCATCTGCAGGGCCCACAGCAGGCCTTGCCCGCGCACTTCGCCCTGGCCATAACGCCCGGCCAGCCGGCTCAGGCCTTCACGCAGGTGGCGGCCGTTGTCCTGTACCTGAACGAAGAAGCCAGGCTCCAGCACGGTATCCAGCACGGCCAGGCCGGCGGCGCACATCAGCGCGTTGCCATGGTGGCTGCCTTCCAGTTCGCCAGGCTCGGCGCAGCACGCCGTGCCCCGGGCCAGCAAGGCCGCCAGCGGCACGCCACCGCCCAGGCCCTTGCCCAGGGTGATGATGTCGGCGCGCACGCCGTAGGTTTCCTCGGCCAGCAGCGCGCCACAGCGGCCGATGCCGGTCTGCACCTCGTCGAGGATCAGCAGGATGCCCAGTTCGCGGCACAGCGTTTCCACACCCTTGAGGTATTCCTGCGTGGCCGGGATGACACCTGCCTCGCCCTGGATCGGCTCGAGCATGATCGCCACGGTGCGCGAGTCCACCTCGGCGTGCAGCGCCGCCAGGTCATTGAACGGCACCTTGCTGAAGCCCGGCAGGCCCGGCTCGCAGCGGTTGCATGGCAGCGGGTCGGACGCCGACAACGCGCCCAGGCTGCGGCCATGGCAGGCCTGGCTGGCGGTAATGATGTGATAGGCGCCGTTGCGGTGCAGTTGGCCCCACTTGCGCGCCAGCTTGATCGCACCTTCGCAGGCTTCGGCACCGCTGTTGAGCAGGTAGGCCTGGTCGCTGCCGGTGCTCTGGCACAGGCGGTTGACCAGCCCCAGCAGGCCACGGCTGTGGAAGCCCGAGCCCGGGTTGATCAGCGCCTGGGCCTGGTTGCCCAGCGCCTTCACCAGCACACTGGGGCTGTGGCCCAGGCTGTTGACTGCACCACCCTGGGTGAAGTCCAGGTAGGCATGCCCTTCGTTGTCCCACAACCAGGAGCCCTGGCCACGCACGAACACCTGCGCTGCGCGTTCGGTGCTTGGCATCAGGCGCTCACGCGACAGCTGCGGCGCTTCCGGCACGATCACCGGCGCACGCTTGGGCTCGGCGACGGCGGCAGGGGCCGGGCGGCGCAGGTTGAACAGGTTCATCAGGGCTCCAACCAATCACGACAGGGGCGGCCACGGTGCGGTCTGGGTGCCGGCACTCGATATTTTGCCTTGCCTATCAAAAGTGTTTTTCATCCGGGGTAACAATCGACCGATTCATCGCTGTAACCCATTGGAATACGGCGATAGACTAGGCCTCGCCAGGGTTTTCGACCATTTCGTTTTTCCAGCATTTTCGATAAGTATCACTTATGGATTTCCGCCAACTGCGTTATTTCGTCGCGGTGTATGAAGAAGGCCACGTGGGCCGCGCCGCCGAGCGCCTGTCGCTGTCCCAGCCAGCGCTTTCCCAGCAGATCCGCCAGCTGGAGCACAGCCTCGACCTGAGCCTGTTCGAACGCAGCAACAAGCGGCTGCTGCCGACTCTGGCCGCCCATACCCTGTACAACCACGCCCTGCCGCTGCTCGACGGCCTGCAGCGAGCCCACGAGGCCATGCGCAACTTCAAGGGCCAGTCGCTGCGTACTTTGGCCATCGGCGTGCTGCAGACCGTGCGACCGAGCCTGGTGCCGCAGCTGCTCGAACGCCTGCGCAGGGCACAGCCGCACCTTGTGGTGCAGATCTACGAATTGTCGGGGCTGGAGATCGAACGGCGCTTGCTCAATGGCAGCCTGGACATCGGTATCAGCTACCTGCCGCCACGCCAGCCGGGGCTGCATGGTCTGCTGCTGTACGAAGATGAGCTGCAACTGGTCATCCCCGCTACCCACCCGCTGAAGGACTTCAAGAAGGTGTCCATCCGCCAGGCCGCCGAGCTGCCCATGCTGATGCTGGGCGAGGAGTTCCAGATCCGCCAGATCTGGCAGGCGCAGCTGGCCAGCCAGGGGCGTCGGCCGCAGGTGCAGGCAGAGATGAACAACATGGCGGGGATTCTCGACAGCCTGGCCCATACCGCGCTGGCCACCATCCTGCCGGGGCGGGCCAAGGAGGCCGCCGAGGATGACCAGGGGCTGCTGTGGAAGCCGTTGAGCGAGCCGCGGGTACCGCTGAAGGTTGGCTTGGTGTTCCGCGATGCCCAGCGCCAGCAGGCCTCTGTGGAGCTGCTGCGCACGCTGCTGGAGGAAGAGACGGACGCCCGCCTGTTGGGGGCATCACCGCTGGATGTGCTGGGCTGAAAAACACGCGCACAAAGAAAACCCCGCCGAAGCGGGGTTTTCCAGACTGTTTCCCTGTGACATCCGTATCGCCCCGCCATCCTGGCAGGTGGTCCTTCGTCGTCATCCGTGATCTGTCCTTTGCGCTTCCTGCGCAACGTCCATGTGGTAAAGAATAGCCGTGGATCCAATCTGAGAACAGTGGCGAAAAGTCACCGCGTTGTGTAGGAAAAAGCTTACACGGCAGGGGCCGCTTTGCGGCCCATCGCGACACAAGGCCGCTCCTACAGGGGAACGCATAGCCATTCGAGCTTGCGCGTTACCTGTAGGAGCGGCCTTGTGTCGCGATGGGCTGCAAAGCAGCCCCAAAATCCCTCAGAACTGCTCGGCATCCAGCAGGTACAACGACTCACTCCCCGCCTTCACCGAAGCCACCAGCGAATCCACCCGCGGCAGCAACCGCGCAAAGTAGAACCGCGCCGTACCCAGCTTGCCCGCATAGAACGCTTCATCCCCCTCACCCGCCTTCGCCGCCCGCGCCATCAATGCCCACATGTAGGCATAGGCGACATAACCAAAGGCATGCAGGTACTCGACAGAAGCCGCGCCAATCTCGTTCGGGTTGCCCTTGGCCTGTTCCAGCACCCACTCGGTCAGCCCGTCGAGCTGATCGAGATAGGCAGCCAACGGCTTGGCAAATTCCTCCAGCTCGCTACCCGCGCTGGCAATGAACTGGCGAATCTCGTCGGAGAACAGCCGGTAGTACGCCCCACCACTGGCCACCACCTTGCGCCCCATCAGGTCGAGGGCCTGGATGCCGTTGGTGCCTTCGTAGATCTGCGTAATACGCACATCGCGCACCAGTTGCTCCTGCCCCCATTCGCGAATGTAGCCATGCCCGCCGAACACCTGCTGGCCGTGCACCGCGCACTCCAGGCCCAGGTCGGTGAGGAAGGCCTTGGCCACCGGCGTCAGCAGTGCCACCAGCTCTTCGCTGCGCTTGCGCACGGCGGGGTCTTGGCTGTACTTGGCACTGTCCAGCTGCATGGCCACGTAGCTGGAGAAGGCACGGCCACCCTCGATCAGCGCCTTCATGGTCAGCAGCATGCGGCGCACGTCCGGGTGGACGATGATCGGGTCAGCGGCCTTGTCCTTGGCTTGCGGCCCGGTCGGGGCGCGGCTTTGCAGGCGGTCGCGGGCATACTCCACGGCGTTCTGGTAGGAGCGCTCGGCCGAAGCCAGGCCCTGGATACCAACACCCAGGCGCTCGTAGTTCATCATGGTGAACATGGCCGCCAGGCCCTTGTTCGGCTCACCGACGATATAGCCGACCGCTTCGTCGAAGTTCATCACGCAAGTGGCCGAGGCCTGGATGCCCATCTTGTGCTCGATCGAGCCACAGGTGGCCGGGTTGCGCGCACCCAGGCTGCCGTCTTCATTGACCAGGAACTTCGGCACCAGGAACAGCGAAATACCTTTCGGCCCCGCCGGTGCGTCCGGCAGCTTGGCCAGCACCAGGTGGATGATGTTCTCGGTCAGGTCGTGCTCGCCGCCGGTGATGAAGATCTTGGTCCCGCTGACCTTGTAGCTGCCGTCGGCCTGGGGCTCGGCCTTGGTGCGGATGATGCCCAGGTCGGTACCGGCATGCGGCTCGGTCAGGCACATGGAACCGGCCCACACGCCGGCGTACATGTTCGGCAGGTACTTTTCCTTCAGCGCATCACTGGCGTGGGCATTGATCGACAGGCAGGCGCCAGCAGTCAGCATCGGGTACAGGCCGAAGGACAGGCTGGAGGCGTTGACCATTTCCTCGACCTGGGCCGAGATGACCTTGGGCATGCCCATGCCGCCGAACAGCGGGTCGCCGCCCACGCCCACCCAACCGCCTTCGGCGTAGGTGTTGTAGGCCTCGATGAAACCGGCCGGTGTGCGCACTACGCCGTTGTCCCAGTGGCAGCCCTCTTCATCTGCGGCGCGGCTGAGCGGCGCAATGGATCTGGCAGTGACCTTGCCGGCTTCTTCCAGCACCGCCATGGCCGTGTCGGCATCGACAACCTCGGCCAGCCCGGGCAACTGCGCCCACTGCTCGGCCACGTTGAAGACTTCATTCAGTACGAAGCGCATGTCGCGCAGGGGCGCTTTATATTCAGCCATGACAACCTCTCGCTAGTCGGGTCGGGGCGGTCTCGGGGAACCGCGACACTGGGTTGCAGGCAGTGTAACCGAACAACTTTTACGAGACATAGGGTCATCACTAGACCGTATAGTCTATTTCGGTCACGCCGTGCGCACTGCCCCTCGCTGCGATTGTTGCCCATGCACCATGACACAATTGCGCCCCGCGCCCTTGGCGCTGTACAGCGCCTGGTCGGCGGATTTCAGCACGGCTTCGGGGTTACGATGATCGGCCTGGCGCTCGGCCACGCCGATGCTGATGGTGACCGACACCGTGCCGCCACTGCTGCCCGCCCGCCGCTGGCGTCCGGTGGTATCGTCCTGCGGGCGGTTGTGCTGGTCGCGCAGGTGCATCACGTAATTGGCGATCACTTCGCGCACGGCCTCCACGTGCGGCACGCATTCCTCGGCGGTCTTGCCAGCAAACACGAGGGCGAATTCCTCGCCGCCATAGCGGTAGGCGCGGCCACCCCCGGTGACCTTGGACAGGCGGCTGGCGACCAGGCGCAGCACCTGGTCGCCAACGTCGTGGCCGTGGGTGTCGTTGAATTTCTTGAAGTGGTCGACATCGGTCATGGCGATCACATAGTTGCGCCCCAGGCGCTGCATGCGCTCGTTCAGCGCACGGCGCCCCGGCAGGCCGGTCAGCTCGTCGCGGAAGGCCATCTGGTAGGCCTCGTGCGCCACCGCTGCGGCGATCATCAGCATCACCTGGCTGCACATGATATTCAGGGTGAACGGCAGGATGAAGGTTTGCGGCAGCATCCAGAAGATGCCCAGCAGGCCCATCACCTGCGCAGCGTGCAGCGGCCGTGGCGCACGCAGGTATTGCACCACCAGCAGGATGAATACGCCGAGGAACAGCGGGTAGACCATCTGGATCAGGCTCATCCACTGGCCATGCAAGGTTGGCCAGCGGATTTCCGCCAACCAGGTCAGCAGCGCTTCGGGGTAGCTTTGCTCCAGGGCCACTGCCACGCTGCCCACGGCAAACAGCACGGCGCCACGGGCGACCAGGTCCTGCAGCAGGTGGGTGCGCTCCTGCCAGGCACCATACAGCCCGAACAGGGCGGGCAGCAGCAGGCACACCAGGTGGAAGATCACCGCCGCGTCCTCGCGCACGCGGCCATGGTCACGGTAGAAGTCGGTCTGGGTGTCGAGCAGGTAGTAGGCAATGTACACCGTGAGCATCAGGAACAGCTCGCGCTGGCGACGGTACACCGCACAGTAGGCTCCGCCCAGCAGCAGGACCAAGGTGGGCAGGACGTTGAACAGCGATGTGAAAAAGACACTCAGGTCTCTCACATAGGCCGCGGCGAGGCCTGCCAGCAAAAGAATCAGCGAAGGCAGGAAGTGGCTCGCGCGAACAGCGTTAAAACGAAACAAGGGTAATCTCCAACCCGGCAGATCAATGGTGGCATTGTGCCCTTACTTCATCGGCAGTGCACATGAACAGTTGAATATGCGGATGGAATGAACAGGAAATTCCGGCGTGCACGCTATCTCTTGTGGGAGCGGGCATGCCCGCGAAACAGGCGACGCGGTGGCTGGCACCGGCTTTGCCGGTGTTCGCGGCGGTTCGACGCCTCGACACGCCCGCTCCCACAGGAATTGCGCCCGCCCCAAAATGCAAAAACCCGCCTGCCGGTGAAGGCAGGCGGGTTTGGATTACAGCGGCAGGATCAGTACGACAGGCCGAAGTGCTCTTCGTCCATCGCCATCAGGTTGTTGGCACCCGACAGCATGGTCGCCACGTGGGTACGGGTACGCGGCAGGATGCGCTGGAAGTAGAAGCGCGCGGTCTGCAGCTTGGCGGTGTAGAACGCTTCTTCGCTGGTGCCGGCAGCCAGTTTCTCGGCCGCCAGGCGGGCGATGTCGGCCCAGAAGTAGGCCAGGCAGGCGTAGCCGGAATACATCAGGTAGTCGACCGAGGCCGCACCCACTTCTTCGCGGTCCTTCATGGCGGCCATACCCACTTTCATGGTCAGCTCGCCCCATTCCTTGTTCAGCGCCGCCAGCGGTTCGACGAACTCCTTGACCGCTTCGTTGCCTTCCTGCGCCTGGCAGAACTTGTGCACGATCTTGGTGAAGCCCTTCAGTGCTTCGCCCTGGGTCATCAGCACCTTGCGGCCGAGCAGGTCCAGGGCCTGGATGCCGGTGGTGCCTTCGTACAGCATGGAAATGCGGCTGTCGCGCACGTTCTGCTCCATGCCCCACTCGGCGATGAAGCCGTGGCCACCGTAGATCTGCACGCCATGGTTGGCGGCTTCGAAGCCGACCTCGGTCATGAACGCCTTGGCGATCGGAGTCAGGAACGCCAGCAGGGCATCGGCCTTCTTGCGCTCTTCTTCATCCTGGCTGTACTTGACGATGTCCACCTGCTTGGCAGTGAAGTACACCATCGCGCGGTTGCCTTCGGCGAAGGCCTTCATGGTCAGCAGCATGCGACGCACGTCCGGGTGGACGATGATCGGGTCAGCAGCCTTGTCCGGTGCTTTCGGGCCGGTCAGGGAGCGCATCTGCAGGCGCTCACGGGCGTACTTCAGGCCACCCTGGAACGCTACTTCGGCGTGGGCCAGGCCTTGCAGCGCGGTACCCAGGCGAGCGGTGTTCATGAAGGTGAACATGCAGTTCAGGCCTTTGTTGGCCGGGCCGATCAGGTAGCCGGTAGCGCCGTCGAAGTTCATCACGCAGGTGGCGTTGCCGTGGATACCCATCTTGTGTTCGATCGAGCCGCAGCTCACGCCGTTGCGCTCGCCCACACCGCCTTCGGCGTTGGGCAGGAACTTCGGCACGATGAACAGCGAGATGCCCTTGGTGCCAGCCGGTGCGTCCGGCAGGCGGGCCAGGACGATATGGACAATGTTGTCGGCCATGTCGTGCTCACCGGCCGAAATGAAGATCTTGGTGCCCGACACCTTGTAGCTGCCGTCTGCCTGTGGCTCGGCCTTGGTGCGCAGCATGCCCAGGTCGGTACCGCAGTGCGGCTCGGTCAGGCACATGGTGCCGGTCCACTCGCCGGATACCAGCTTGGTCAGGTAGGTGTGCTGCTGCTCGGCAGTACCGTGCGCAGAGATGGTGTTCATCGCGCCATGCGACAGGCCCGGGTACATGCCCCACGACCAGTTCGAACCGCCGACCATTTCGCTCAGGGCCAGGCCCAGCGACTCCGGCAGGCCCTGGCCGCCGTGCTCGACGTCATGCGCCAGGCTCGGCCAGCCGCCTTCGACGAACTGCTGGTAGGCCTCTTTGAAGCCGGTAGGGGTTTTCACGCCCGATTCGCTCCAGGTGCAACCTTCCTGGTCTCCCACGCGGTTCAGCGGCGACAGCACCTGCTCACAGAACTTCGCGCCTTCTTCGAGGATCGCGTCGACCATGTCGGGCGTGGCGTCCTGGCAACCCGGCAGGCTCTGATAGTGCGCCTCATAGCCGAGCAGCTCGTCGCGAACGAAGCGGATATCACGCAAGGGAGCTTTGTAATCAGGCATTGCGATGAACCTCTAGGTGAGTTCTGTGGGGTGACCCGCACTTGGCGGCCGTCGATCAAACAGTTGTTTGAAACTTACGTTTAGCTCCGCCTTATGTCAAGGATGGACTATGGTGCCATTTACGCCACGAAAAACGGCATTCATGCCAAGCCTTGAAAAATAAAGACGCCCCTGTGGGAGCGGGCGTGCCCGCGAAAGGGTCCGGCCAGGCAGTAGAGGTGCCTGATCTGACGCATTCGCGGGCACGCCCGCTCCCACAGGGGCTGCGTGTAAATCGGGTGAGCGCCCTGTCAGGCGTAGGTGTCGATGATCCGACCGAGCATTTCGTCGGATGCCTTGGCGACCTTTGCGCCAAGCTCGACTTCGAGTTTGCCCACGGCCAGCTGCACGGTGCTGGTGGCCAGGTCCATCTGCTGGCTGCGGTCGACCGCGCGCAGGCGTTCGGCCTGAAAATCGCTGGACTGGCTGGTGGCGCTACGTTCGGCGGTGGTGCTGGCGATCTGGCTGGCGGCCTGATCGACGCGGTTCTGGCCGGTCTGGATTGCGCTCAGGCCCGCGTAGTAGGCGGAGCTACCGGTGATTTCCATGTCAGGACTCCATTGACGCTGGATGACGAACAGGCCCAATTAAAGCAGGCCAGAGGTGAAAAGGCCCGTTTAAATCCCTAATGGCCTGGTGCCAGTTGATAGGCCTTGGGTATTCCTGTACCGGCCTCTTCGCTGGCTTGCCCGCTCCCACAGGGACCGCACAATACCTGAACCCTGCGCTGTACCTGTGGGAGCGGGCAAGCCCGCGAAAGGGCCAAGCCTGGAAACGGTTAATCCAGCAGATCCAGCTGAAGGTGTTCAGCCACCATGTCGGCACTGGCCTGCTTCAATTTGGGCACCCGCCCCAGGCATGGCGCCGGCAAACGCTCGGCCAGACTGGCCAGGTTCTCTTCCAGGCGCGAAGTACGTGGCTCGATGATGTTCGCCACCCATCCCGCCAATTGCAGCCCGTCACGCTCGATCGCCTCAGCGCTTAACAAGGCATGGCTGATACAGCCGAGCCGCACCCCGACCACCAGAATCACCGGCAGCCGCAGGGCCACCGCAAGGTCGGACAGGTTTTCCAGCCCCGACAACGGCACGCGCCAGCCACCGGCCCCCTCGATCAGGGTGAAATCGGCATTTTGTTGCAGCACATTCCGCATCGCCGCCAGCAGGTCCGACACGGCCAGCGTCACCCCTGCCTCACGTGCTGCCACATGCGGCGCAATCGCGGGCTCGAAGGCAAACGGGTTGACCTGCTCGTAGGGCAGCTTGATCGTGCTTTCATCGATCAGCGCCTGGGCGTCACTGTTGCGCAAGCCTTTCGGTGTCATCGTGCAACCGGAGGCCACCGGCTTGGCCCCCAGCGTGCTCATGCCCTGCAACCGTGCCGCATGCAACAGCCCGGCAGCGATGGTGGTCTTGCCAACATCGGTATCGGTACCGGCAATGAAATAGGCCTGGTTCATCTCGCTCCCCTTACACCTGTGGCTTGCGCAACAAACCATAGACCACCTGATAGGTGGCTGGCAGCCCCTCAGGCTGGCGAAACGCCTCATAAGCCTGCAGCAGGCCCTGCATGCGTGCCCGGCCGGTAAGCCCGGAAGGTCGGCCAGGGTTCAGGTTGTGGGCACCGAGGGCCTTGAGTTCATGGGTCAGGCTGCGTACATCCGGGTAGTGCAGCACGTGCGGGCAGCGCTGCAGCCCGAGCTGTTCGAAGCCGCTGGCTGCGCACAGGCGCTGATAGTCCTCGAAACGGCGGAAGCGGTTCACATGCACCAGGCCATCCACCGCCTGCCAACTGGCGCGCAGTTCATCGAGGGTACCCACACACAGGCTGCTGAAGGCCAGCACGCCGCCCGGGCGCAGCACTCGCAGCGCTTCTGCCAGCACGCTGGCGAACTGGTCGCACCACTGCACGGCCAGGCTGGTGAACACCAGGTCGACGCTGGCATCACGCAGCGGCAAACGCTCGGCGTCACCGGCCACGTGATAGAGCGCCCCGCCCTGTTCGTTGCGGGCATGGCACAACATGCCCTCGGCGATATCCACCGCCACACCGCTGGCCTGGGTGAAACGCTCGGCCAGCGCCCGGCTGAAATGGCCGGTGCCGCTGCCCAGGTCCAGCCAGCGCGACGGCTGCAGGCCTTCCGGCAACTGCTCCAGCAAGCTCGAACCCACCGCACGCTGCAAGGCTGCCACGCTGTCGTAACTGGCTGCGGCGCGGGAGAACGAGGCCGCTACCTGGCGCTTGTCGGGCAGCGCGCCGGGCAGGGTCGGACGGGAAAGGTCAGTCATCGCCACTCTCATGCAGGAAACTCTTGATGCCCGCCGCCAGTTCCTGCGGGTACTCCAGCAGGAATGCGTGGGAACTGTCTTCGACCAGGCCCACTTCCACATCGGGCAGCAGCTCGCTCAGCGCTTTTGCCGCCTCTGCCGGCACCAGCGCATCGCTGCCGGCGAACAGGTGCAACTGCGGGCCACCGTAGGCCTGCAATGCTTCGCGGGTATCCAGCTTGGCCAGCACCTCAAGGCCGGTGGCCAGGTACAGCGGGTCGGTGTCCGGCACGCCTACACCCAGCTGGCGCAGCAGGGTGCGCGGTTGCAGGGCACCGTCGCTGCACAAGGTACGGAAGCGCTTCAGGGTGACCTGGGTATGGCTGCGGCAGCCGTCGAGGAAGGTGCCGAAAGTATCTTCGGCCATGCCGTGGGGCCAGTCGGGGCGAGCCACGAAACTGGGGTTGCTGGCCAGGGTCAGCAGGCCGCAGCAATGGTCGCCGCGCTTGTGCGCCAGCGCGCTGGCCAGCATGCCGCCTAACGACCAGCCGCCCAGCCAGACATCGCTCGGCAGCTTGCGGTCGAGGTGGTCGACCCAGGCCTGCACATCGCTGTGGGCCAGTTCCGGCAAGGGCATCAGCTCTACCTGCAGGCGGGCGTCCTGGGCACGCAGGCTGGCGGCCAGCGGCTCCAGGGAAGCAGTGCCCAGCCCCCAGCCGGGCAACAGAACAAGTCGATTACGCATCGGCGCTCTCCAACTGTGGATAACACTCGGCCAATGCATTCAACAATAGCTGCACCTGCGCCTCGCTGTGCGCGGCGCTCAATGTCACCCGCAGGCGTGCGCTGCCCGCCGGCACGGTGGGCGGGCGGATGGCCGTCACCAGCAAGCCGCGCTCGCGCAGCATGCGTGACAGCCGCAGGGCCTGCGCGCTGTCACCGATGACGATCGGCTGGATCGGCGTCGGGCTGTCCATCAATGCCAGGCCGATCTGCTGCGCGCCTTCGCGGAACTGGCGGATCAGCGCGGCCAGGTGCTCTCGGCGCCAGGCCTCGCGGCGCAGCAGTTCCAAGCTCTTGAGGGTGGCGCAGGCCAGCGCCGGTGGCTGGCTGGTGGTGTAGATGTACGGGCGGGCGAACTGCACCAGCGCCTCGATCAGCTCTTCGCTGCCGGCCACAAAGGCGCCAGCGGTACCACAGGCCTTGCCCAGCGTACCGATCAACACCGGCACATCTTCAACGCCCAGGCCGAAGTGCTCGACGATACCGCCACCCTGGGTGCCGAGGGTGCCCAGGCCATGGGCATCATCGACCATCAACCAGGCACCACGAGCGCGGGCGACATCGGCCAGCGCCGGCAGGTCGGCCAGGTCGCCGTCCATGCTGAACACACCATCGGTCACTACCAGGGTATTGCCGACGGCCTTGTCCAGGCGGCTGGCCAGGCTGGCCGGGTCGTTGTGCAGGTAGCGGTTGAAACGGGCGCCGCTGAGCAACCCGCCATCCAGCAGCGACGCGTGGTTCAGGCGGTCCTGCAGCACCGTGTCGCCCTGCCCCACCAGCGCAGTGATGGCGCCCAGGTTGGCCATGTAGCCGGTGGAGAACAGCAGCGCGCGCGGGCGCCCGGTGAGTTCGGCCAAGGCCTCCTCCACCTGGTGGTGCGGCGTGCTGTGGCCGATCACCAGGTGCGAGGCACCGCCACCGACACCCCAGCGCTCGGCGCCGGCCTGCCAGGCGGCAATCACCTCGGGGTGGTTGGCCAGGCCCAGGTAGTCATTGCTGCAGAAGGCCAGCAGGCGCTGGCCATCGACCACCACTTCCGGCCCATGCGGGCTTTCCAGCAGTGGCCGCTGCCGATACAGGTCTGCGGCGCGCCGTTCGGCCAGGCGCGCCGCCAGGTCGAAGGCCATTTCAGGCTGTCGCGGCGTTGTAGAACATCTCGCTGCTGCGCTGCTCGACCAGCGCCTGCTCGATGGCCGCCTGGTGCACTTCGTCGGCGTGCTCTTCACGCGCTTCGGGTTTGATGCCCAGGCGTGCGAACAGCTGCATGTCCTTGTCGGCCTGCGGGTTGGCGGTGGTCAGCAGTTTTTCGCCGTAGAAGATCGAGTTGGCGCCAGCCATGAAGGCCAGGGCCTGCATCTGCTCGTTCATCTGCTCGCGGCCAGCGGACAGGCGCACGTGCGACTTGGGCATGAGGATACGGGCCACGGCCAGCATGCGGATGAAGTCGAACGGGTCGACGTCTTCTTCCTCGGCCAGCGGCGTGCCGGCCACCTTGACCAGCATGTTGATCGGCACCGATTCCGGGTGCTCGGGCAGGTTGGCCAGCTGGATCAGCAGGCCGGCGCGGTCGTCCAGCGACTCGCCCATGCCGAGGATGCCGCCGGAGCAGATCTTCATCCCGGCATCGCGCACGTAGGCCAGGGTCTGCAGACGCTCGCTGTAGGTGCGGGTGGTGATGATGCTGCCGTAGAACTCCGGCGAGGTGTCGAGGTTGTGGTTGTAGTAGTCCAGGCCGGCCTGGGCCAGGGCCTTGGTCTGTTCCTGGTCAAGCTTGCCGAGGGTCATGCAGGTTTCCAGGCCCATGGCCTTCACGCCTTTGACCATCTCCAGCACGTAGGGCATGTCTTTGGCCGACGGGTGCTTCCACGCCGCGCCCATGCAGAAGCGGGTAGAACCGATGGCTTTGGCGCGGGCGGCTTCTTCCAGCACCTTCTGCACTTCCATCAGCTTCTGTTTTTCCAGCCCGGTGTTGTAGTGGCCGGACTGTGGACAATATTTGCAATCTTCCGGGCAGGCGCCGGTCTTGATCGACAGCAGGGTCGAAACCTGCAC
Source organism: Pseudomonas sp. B8(2017) (assembly GCF_002113575.1). Taxonomy (NCBI): domain Bacteria; kingdom Pseudomonadati; phylum Pseudomonadota; class Gammaproteobacteria; order Pseudomonadales; family Pseudomonadaceae; genus Pseudomonas; species Pseudomonas sp. B8(2017). Next base: position 242,064 of record NZ_NEIO01000006.1, on the reverse strand, counting down.
GCGGTTCGGGTCGAAATGCGCGCGGTGCACGGTCTGCGCCTGGAACAGCAGGTCATTGAATGGTTGCTGGAACAGCGCCTTGACCTCGGCCAGGGACCAGTCGTGACGTGTTGTTGCAGTTGTGCTGGCGCTCATTGGCGTTTCCTTGTTTAGGCTGAAGCAGGCGCCGGGACAGGAAAGCCCGCCAGCGCATCACGGATAGCTCGCATAGTCATGGAAGGCCTATGAACTGTCAACCACATTGGAAAAGACTGGTTTACAAGTGCTCACTTATTAACCAATCGTGTTTACTGTGCGATGAACCTGCCGAGCAGGCCTACCCGCTGTGCGTCGCCTGCGAGCAGGAACTGCCCTGGCTGGGCGATCATTGCCTGCGCTGCGCCCTGCCGTTGCCCATGGCCGGCCTGACCTGCGCTCAGTGCCAGCGCCGCGCACCGGCCTTCGAGCAGGTGCTTGCACTGTGGCATTTCGGCTTTCCGGTGGACACGCTGATCAGCCGTTTCAAGCACAACCGCCAGTGGCCCTTGGGGCGCCTGATGGCCGAATTGCTCGCGCATGGGCTGCTGCACCGCTTTACCGAAGGGCTGCCGCGCCCCGACCTGTTGTTGCCTGTACCCTTGGCCAGACGTCGACTACGGGAGCGGGGGTTCAACCAGGCGGGGATGCTCGGGCGCTGGCTGTCGTCGCACGTGGGGGTACGTTGCGACGAGCGGCTACTGTTGCGTACACGGGAGACACCTGCGCAGCAACAACTGGACGCCAAGGCCAGGCGACGCAACTTGCGCCAGGCGTTTACCGTCACGGGCAAGCTGACGGGCAAGCATGTCGCCATTGTCGATGACGTGTTGACCACCGGTGCGACCGCGCAGGCGGTTGCCCAAGTGCTGCGCAAGGCCGGTGCGCGGCGGGTGGATGTGTATTGCCTGGCGCGCACGCCCAAGCCGGGGTATGTATGACGTGTGGGAGCGGCCTTGTGTCGCGAAGAGGGTGCGTAGCAGCCCCAGCGATTTTTGCCGTGGCAGAGATCCTGGGGCTGCTACGCAGCCCTTTCGCGACACAAGGCCGCTCCCACACAAGCTACACTTCGCTGCCACTTACAATGACCGAATGCCCATGTCCCTGCCCCCCCACCTCACCCAGCACATCGCCCGCCGCCCCCAGCGCATCGCGCTGCTGCAGCACATTGCCGAAGAAGGTTCGATCACCCGCGCCGCCAAGGCTGCGGGCATCAGCTACAAGGCCGCCTGGGACGCCATCGACGAACTCAACAACCTGGCCAGCCAGCCCCTCGTCGAGCGCAGTACCGGCGGGCGTGGCGGCGGTGGTGCCCGTCTGTCGCCAGAAGGCCAGCGGGTTCTGCGCCTGTATCAGAGGCTGCAGGCCCTTCAGGCGCAAATCCTCGAAGCGGCCGAGGAGTCCAGTGACCTCGACCTGCTCGGCCGGCTGATGCTGCGTACCAGCGCGCGCAACCAGTTGCAGGGCCAGGTCAGTGGCCTGCGCCGCGAGGGACGGCATGATCGCGTCAGCCTGGCGTTGGGTGGCGGGTTGGAGATCGAGGCATTGATCACCCACGACAGCACCGCACGGCTGGAGCTGACGCTGGGGACGACGGTAGTGGCGCTGCTCAAGGCGGGGTGGGTGAGGTTGCTGGCCGACGAGGAACAGGCCGAAGCGGGGAATAACTGCCTGCGGGCGACAGTGGAGGAGGTACTGGCGGAGGCTGATGGGCCTGGTGAGGTCCGGTTGGCGTTGGGGAATGGGCAGACGTTGTGTGCGTTTGCCGAGACGGATTGGTTGGCTGGGCAGCGGGTGGCAGCAGGCAGTTCGGTGCGGGTTCAATTTCATCCCTCTTATGTATTGCTTGGGGTTCCTGCATAGCCTGGCCGCGCTTTGCGCGGTTCGCGGGTAAACCCGCTCCCACAGGTGCATCGTTTCCCTGGCGGCTGCGCCGTCCATGTGGGAGCGGGTTTACCCGCGAAGAGGCCGGTACAGGCATAACGGGTTACCATGGCCCCCACGCCGCCTACCCCCGGAGCCACCATGTCCCACCCCTTCGACACCCTTACCCCCGACCTGGTCCTGGACGCCGTGGAAAGCCTGGGCTTTCTCAGCGATGCCCGGGTGCTGGCGCTGAACAGCTACGAAAACCGCGTCTACCAGGTGGGCATCGAGGGCGCGCAACCGCTGATCGCCAAGTTCTACCGCCCAGGCCGCTGGAGCGACGCGGCCATCCTCGAAGAGCACAGCTTCACCGCCGAACTGGCCGACTGCGAAGTGCCGGTGGTCGCCCCGCTGCAGCACGACGGCCGCACCCTGTTCGAACACCAGGGCTTCCGCTTCACCCTGTTCCCCCGCCGCGGCGGCCACGCGCCAGAGCCGGGCAACCTCGACCAGCTCTACCGCCTCGGCCAGTTGCTCGGCCGCCTGCACGCCGTGGGCGCCAGCAAACCGTTCGAGCACCGCGAAGCGCTGGCTGTGGACAACTTCGGCCATGCATCGCTGAATACCCTGCTGGAAGGCGACTTCGTCCCCCGGGAACTGCTGCCTGCGTTCGAATCGGTGGCGCGCGACCTGCTCAAGCGGGTGGAGGACATCTATGCCCGCACGCCGCACCAGCTCATCCGTCTGCATGGCGACCTGCACCCCGGCAACCTGATGCACCGCGACGAGGTGTACCACGTGGTCGACCTCGACGACTGCCGCATGGGCCCGGCGGTGCAGGACCTGTGGATGATGCTGGCCGGCAGCCGCGAGGAGCGCCTGGGGCAACTGGCCGAACTGATCGACGGCTACAACGAGTTCCACGACTTCGACCCGCGCGAGCTGGCCCTGATCGAGCCCCTGCGCGCCCTGCGCCAGCTGCACTACAGCGCCTGGCTGGCGCGGCGCTGGGACGACCCGGCATTCCCGCCGAGCTTCCCCTGGTTCGGCCAGCCACGCTACTGGGGAGACCAGATTCTCGCCCTGCGCGAGCAAATGGCCGCACTGGATGAAGCGCCGCTGAAATTGTTCTAGAAGCACGCCCACCTCTGTCTACAATAGGCGTCGCTTTATTTAGCTACCTAAGCAAGGATTCTGCATGCACGCCGCAAACCCGCGTCGCGGGTACCTACTGGGCCTCAGCGCCTACATCATCTGGGGGCTGTTCCCCCTGTACTTCAAGGCAATCCAGAGCGTCCCGGCGGTGGAGATCATTGTCCACCGGGTGCTCTGGTCGGCTTTGTTCGGCTCGTTGCTGCTACTGGTGTGGAAACACCCGGGCTGGTGGCGTGAACTGCGTGACAACCCGCGCCGGCTGGGCATCCTGGCCCTGAGCGGGGCGCTGATCGCCGGCAACTGGCTGACCTACGTATGGTCGGTGAACAACGGGCGCATGCTCGAGGCCAGCCTTGGTTACTACATCAACCCACTGATCAATGTGCTGCTGGGCATGCTGATTCTCGGCGAGCGCCTGCGCCGCCTGCAGTGGCTGGCCGTGGCCATGGCCGCCGTGGGTGTGGCCCAGCAGGTGTGGCAGGTGGGCAGCCTGCCGTGGGTGTCGCTGGTACTGGCGCTGAGCTTCGGCTTCTATGGGCTGATTCGCAAACAGGCACCGGTCGCGGCACTGCCGGGCCTGGTGGTGGAAACCTGGATGCTGGTACCGCTGGCCCTTGGCTGGCTGTTGCTGCACCCGGCGGCGACAAGTGCCCAGGGCGCGTTCTACACCAGCAGCGAAGCGTTGTGGCTGATGGCTGCGGGGCCGGTGACACTGGTGCCGCTGGTGTGCTTCAACGCTGCCGCGCGGCACTTGCCGTATACCACGCTGGGCTTCCTGCAGTACCTGGCGCCGACCCTGGTGCTGCTGCAGGCGGTGCTGCTGTTCGATGAGCACTTGTCGTCGAGTAACTTGGTGGCGTTCATGTTCATCTGGGCGGGTTTGGCGATTTACAGCGTCGATGCGTGGGTCAGTTTGCGCAAGCGCAGCTGATCAAAAAATGATCATAACTCTGCAGGCCTTATGATTCGTGGCCTGCAGAGACATCTCCAAAGGTTATCCACACCCTCGTCCCCGTGCTTTGTGCACAAGCTGCTGATTTCTGAGTGTTTTTTGATCAAAGCCGTGCAAGGCGCGCGCGGCCTGGGCTGGAGAGGGGAACCCCCAGGTTATCCACAGGGCCTTCCCCGTGATATCGGGATAACCGCAGGGGGGGCCGCTTCGCGGCCCCGGCAATCTCGGATCAATCCTCCGGCCGCAGCTTCAACTCCACCATCAAGTCGTCCGCCAGGCTCTCCAGCTTCTGCTGCAAATCCTCCAGCGACAGGGTCAACGGCAATGCCAGCAAGGCATCGGCATGGAACAGTGGCTCGCTGCTCATGGGCGCCGGCCGCACCTCAGTGGTAAACCGCTCAAGGTTCACCCCCAGGTCCGCCAGCAAGCGGGTGATATCACGCACGATCCCCGGCCGGTCATTACCTACCAGCTCCATGGCAATCGGCTTCCAGGTACACGACGGCTCGATGCCGCTCTCGGCGATCAGCACGCGAATGTCATATCGGACCAACCCCTGCAGCGAAGCAACCAGCTCGTCGTAGTTTTCCGCCGGCACCGCCACCCGCAGGATGCCGGCAAACTGCCCGGCCATGCGCGACATGCGGCTTTCCAGCCAGTTGCCACTGTGGTCGGCGATGCACTGGGCAATGCGCTCGACCTGGCCGGCCTTGTCAGGGGCAATCACAGTCAGTACAAGATGATCCACAAGCCCTTCCTCGTGTCGGACCGCGCCGTGCGGCAGAAAATCGGGGGATCGACTCAGTATAGGCAAGGCGCGGCAACCTGCCGCAGGGCAATCCGCATAACGAATCGTGTACTGTTTCAAGATTTATCTGGAACAATCCACCTGTTTTTTGCGAACATACTCACTCCCAGCGTGACCATACGCGACCAACGGGTCGCATAACGGCGCTTTTAGTCTGATTTTGCCCCGCCTACTGCTTCATGTAGTATCCCGTGGCGCGGACTACAAAACGTCGTTTGGATGTCTGCCAAGGCGCCTGTGAAAATACGCACACTGTCTGCCAGCCGGTCTGGCAGGCCGCACCCAGCCGCGCTCGGGGCTTTACTCGGGGGCATGCACTGGTGCCGTGTTTAGAGAAGCGCTACAGGCTTAATACAGAAGAGCGAAATAGCTGAGCAGAGTGAGGCAAGCAATGACTGGATACGTTCAAGTCGGTGGCCTTCAGGTCGCCAAGGTCCTGTACGACTTCGTGAACAACGAAGCCATCCCAGGGACCGGCATCGTCGCCGAGCAGTTCTGGGCGGGTGCAGAGAAGATCATCAATGACCTCGCTCCAAAGAACAAAGCCCTGCTCGCCAAGCGCGACGAGCTGCAAGCCAAGATCGACGCCTGGCACCAGGCACGCAAAGGCCAGGCCCACGACGCCGTAGCCTACAAAGCATTCCTCCAGGAAATCGGCTACCTGCTGCCACAAGCCGACGATTTCCAGGCCACCACCCAGAACGTGGACGAAGAAATCGCCCACATGGCCGGCCCGCAGCTGGTCGTACCGGTGATGAACGCCCGCTTTGCCCTGAACGCCGCCAACGCCCGTTGGGGTTCGCTGTACGACGCGCTGTATGGCACCGATGCCATCAGCGATGAAGGCGGCGCCGAGAAAGGCCAAGGCTACAACAAGGTACGTGGCGACAAGGTCATCGCCTTCGCCCGCGCCTTCCTCGACGAAGCCGCGCCACTGGCGGCCGGCTCGCACGTCGACTCCACCGGCTACCGCATCGAAGGCGGCAAGCTGGTAGTTGCCCTGAAAGGTGGCAGCAACAGCGGCCTGCGCGACGACGCCCAGCTGATCGGCTTCCATGGCGATGCCGCCGCGCCGACTGCTGTGCTGCTCAAGCACAACGGCCTGCACTTCGAAATCCAGGTCGATGCCAGCACCCCGGTCGGCAGCACCGACGCCGCCGGCGTGAAAGACATCCTGATGGAATCGGCGCTGACCACCATCATGGACTGCGAAGACTCGGTTGCCGCCGTCGACGCCGACGACAAGGTGATCGTCTACCGCAACTGGCTGGGCCTGATGAAAGGCGACCTGGCCGAAAGCGTGAGCAAGGGTGGCAAGACCTTCACCCGCACCATGAACCCGGACCGCGAGTACGCCGCGCCCAACGGCGGCAGCGTGACCCTGCACGGCCGCTCGCTGCTGTTCGTGCGCAACGTTGGCCACCTGATGACCAACCCGGCGATCCTCGACGCCCAAGGCAACGAAATCCCCGAAGGCATCCAGGACGGCCTGTTCACCAACCTGATCGCCCTGCACAACCTCAATGGCAACACCAGCCGCAAGAACACCCGCAGCGGCAGCGTGTACATCGTCAAGCCGAAGATGCACGGCCCGGAGGAAGTAGCCTTCGCCGCCGAGATCTTCAGCCAGGTCGAAGACCTGCTGGGCATGAAGCGCAACACCGTCAAGGTCGGCATCATGGACGAGGAGCGCCGTACCACGGTCAACCTCAAGTCGTGCATCAAGGCCGCCGCCGAGCGCGTGGTGTTCATCAACACCGGCTTCCTTGACCGCACCGGCGATGAAATCCACACCTCGATGGAAGCCGGCGCCGTGGTGCGCAAGGGCGCCATGAAGAACGAGAAGTGGATCGGTGCCTACGAGAACAACAACGTCGACGTCGGCCTGGCCACCGGCCTGCAAGGCCGTGCGCAGATCGGCAAAGGCATGTGGGCCATGCCCGACCTGATGGCGGCCATGCTCGAGCAGAAGATCGCCCACCCGCTGGCCGGTGCCAACACCGCCTGGGTGCCGTCGCCGACCGCCGCCACCCTGCATGCCTTGCACTACCACAAGGTGGACGTACAGGCGCGTCAGCGTGAACTGGCTTCGCGCACCCCGGCGTCGGTGGACGACATCCTGTCCATCCCGCTGGCCGCCGACACTAACTGGTCGGCCGAAGAGATCCGCAACGAACTGGACAACAACGCCCAGGGCATCCTCGGCTACGTGGTGCGCTGGATCGACCAGGGTGTGGGTTGCTCGAAGGTGCCGGACATCAACAACGTCGGCCTGATGGAAGACCGCGCCACCCTGCGCATCTCGGCCCAGCTGCTGGCCAACTGGCTGCGCCATGGCGTGGTCAGCCAGGAGCAGGTGCTGGAAAGCCTCAAGCGCATGGCCGTGGTTGTCGACCAGCAGAACGCCGGCGACGCCCTGTATCGCCCGATGGCACCGAACTTCGACGACAACGTCGCGTTCCAGGCTGCGGTAGAGCTGGTGGTGGAAGGTGGCAAGCAGCCGAACGGCTATACCGAGCCGGTACTGCACCGCCGTCGCCGCGAGTTCAAGGCGCGTAACGGGTTGTAAGCGACATCTGCGACAGGGGCCGCTTTGCGGCCCTTTCGCGACACAAGGCCGCTCCTACAAGCACGCGCCAGACCTCAGCCTTGCGCGGTACTTGTAGGAGCGGCCTTGTGTCGCGAAAGGGCTGCAAAGCAGCCCCAATCCTGCACTACTCGATCTTCAGTTCTTTCTTCACCAGCTCCAGCAACCTGTCCAGATCGACCGGCTTCAGCAGAAAATCCACAACCCCCAGGTGCATCACATCCACCGCCTCTTTCACATCGGTGTCGCCCGACACCACGATGATCGACAACGCCGCCCGTTCCGACTCGCGAATCTGCCGGATCAGGTCCAGGCCATCCTCGGGCTGCATGCGCAAATCCGTGATCATCAAGCCGATTCGTTGCTGGTAGTGCAGGTATAGCCTGGCTTCCTCGGCCCCATCCGCTCCGACACAGTCGATCCCCCGGCTTTTCAGGTACAGGATCAGCGCCTCACGATTCACCGCATTGTCATCCACCACCAGCACCAGTGGCTTGGCTGCCACAGGCGCACTTACGACTGCCAATGCCTCGCGCTCGGCGTCGCTCAGGATGTCGTGTTGCTCAGGCATGCTCATCTCGTCAAAAAAATTCCGCTTCAGCATTAGGACCGCAGAACTTGCGTAACCCGGCTGGCCTTTCGTCGGGTCTTTGACAGGGGCGCTCATAGACTTACGTCCAATGGGCACCACCCCGCCGCAAGCCGACCATGGAGGCAGAGAACAACATGGCCGGCACCTATATATAGATATATATAGTTCGGCATAGCGATACGGTCAGTTTCATGAGCAAAAAGGACGCCTACACCCAGGCGGGCAGGACAGCAGTGCTGCAGAACATCCAGGGCACCCTGCAGTTCCTGCAGCGTTTTCCGCCGTTCAACCAGATGGAACACAGCCACCTGGCCTACCTGGTCGAACAGTGCCAGCTGCGCTTCTATGCCAGCGGCGAAAGCATCGTCAAACCTGCCGACGGGCCGGTCGAGCACTTCTACATCGTCAAGCAGGGCCGCGTGGTGGGTGAGCGCCAGCACCTGGTCAAGCCTGGTGTGGAGACCACCTTCGAAATCACCAGCGGCGAATGCTTCCCGCTGGCTGCCCTGCTCGGCGAGCGAGCGACCCGTACCGAGCACTTGGCCGGTGAGGACACCTTCTGCCTGCAGCTGAACAAGGCCGCGTTCATCCGCGTGTTCTCGATGTCGGAAGTGTTTCGGGATTTTGCCCTGCGCGGGGTCAGCAGCCTGCTCGACCAGGTCAACCAGCAGGTACGCCAGCGCGCGGTGGAAACCCTCGGCACCCAGTATTCGCTGAACACGCCACTGGGTGAACTGGCCATGCGCCACCCGGTGGTGTGCAGCCCCGACACGCCCCTGCGCGACGCCGTGCGGCTGATGCACGAGCAGCAGGTCGGCAGCATCGTGGTGGTCGACCCGCAGCGCTACCCCACCGGTATCTTCACCCTGCGCGACCTGCGCCAGGTGGTGGCGGCGGCCGATGCCGACCTGGGCGCGCCCATCGCGCGGCACATGACCGCCCAGCCGTTCTACCTCAGCCCCCAGGCCAGCGCCTTCGACGCAGCCATGGCCATGACCGAGCGGCATATCGCCCACGTATGCCTGGTGGAAAACCGACGCCTGTGCGGTGTGGTTTCGGAGCGCGACCTGTTCTCCCTGCAACGGGTCGACCTGGTGCACCTGGCGCGCACCATCCGCCATGCGCCACGCCTGGATACCCTGGTCTCGCTGCGCGGCGAAATCAGCCAACTGGTCGAGCGCATGCTGGCCCATGGCGCGTCCTCCACGCAGATCACCCAGATCATCACCCTGCTCAATGACCACACCGTGTGCCGGGTGATCGAACTGGCGCTGGCCGAGCGCGGTGACCCGGGCGTGCCGTTCAGCTGGCTGTGCTTTGGCAGCGAAGGGCGACGTGAACAAACCCTGCACACCGACCAGGACAACGGCATCCTCTTCGAAGCCGCCGACAGCGCCGAAGCCGACGCCATCCGCGCCCGCCTGCTGCCGCTGGCGCAATACATCAACCAGTGCCTGGCCCAGTGCGGCTTCACCCTGTGCAAGGGCAACGTCATGGCCGGCAACCCCGAGCTGTGCCTTTCGCGTAGTGAGTGGGCGCGGCGTTTTGCCGGTTTTGTCCGTGAAGCCAGCCCGGAGAACCTGCTGGGCTCGAGCATCTATTTCGACCTGCGCGTAGTGTGGGGCGACGAGCAAGGTTGCGAGCAGCTGCGCCAAGGCCTGCTCGAGCAGGTGGCCGACAACCGCATCTTCCAGCGCATGATGGCTGACAACGCCCTGCGCCAGCGCCCGCCGGTGGGCCGCCTGCGCGAGTTCGTGCTGACCCGCCAGGGCAACGACAAGGCCGCTACCCTCGACCTCAAGGTCCAGGGCCTGACGCCCTTCGTCGATGGTGCCCGGCTGCTGGCCCTGGCCAACGGCATCGGTGCCTGCAATACCCTGGAACGCCTGCGCCAGCTGGTGGCCAAGGGCGTGATCGAGGCACTGGACGGCGCAGCGTATGAAGAGGCCTACCACTTCATCCAGCAAACCCGCATGCAGCAGCACCAGCGCCAGACCCGCGACAACCTGCCCTATTCCAACCGCCTGGACCCGGACAGCCTCAACCACCTGGACCGGCGCATCCTGCGCGAGTCCCTGCGCCAGGCCCAGCGCCTGCAAAGCAGCCTGGCCTTGCGGTACCAGCTATGAGCCTGTTCGCCTGGTTGCGCCCCAGTGCGCCCGAACTGGACCATGCCACGCGCCAGCGCCTGGCCCGGCTGCCCAAGGCCGCGCCCCTGGGGGTGTGTACCCTGCGCGAGCAGCGCTGGGTGGTGCTCGATTTGGAGACCAGCGGCCTGAACCCCAACCGTGACCAGGTGCTGTCGGTTGGCGCCGTGGCCATCGAAGATGGCGCCATCGACTTTGCCCAGCAGTTCGAACGCACCCTGCACCGGCCTTTGCAGAAGACCAACGCCAGCGTGCTGATCCATGGCCTGGGCCCGAGTGCCCTGGCTGCCGGTTGCGACCCGGCCGAGGCCTTGCTCGATCTGCTCGACTTCATTGGCAATAGCCCGGTGCTGGCATTCCACGCGCCGTTCGACCAGCGCATGCTGGCTCGTGCGCTGAAGGAAAGCCTGGGCTATCGCTTGCACTCGCCCTTCCTGGATGTTGCCGAGCTGGCACCGATGCTCAACCCCGACACAGTGCTGCGCGAGGCCGGGCTGGATGACTGGGTGGCGCGGTTTGGCCTGCAGGTAGAGGAGCGCCATCATGCCAGCGCCGATGCCTTGGTGACCGCCGAGCTGGCGCTGATCCTGTTCAGCCAGGCCCGGCGCCAGCAGCTGGACAGCCCGCTGCAGCTGGAGCAGCGGCTGCGTGGGTGGCGCAGGCGCAAGGTGCACAACCACGGCCTGTAGATTTGTATTGACCTGACAGGGCCAATCGCCGGCAAGCCAGCTCCCACAGGTACTGCACAAGTTCCAGAATCAACGCGTTTCCTGTGGGAGCTGGCTTGCCGGCGATTGGCCACCTGCCTTTTTCATGATGGCCATCCGATAAGCGTCCATTGCACCCACCCCCTCCCCTCTGCAACAATCGCGAATAATTATCGTTAGTTAATGCATTCGTTCCGGGGGGACGCTGCTTGTCTTCTGCACAGAGCCCACACGCCGATCTGGTCGGTGCGCTGTACCGCGACCACCGCGGCTGGCTGCTCGCCTGGCTGCAACGCAGCATGGCCTGCCGCCAACGTGCCGAAGACGTGAGCCAGGACACCTTCGTGCGCCTGCTCGGCCGTGAGCAACTGGATACGCCCCGCGAACCCCGCGCATTCCTGGCCGCCGTGGCCAAGGGCCTGATGTTCGACCACTTCCGCCGCGCCGCGCTGGAACAGGCCTACCTGGCCGAACTGGCCCTGATGCCGGAAGCCGAACAACCTTCCCCGGAAGTGCAGCACCTGATCCTCGAGGACCTCAAGGCCATCGACCGCCTGCTCGGCAAGCTGTCGAGCAAGGCCCGCGCAGCATTTCTGCACAATCGCCTGGACGGTATGAGCCATGCCGAAATCGCCGAGCGCATGGGGGTTTCGGTGTCGCGGGTGCGCCAGTACATCGCCCAGGGCATGCGCCAGTGCTACGTGGCCCTGTACGGGGAGCCGACGTGAGCAGTGCACCGGTTTCGTCGCGGGTGCTGGAAGCTGCCATTGCCTGGAAACTCAGCCTCGACAACAGCAGCGGCACACCCGACGAGCGCAGCGAATTCATGCGCTGGCATGCCGCCAGCGAGGAGCACGCCCGCGCCTGGCGCCAGCTCGGCGCCATGGACCAGCGCGTGAGCGCCGCTGCCGGCCCGGCACGCCAGGCCCTGCTGCAATCGCGCGCCGGCCTGCGCCGACGTATCGGCAAGGTTGGCGGCGGGCTGGCCGGCATGTTTCTTTTGGGCTCGCTGCTGGCCTGGGTCGGCGCACCATCGCTGGCACCGAGCTACTGGCTGGCCGACCAGCGTACCGCCACCGGCGAGCTGCGCACCCTGCGCCTGGAAGACGGCACCCTGCTGAGCCTGAACAGCCACTCTGCCGTGGATATCGACTACGCCGGCGAGCAACGGGTGATCGTGCTGCACCAGGGCGAGATTTCGGTCGAAACCGGCCATCAGGACCCGCGCCCGCTGCTGGTGCGCACCGACGATGGCCGCCTGCGCCCATTGGGCACGCGCTTCCTGGTACGCCGCGAGGACGACGGCACGCGCCTCGAAGTGCTGCAAGCCTCTGTCGCCGCCATGCCGCTGAACAGCGGCGACGAACAGGTGCTGCGCGAAGGCCAGCAGGTGCTGATGAACGCTAACGGCCTTGGCCGGATCGGCACGGTGCCAGCCGGTGCCGACGCCTGGACCCGCGGCATGCTGGTGGTGGACAACGTGCGCCTGGCTGACCTGCTGGCCGCGCTCGGCCAGTACCGCAGCGGTTACCTTGGGGTGGACGAGCAAGTCGCCGACCTGCGGGTGACCGGCAGCTTCCCGCTGACCGACACCGACCTGGCGCTGTCGTCGCTGGTGCCGGCACTGCCGGTGAAGGTCGAGCGGCATACGCCGTGGTGGGTGACCGTCGTTCCCAAATAAACCTGTACCGGCCTCTTCGCGGGCTTGCCCGCTCCCACAAGTACCCCACCGTGCTTGAAACCTGTGTGGTACCTGTGGGAGCGGGCAAGCCCGCGAAAGGGCCGGTACAGGCAAAAACCAATTTCAAATAATTCTCAATTTTTTTCAGATTCGCCCTGTCACTTTTCAAATCTCGCTCGGCAAGGAAGCAGAAAGCACTTATCCGTCGAGGAGCCGCTGCATGTTCCGTGCTGTTGATCGTATCCTGCGCCCCAGCCTGATGGCCCTGGCCATCGCCGTGGCCGCGCCATTGGCCAGCCCTGCCCTGTTCGCCGCCGAGCAATCCGCTCAGCGCGCCTACGACCTGCCCAGCGCCCCGCTGGCCACCACTCTCAACCAGATCGCCAGCCAGTCCGGCATTACCCTGGCCATCGACCCGGCACTGGTCAGTGGTCGCACCTCGGCCCCGGTGAGCGGGCAGTACGATGGCCTTGGTGCCCTGCAGGCCGCCCTGCGCGGCACCGGCCTGCAGCTGCAGCAAAGCAGCGTGGGCAGTTACAGCCTGGTGGCTACGCCGGAAGGGACACTGGCGTTGCCGGAGACTGCGATCAATGCGACTTCCAACTATGAAAGCGCCTGGGGGCCGGTAGAAGGTTACACCGCGGCCCGGACAGCAGCTGGCACCAAGACCGACACCGCCATCGCCGAACTCCCCCGCTCGGTAAGCGTGATCACCCGCCAGCAGATGGAAGACCGGCCGGTGCTCAGCCTGAACGATGCCCTTCGCTACACCGCTGGCGTGCAAAGCAGCGGCTATGGCTCCGACTCGCGCAGCGACTGGTTGCTGGTACGTGGTTTTGAGCCTACCCAGTTCCTCGATGGCCTGCCATTGCCCAAGGGCAACTACGCCACCCCCAAGATCGAGCCCTGGAACCTGGAGCGCATCGCCGTGCTGCGCGGCCCGGCTTCTTCGGTCTACGGCCAGACTCCACCAGGCGGCCTGCTGGACATGACCAGCCGTCGGCCGCAATTGGAAAGCAGCCACGAAGTCGAAGCCCAGGTTGGCAGCAACAACCACAAGCAGATCAACTTCGACAGCACCGGCAAGCTCGACGATGCAGGCCAGTTCCTGTACCGAGTGAGCGGCACCGTGCGTGACAGCGGTGCGCCGGTAGACCACATCCCGGACAAGCGCTACAACATCGCGCCCAGCCTGACCTGGAACATCAACGACGATACCAAGCTGACGTTCATCAGCCAGTACACCCGCGATGACACCGGCATCACCGGCCAGTTCCTGCCACTGCAAGGCACCAAGCTGGATAGCCCCGCAGGCAAGATTTCGCACCACAAGAACCTGGGCGACCCGGATTGGGAGTCCTACGACCGCACCTACTACCACCTGGGCTATGCGTTCGAGACTCGCCTGAACGATACCTGGCAGTTCCGTCAGAACCTGCGCTACGCGCGTAACGAACTGGACTTCAAGGGCATTACCGCCGGTGGTTCGATCTGGCCAGCCGGCCCGGACGAAGCTGTCAGCGCCGATGGCACCGTGCAACGCACTGCCGGTATCGTCGAGGAGGACATCTCCCAGTTCGCCCTGGACAACAACTTCCAGGCCGACTTCCAGACCGGCCAGGTTGCCCATACCCTGCTGTTGGGTCTCGACCACCAGCGCTCGGACAGCAATGCCCGCTGGCGCTGGGGCTCGGCTGGTGTGCCACCGAGCAATATCCACAACCCAATCTACGGTCAGGATTTCTCGAACGTTCAGTACTTCGACATGTACGACTACGACCAGAAAACCCAGCAGACCGGCCTGTATATCCAGGACCAGATGGCCCTGGACAATTGGCGCCTGACCCTTGGTGGCCGTGAGGACTGGGTGCACACCGGCACCACCTTCCACAACAAAGGCGACGCCACCAACACCCAACGCGACAAGAAATTCAGTGGTAACGCAGCACTCAGCTATGTATTCGATAACGGCCTGACGCCTTACATCTCCTATGCCGAGTCGTTCCAGGCTGCCACCGGCTCCACCGTCAACAGCACCGATGCCTTCAAACCGACCGAAGGCAAGCAATACGAACTGGGCATCAAGTACCAGCCACCAGGCAGCAATAGCCTGTTCACCGCTGCTGTGTTCGACCTGACGCAGGAGAACATGTCGGTGACCGAGGGTGGTGTAACCCGCCAGGTTGGCGAAGTGCGTGTCAAAGGCCTGGAGCTGGAGGCTACCTCGGATGTGACCGAGAACCTCAAACTGGTGGGTTCGTACACCTACAACGACAGCGAAATCATCAAAGGCACCAGTGACGAAAAAGGCAAGCGCATGGCGCAGGTGCCGCGCAACCAGGCCACTGCCTGGGCTGACTACACCTGGCACAGCGGACCACTGGATGGGTTTGGGGTCGGCGTTGGCGTGCGCTACGTGGGCGATACCTACGGTAATACCACTAACACCGATTGGGGGCATGTGGGGTCCTACACCGTCTACGACGCATCGGTGCACTACGACCTGGGCCGCCTGAACAGCACTCTCAAGGGAGTGACCGTAGCCGTGGATGCGAAGAACCTGTTCAACAAGGACTACTTGTCTACCTGTGACGGTTACTACTGCTACTACGGCGACGAGCGCAACGTGGTGGCCAGTGTCAATTACAAGTTCTGAGTGAACGGGGGCCGCTTTGCGGCCCTTTCGCGACACAAGGCCGCTCCTACAGGAAAACGTGCTCCCCTGTAGGAGCGGCCTTGTGTCGCGAAAGGGCTGCGCAGCAGCCCCAGCTTCCAACAGGCAAAAATCGGTACCGTGATGAAAAGCCCAACCATCCGCCGCTGGTCGGTAATCCACACCTGGAGCAGCCTGGTCTGCACCCTGTTCCTGCTGTTGCTGGCAGTCACCGGCCTGCCGCTGATCTTCCACCACGAACTCGAACACCTGCTCGGCGACGCCCCCGAACTGCGGGAAATGCCAGCCGATACACCACACCTCGACCTGCAGCAGTTGGTGATCAAGGCCGAGCAGCACCGACCCGGCGAGGTCATGCAGTACTTCGGCTACGACGAGGACGAAGCCAACGGCGTAGTGGCCATAACCGCCGCCACCGCCGGCACCGAACCCAATTCGTCGCACACCTTCATGCTCGACGCCCGCACCGGTGAAGCCGTGGCCATGCCGGCCGCCAACGGCGGCTTCATGATGACCATGCTGCGCCTGCACGTGGACATGTTCGCCGGCCTGCCCGGCAAGCTGCTGCTGGCCTTCATGGGCGTGCTGTTCGTCGTGGCGATCATCTCCGGCACCGTGCTCTATGCACCGTTCATGCGCCGTCTGGACTTCGGCACGGTGCGCCACGGCAAATCCCGTCGCCTGCGCTGGCTCGACCTGCACAACCTGGTCGGCGTGGTCACCTTGGCCTGGGCACTGACGGTAGGCGTGACCGGTGTCATCAGCGCGCTGTCGGACCTGGTCATCGCCGCCTGGCGCAACGACAGCCTGGCCGCCATGGTTGCCCCATACCGTGATGCCCCACCGCTCACCGAACGCGCCCCGGCCACCCACCTGCTGACCATCGCCGAACAGGCCACCCCCGGCATGCGCCCGGACTTCATCGCCTTCCCCGGCACACGCTTTTCCAGTGAGCACCACTATGCGGTGTTCATGAAGGGCGCCACGCACCTGACCTCGCACCTACTCACGCCCGTGCTGATCGATGCGCGAACACTAACGGTGACCGCCGTCGGCGAACGCCCCTGGTACATGGATGCCATGGGCCTGTCGCAACCACTGCACTTCGGCGACTACGGCGGCCGGCCAATGCAAGTCCTGTGGGCGCTACTCGATGTGCTGACCATCATCGTCCTCGGCAGCGGCTTGTACCTGTGGTGGGGCAAACAACGCACGAAGCGGGAGGCGCGGGCATGAGCCACAAGTCACAGCCGACCTGGCGCATCTTCGTCTGGCCAATGGTCATGGCCCTGCTCACTGCCGTGGGGCTGTTTGCCGCCTTGCTGGGGGACGGGGTCTGGGACAGCCTGGCCTGGCTCGGCCTGGGGGTGTCGGCGGCTCTCGGCCTGCAAGGTTTCTACCCTCGTCCACGGCAGTAACCGGGTAATACCCGCACCCTCTTTTGCCGCGACATGGTTGGCTCCCATTTTCCAAGGAGCCATACCATGACACCTTTGCAGCGCCTCGAAGCGCTCGATCAACAACTCATCGCCCTTGAGCAAGGCAAACCCGAACTGGCGGGCGAAACGGAACCGGCCGCCATGCGTCAGCGTTTTTTCGGTGACCTGGCAGCGTTCTGGAACGACCCTGTCGAAGCAGGCCACAGTCGCGTCCGGCAACTGCGCGAACTGCGTCATGAGCAACTTCTGGCCGAACTGGAACTGCGCCTCGCCGACCAGACCCTGGACTACAGCCACATCAGCCTGCTGCGCACCTCCCTGGAGCTGCCGCTACCCTGGCAGCGCAACCACCTGCCAGACACCCACCGGGCGCAGGTTTATCGGCCGGTATTCAACCGTTCAAGCCCCCATGGCCGGTTGCCGTTACCCGGCGTGCTGGTACTGGTGGCAGAAGCACCGGAAGGGGCCATTGCCGAGCCCGCAACAGCCACAGGCCAGGCACTGCTGTGCAGCGTTTCTCATGGCGTTGAAGGCTTCGCCAACCTGGCCGAACTGCACAGGGAGCTGTGCGAGCGCCTGGACGACCCCATGCAAAGCCGGCCAATGCTGCAACTGCTACCCCGCCTGCAGGACCAGCAACTGGTCCGGTGTGCCGACCGGCTGCGCTACGAGTGGTTTACCGGCGACCTGGTCGAGCAACAGGCCACTGACGTGATCGACGCGCAGCATCAACGGCTCACCATCGCCTGGCACGCCGCCTGGGCGCTTGACCAGAACCCGGATCTGCCGGCACTGAAAAGCACCCTGTCCAAACAGGGGTCACTGACCGCTCTCATGGGCAGCCAATATGCGTTGTCCACCCGTTATGCGCTGCTGCTGGAAAAACACCTTCCCGCTTGGCTGCGCCAGAGCTCCACGCAAAGCCTGACGCACATCATGCAAACGATCCAGGAGCTCGCCGGGGCCATCACCCAGGCTGCTGCACCCGGCCTTTTGACCCTGGAGGCGTTCGGCAATCGCCACCACCTGCTGGCATGGGTGCGTGAACGCCTTGGCAAGGCGCTGCGGCGCGAATTCTCCATCGACTTGCCTGCCGAAAAAGTCTGCATAACCGTCACGCTTGCACACCGCACCGGCCCGCTGATCAACCCGCTGGCACCTTCGGGTTACGTGGCCGTTGCCAACCGTCGCCATGTCGGTGGCACCATCGAGCTGGTAACCACCACCTACCGCCTGGACGAGCTGGCCCTGCTGAACATCGGCTGGTTCGACGTCGATTACTGGCTGACTGCCCGAATACACCACGAAGACGGTTCCACGCTGGAATCGATATCCGCGGAAGGGGTAAAGCGCCTGGTGCGCGAGCTTGACGCCGGCAGTGGCTACATCCGCTACCTGCGAACCCACCTGCTGGAGTCTCCCGGTGCGCGCTGGCGCATGCAATGCCACGGCAACATGAACCGCGCCCGCATGCGCGCCGAGGCGGCCAAGGCCCGCTATGCCAGGCACTTTCTGAACGATACCCACGAGCGAGGCTATCGCTGGGTCAAAGCCGTCACCGACCACCCCGACAACAATTGGCGCCCTACCATCGATGAGCATCGTATCGCGGTGCGCCAGCTGATCATCGACGGGCACACGCTGCAAGGGGTGCTGCTGCTCAACGCCGAAAGCGACAACCACCCGTCGCTGGTGCTGTATACGCCGGACGCACCCGACCGGCGCGCATGGCGTGAATACCCCGATACCCGGGCGCTGCTCAGAACCCTTCGCAGCACGCCGTCCTTGCGAAAGTACCTGATCCAGCGCGCGCCTCTGGCTGATGGCAAGCGGCTCGACAAATTGGTGCGCAAGGGCCGCCTCGGGCCATATGTGCAAAGGCCAATGATCAACGGCAACCTCTTCGATGCCCTTTACAAGGCCCAGGTCCACGCCATGATCGCCGAGGCCGATACCAACAGCCGCAGCAACCGCGAGCTGCTCGGCGAGTACGGGCTGTCGACGCTGCGCCTGGTTCTCGACATGATCAGCCTCGTGCTACCGGCCCCGACAATGTCAGCCCTGGCCTTCGGCCGTATGTCGATTTCGCTGTGGGACGGCTTCGAAGCCCTGGAAAAAGAGGATTACGCAGCAACCTTCCACCACGCCATGGCCGCTTTGAGCCACAGCGCCGACGGGTTGTCCAGTTTCGCTGGCTCGCCCCTCATGCGCAGGGCGATGCGCGGCCTGCCACCGCAACCCCCGCGCCCACTGCCGAAAACCCACGAAGCGGCCGTGGACGTGAGCAAGCTGCGCTACCGGATCGACGGGGTTCATGGCGAGGAAGTGTACGAACAGATCAACAGCGTGCCAGGCCCGGACCGTTACTTCGTCAAGGACAGCCAAGGGCGGTTGTACAACGTCCACTTCGACGGCTATCGCTGGCGGGTGCTCGACCCCAGGCAGCCGGATGCCTACGCGCAGCTGCCGATCAAACGGCTGCGCAATGGCAATTGGGTGGTCGATTCCATCGTGCTATGGCATGACGGGCTACCTGACGTAGCCCAGCTGTTGGAAGAGGTACGCCTGCAACCGCCGCTCGAGGGCGAACCGGTGGCAGGGGAAGCCGACCTGCACGACGCCGGGGGGCAACTCTATCTGCAGCTGGGTGACCAGCAGTTGCCGGTTCGTCGGCACCTGCTCGCCGGGCATTACCATCTGCTGCTGCCCGAGAAGGCACTGGGCGCAGTCCACGCCTGGGCAGTACTGCGCCAACAGGGCGGCCAATGGCGTATTCGCGTGCGCCAGCCAGGCCGCAGCAGCGACTGGCTGGCACTGCCGGCGGATTACTCGGCCAGCTTGGGCAGCAGCCGGTCCAGCCGCTGATGCAAGGCACTGCCACTCGGCCAGTTGCGCAGCAGCCGCGCCCGATCACGGGCGTAGGCCGGGGCGAAGCTGAGCTGGGTGGCGTGCTGGCACATGGCGTCGAGGTCGATCAGCGACCACTGGCCGTTGTGCCAGAACAGGTTGTGGCCCTTGAAGTCACCATGGCTGATACGCTCGCGAATCAGCTGCTGCATCACATGCACCAGGGCATCCACCTGCTCCTCGGGCGCATCGCCGTTATCCACGTAGGGCGCGAAGCATTCGGCCAGGTCTGGGCCATCGATATACTCGGTGACCAGGTAGGCACGGCTTCGCAGCCCCATCACCCGCTGTTCCAGCACCGCGAGTGGACGCGGCGTGGCAATGTCGAGGAATTCCAGGCGGTGGCCTTCGATCCAGGAATGCCAGGCCCGGCTCGGGCGCCAGAAGCGCTTGAACCAGTGCGCGGTGTTCTTGATGTTGTAGCGTTTGAGCACCAGCGTGCGGCCGCCAACCTCGATGCGCGCCACGCTGGCCGCACCACCGGTCTTGTACAGGTGGCCCTGGTCGATCAACGCGTCGGCCTGCTCCAGCACCGGCAACATGGCTTCGGCCTCGTCGCGGCGGACTGCCCGCAAGCCCGAAAGGCTGCGCTCGACACTGAACAGGCTGCATTCACGACCAGCCTTTTCCAGGTAATCCTTCTGGCGCCAGCTGCGCACCTTGTCCACCTGCTTCTGCAAGGCTTCCAGCGGCAGCGCATGCTCGGCGTTGGCCAGCAGGTAGTGCACCAGCAGTTCTTCGATGAACGGCTCCAGGCGCTTGGGTAGCTGGGCGAAGAACACCCCCAGGTTTTCCAGCACACGTGGGCGCGACAGCTGCTGGCCAGGCGTTTCGGCCTTGATGCCGGCGCCGTCGATCAGGTACAGCTTGCCGCCGTGGCGCAGCAGGTTGTCCAGGTGCAGGTCTTCCTGCCACAGGCCCCGGGCGTGCATGTGCGCCACTGCGGTGAGCGCCTCGCCCAGCACCAGGTGCTGCTCGTCGGCCAGTACCGGCAAGCTCTCCACTGCCGCCCAGGCATCGGCCAGGCTTTCGGCGCCGTCGAGGAATTCGAACAGCAGCCAGCCGCCCTCGCCTTCCTTGAGGCCGTCGGCCAGCAGCTTCGGCGTGGTCAGGCCCTGCTCGGCCAGCAGCTTCACGCCTTGCAGTTCGCGCTGGAAATGCCGTGCAGCGTTACCACCGACCAGCAGCTTGGCAAGCACCGGGGTACCGCGCCACACGCCGGCGCCCACATAGCGCTGGCCCGGCAGCACGCGCAGCAGGCTGAGCAATTGCAGGTCGGCCGTGCCGGCAGCATCGGCCAGGGTGATGCTCAGGGGCAACGAGGGGCTGCGCCCGGCCTCTTTCAATTCAGACAAACGCATCAGCGGGCCTCTTTTTCACGACGGCGTTGCGTCAGGCGTTGCAGCCAGGTATCGACCAGCGTGCCATCGGCAGGCTGCGCCAGGTAGCTGGCCAGCAAGGTACGTACATCACGCTCGCTCCAGACCGGGGCACGACGCAGCAGCGGCTCCAGGTCCTTGAGACGGTCACGCATGCCGAACAGCAGGGGGCGGGTCTTCTCCAGGTCGATCAGTTGCGCGTCCCAGCCTTCGCGGCGCTGGCGCAGGAAGATGTGCTTGGGGTAGAAGCAACCATGCACCTGGCCGGCGCTGTGCAGGGTGCGCGCCAGCTGGCCGCAGGCCTGCAGGACGCCATTGCGTTCAGCATCGCTCAGTTGTGGCCACTGGGCCAGCAGGCTGTCGAGGTCGGCCCATTCGTCCAGGGCGCGAGTCATCAGGATCGCCCGGTGCGTGCCGCCTTTCTTGCGCTCGCCATAGAACACCGCCTGCAAGGCCGGAATCTGCAGCTTCTGGTAACGGCTGATGTTGCGGAATTCGCGGGCGAAGGTCGGCTCGCCGAATGGCCGGTGCAGGGTACGGGTCAGGTAGTCGCTCTGGCGCTTGAGGTAGTAGCCCTTGCCTTCGAGCTCCAGGCGGAACACGCTGCTCCAGCCACCGCGGCCGGTGTTCGGTTCGTCCACGGCATCCAGTTGCAGCGCCCACAGCGCCTCGAAGTCGTCCAGGCCATGGCGTTTGAGCAGCGCGAGGTCCGCGCTGGCCAGGTAATCGGTCATTCCCTTCCCTCGAAAAAGCTCACCACCTGGCGAATGCGCTTCTTGTCACGCGCATTCAGCCGGTCGCGGCCACGGTATTGCAGGTAGAAACGCAGGCGCTGGGTTGCCGACAGGTGGTATTTGGCCACTTTGTCCAGACACGCCAAGTCCTTGATCATCCGGTGCCGCCACATGAAGCCGCGCCAGAAATCGCCGGTGGGGCAGTCGATGAAGAATAGCGTGCCCTGGTCGTCGACCAGCAGGTTGCGCCATTTCAGGTCGTTGTGGGCGAAGTGGTGCTGGTGCATGACCCGGGTGTGGCGCGCCAGCTGGCTGCTGACATGCCCGACCCAGGCGCGATCGGCCAGGCGTGCATCGTTGCGCTCGGCCAGCGCCGACAGGTCTTCGGTGCGCGGCAGTTCGCGGGTGATCATGGCCCCCCGGCCAAAGGCCAGGCCATTGCGCTCCAGGCCCCAGGCCACCACTTCGGCAGTGGGGATGCCCCACTTGTCGAACTGCTTGAGGTTCTGCCATTCGGCCTTGATCCGCGGCCGGCCCAGGTAACGGCGCATGTGCTTGCCTGCCCCGGTGTAGCGCTTGACGTAGTAATTGACCCCGTCACGCTCGATACGCACCACCTCGCTGATCGGGTCGCGGGTCAGGCGCTCGCCTTGCAGGGCAAATACCGCTTCCAGGCTGCCGAAGTCCGCCGCCAGGTGTTCATAGCCTGGCGCCAGTGTCCACCCCGCCATCAGAGTGCATCCCCATAACGTTGCTTGCGGTCATAGAGTTTCTGCGCCTTGCGCTCCAGCCAGGCGAGCAGCGCGGCTTCATCCTTCAGGACCTGCCGCAGCGGCCGCTGGAAGTAACCGCGCAGGAAGCGCAGCTTGTCGCGCTGGGTCAGGCCGATGTCCAGCGCCGAGAAGTACAGCGCGGCCAGGTCCTTGTCGCGCCAGCGTCGGCTGATTTTCGCCCGGGTCTGCGCGCGGTGCAGGTCGATCACCGACAGTTTGAAGTCGTCCGCCGTCACCGGGCGGTCGGTGTGCAGCAGGAAGTGGCAGATGTAGCAGTCGCGGTGGTTGACCCCGGCGCGGTGCATGCCGCCGGTCATCTTCGCCACTTCGGCGATCAGCGCGCGCTTCAGGCGCGGCTCGGGCGGCTGCCTGACCCAGTCGATGCTGAAGTCTTCCAGGCTGATGGTCGGCGCCAGTTCTTCGGTGATGATGAACGAATGCTGCGCGGCCGGGTTGCTGCCACGCTCGCCATAGGCGACGGCAGTCATGGTCGGCACGCCAACCTGGTGCAGGCGCTGGATGGCCTGCCATTCCTGGCCGGCGCCAAGCACCGGCAGCTTGGCGGTAAGCAGGTTCTTGAAGATCTCGCCCCAGCCGATGCCGCGGTGGATCTTGACGAAGAAGCCCTCGCCAGCGACCTCGGTGCGCAGCGTGCGGCGCCCTTCCAGTTCGCGATAGACCTCGCCTTGCAGCGCCTCCACGGCATCGAAGGCATCACGCCCGGCCCACAGGCGCTTGAACGGTTCGGCCAGTATCAGCTTCATGCGGACTCCTGCCCCAGGATCACGTCGGCGGCATGCTGCGGCATGCTGTACAGATCGGCGGTCTCAGCAAACGCCAGGCCGTTGCGCGACCAGCTGGCGCGGGCCTGTTGGTCTTCGAGCATGCGCTGCAGGTAACCATTGAGCTGTTCCTGCTCGAACGGCTCGTCCAGCACCAGGCCGCTGTCGGCCTCGGCAATGTAGTGGGCGTAGCCGCACACCTTGGACACCAGCACCGGCAGGCCGGCCACCAGCGCCTCGAGCAGCACCGTGCCGGTGTTCTCGTTGTACGCCGGGTGGATCAGCAGGTCGGCGCCCAGCAGGAAACGCGGGATGTCGCTGCGGCCCTTGAGGAACTGCACCTGCTCGCCCAGGCCCAAGGTAGCGCTTTGCAGCTGGAACACCTTGGGGTCATCCTGGCCGATCACCATCAGCCTGGTGCGCTTGCGCAGGGCCGACGGCAGCGCGGCCAGGGCCTTGAGGCTGCGGTCAACGCCCTTGGTCTTGAAGCCCGAGCCAATCTGCACCAGCAGCAGGTCGTCATCGCCCAGGTTGAATTCCTTGCGGAACTCGGCGCGGATTTCGCCAGCGTTGGCCGGCGCGCGGCGGTCCTGGGAAATGCCCGGCGGCAGCAGGTGGAAACGCTCCACCGGGGTGCCGTAGTGCTTGATGAACAGCGGCTGCTGCACTTCGGAAATCATCAGCACTTCGGTATGGGCGTCCTTGGCGAACACCGCACGTTCGTACTCGGCAAAGTGCCGGTAGCGGCCCCAGCGGCGGTACAGGCCGCCACGCAGGGTCTGCGCCTTGTCCTCGAAGCAGCCGTCGGCGGCGTAGTACACATCCAGCCCAGGCATCTTGTTGAAACCGATCAGGCGGTCGACCGGGCGCTTGGCCAGGTCGGCGGCCATCCAGGCGCTGAGCTTCTCGTTGCGGCGGTGGTTGAAAATCGCCTTCACCGGCGCCACCAGCACTTCGAAGCCCGGCGGAATGTCACCCTCCCAGATCAACGTGTACACACGGATCTGGTGGCCCCGCTTCTGGCATTCCAGGGCAATGCGCATGAAGTCGCGCTGCAGCCCGCCGAAGGGGAAATATTTGTAAAGCACGAAAGCCAGTTGCATCAACGGACATCCTCAGCCAGCAGCAACGCGCTCAAGCGGCTCGCCACATGCTCGGGATTCAGGCGAGTGAAGCACAATGGCCACTCGCGTTTCAGATCGAACCGGCGCAGGTCATCGGCGCTCGGTTTGTAGGTGCACTTTTTCTGCAGGCAGGGCGCGCAGGGCCAGTCACTGGCCTGGTGAATCTGGGTCCGTCCGTAGGCGCCGGTCAGGCCCGGGTTGGTCGGGCCGAACAGCGAAATGGTGGGCACATCGAGTGCCGCCGCCAGGTGGCCGAGGCCGGTATCGACCGCCACGCAGGCTTTTGCCGCCGCCAACACGCGTGCGACGCCGGCAAGGTTCAATTTGGGGAGCACCTGGCAGTTGTTCAAGCCCTGGGCGATGCGCTCGGCCCGCGCCTTCTCGGCCGGGTTGCCCCACGGCAGGCGCACTTCCAGCTTGCGCCGGCCCATGCGCTCGGCCAGTTCGCGCCAGTAGGCTTCGGGCCAGTGCTTGGTCGCCCAGGTGGTGCCATGCAGGAACACCACATAGGGGGCGGCCGGCGGCAGTTGCAGGCGCTCGAGGTCGAGGCCGTAGTTGCCGATGCCTTCCGGCAGGTCGTAGGCCAGGGCCATGGCGAACAGCTGGCGTACCCGCTCCACCGCGTGCTGGCCGGTGGCAACCGACAGGCGCCGGTCATAGAAGCGGCTGGCCCAGCCTTCGCGGGCCGAGTAGCGGTCCAGGCCAGCCACCGGCGCCTTCACGTAGCGGGTCAGCCAGGCCGATTTGACCAGGCCCTGGGCGTCGATCACCAGGTCGTACTTGCGCTCGCGTACACGTTGCTTGAACGCCTTCCACTCGCCGCTCTTGATGGTTTGCCAGAGGTTCTTGCGCCAGCGGCGAATGGCCACCGGGATCACCTGGTCGACCGCCGGGTGCCAGCTGGGGATTTCGGCGAAGCCTTCTTCCACCACCCAGTCGAAGCGGATGCCCGGGATGGCGTGGGCGGCATCGGTAAGCGCCGGCAAGGTGTGGATCACATCACCCAGCGACGAAGTCTTGATGATCAGTACCCGCACTTAGTCGACCTCGGCCACGGTATCGATCAGGTCCGGCCCGGTCAGGCTGTGCAGGGCAGCAATGACTTTACCCGGTTCCAGCAAGCGCAGGCAGTTGTAGTGGCCGAAGCGGCAGGTGCGGTCGAAGCACGGGCTGCACTCGATGCCGGTGCGCACCACTTCCACGTGCTCGGCCAGCGGCGGGGTGAAGCCTGGCGAGGTCGAGCCGTACACCGCCACCAGCGGGCGGTTCAGCGCGGCGGCCACGTGCATCAGGCCCGAGTCGTTGGACACCACGGCATGGGCGCAGGACATCAGGTCGATAGCCTCGGCAAGCGAGGTTTCGCCGGCCAGGTTGGACGATTCTTCACGCAAGCCCGGGATCAGCCGGTCGCGAATCTGCTCACCAACCGGGTGATCGTTCTTCGAGCCGAACAGCCACACCTGCCAGCCCTGGCGGATCATCGCATCGGCCACGGTGGCGTAGTGCTCGGCAGGCCAGCGCTTGGCCTCGCCGAACTCGGCACCGGGGCACAGCGCCAGCACCGGGCGGTCCAGCTCCAGGCCGAACTTGGCCAGGGCGGCGTCGCGGCTTTGCGCTTCGATCTGCAGGCTGGGGCGCGGGTACGGCTGCGGCAGCTCGGCGCCGGGCGCGTAGGCCAGGGCCATGAAGCGCTCGATCATCAGCGGGTAGCGGGCCTTGTCCAGCTTGCGCACGTCGTTGAGCAGGCCGAAGCGCATTTCGCCACGCCAGCCGGTGCGCTTGGGGATACCGGCAAAGAACGGCACCAGCGCCGACTTGAGCGAGTTGGGCAGCAGGATGGCCTGGTCGTACTGGCCGGCCAGGGACTTGCCGATGCGCCGCCGCGTGGCCAGTTCCAGTGCGCCGTGGCCGAGCGGGAAGCTCAGGGCCTGACGGACCTCGGGCATGCGTTCGAGGATCGGCCGGCTCCACTCGGGGGCCAGCACATCGATCACGCAGTCGGGGTGCTGCTGTTTCAGGCACTGGAACAGGGTCTGCGCCATCACCATGTCGCCGACCCAGCTGGGGCCAATGATCAGTATTCTCATGCTTAGTCCAGAAACGCTCGGGGAGGCTACAGGCTGCGGTACAGCCTGGCCTCCCCTCTTTATATTCAGGCTATGTGGCGGACAGTGTACCACTCACATGGCCCATTCGCGGGCACGCCCGCTCCCACAGGTATTGCACGGTCCTCTAGGTCTGCGCTTTCCCTGTGGGAGCGGGCATGCCCGCGAATGAAGCCAACTCGGTATCAGGTCAAACCCAATTCACCCCAGATCCGCCGCACCTCACGGCGTTCATCGGCAAACTGCGCCGCATCGATAACCCCGGCCTGCTTCTGCAGGGCCTGGCGATGCGAGGCCGAGCGGAACGCCTTGTACACTTCACGCAACAGCACCGCGTCACTGGCCGGCATCAAACCCGCCTGCTCCAGCTCTTCCAGAATGCGGATGTTATCGGTCCATCGGAGTATGGCCGGGTGGTCGTGGGACCAGGCCAAAGCGGCGTATTGCACCATAAATTCGATATCGACGATACCGCCGGCATCCTGCTTGATATCGAACGGCACACCGGCCTCGAAGGCGTTTGCCGCGGTACCGGCTGCGGTGGCCTTGGTGCCGAGGTTGTCGCGCATCTTGGCGCGCATTTCGCTCACTTCGCTGCGCAGTTTTTCCAGGTCGCGGGCCTGGCCCAACACCTTGGCGCGCACGCCTTCGAACGCCGTGCCCACCTGCTTGCAGCCCACCAGCACCCGGGCCCGCACCAGGGCCTGATGCTCCCAGGTCCAGGCCTCGTTCTGCTGGTAGCGCTCGAACGCTCCCAGCGAACTCACCAGCAGGCCCGAGGCCCCTGACGGGCGCAGGCGCATGTCCACGTCATACAGCTGGCCCGAGTTGGTCTGGGTGGTCAGCAGGTGAATGATGCGCTGGCCCAGGCGGGTGAAGAACTGCGCACTGTCGATCGGCTTGGCGCCGTCGGTTTCCGCCTGCGGGTCGCCGTCATGGATGAATACCAGGTCCAGGTCCGAACCGTGACCCAGCTCCAGGCCACCTACCTTGCCGTAGCCGATGATGATGAAGCCCGGGTCGCACAGGCTGCCGTCGCTGCGCTTGGGCTGGCCGTGGCGGGCCACGGTCTGGCGCCAGGCCAGGGCCAGTACCTGGTCGAGGATGGCCTCGGCCAGCCAGGTCAGGTAGTCGCTGACTTTCATCAGCGGCAGGTTGCCGCTGATTTCCGAGGCGGCCACGCGCAGGCTGTGGGCCAGCTTGAAGTGGCGCAGCGCCTCCATTTGCTGTTCCAGGTCGTCCTCGGGGATGCGCGTCAGGCGCTCGCGCAGTTCGCTGGCCAGCTCCGGCGCCAGTGGCGGGCTGAACAGGCGGCCTTCATTGAGCAGTTCGTCGAGCAGCAGCGGGTAGCGGGCAATCTGCTCGGCAATCCACGGGCTGGCGGCACACAGGGTCAGCAGGCGGCGCAAGGCGCCGGGGTTTTCGGTGAGCAGTACCAGGTAGGCAGAACGGCGTGCCACCGCCTCGACCAGCGGCAGCACGCGCTCGAGCACCAGGTCGGGGTTGTCATGTTCCACAGCCTGGGCCAGCAACCGCGGGATAAAGGCGTCCAGGCGCTCACGGCCAATCCGCTGCATCGAACGCAGCTGCGGGCTGGAGCGCAGCGCGGCCAGGCGCCGCAGGGCTTCTGCGGGCTGCTGGAAACCGGCCTCCTGTAGCTGACGGCCAGCAGCATCTTCATCCTGCGCCTGCTCCCACAGCGGCGACCATTCGCCACCCACCACCAGCTCGCCCTCGCCGTCTTCATCATCCGGGTCGGCGATCACCTGGCGGAAGTGCCAGTCAATGCGGCCACGCCAGTGCGTCAGCTGGTCATGGAAGCTTTGCCAGTCGGCATAACCGAGCATGTAGGCCACCCGCGCCTTATCGGTCTCGCTGTCCGGCAGCATCTGCGTCTGGCGGTCGGCGATGGCCTGGATGGCGTGTTCGGTATAGCGCAGGAACTCATAACCCTCGCGCAACTCGGCGACCACGGCTGGCGGCAGGTAGCCCTGGCCCTCGAGGGTGGCCAGCACTTTCAGCAGCGGCCGCTGTTGCAGGCTGAGGTCGCGCCCGCCGTGGATCAGCTGGAAGGCCTGGGCGATGAATTCCACCTCGCGAATGCCACCGGCACCCAGCTTGATGTTGTCGGCCATGCCCTTGCGCCGCACTTCCTGCTGGATCAGCTGCTTCATGGTGCGCAGCGCTTCGATCGCGGAAAAGTCCAGGTAGCGCCGGTACACGAACGGCCGCAGCATCTCCTGCAGCTGCGCGCCGGCCGCCTGGTCGCCGGCCACCACCCGCGCCTTGATCATCGCGTAGCGTTCCCAGTCACGGCCCTGGTCCTGGTAGTACTGTTCAAGGGCATTGAAGCTGAGCACCAGCGCGCCGGCCGAGCCATACGGGCGCAGGCGCATGTCGACGCGGAACACGAAACCGTCGACGGTGACCGGGTCCAGCGCCTTGATCAGGCGCTGGCCCAGGCGGGTGAAGAACTCCTGGTTGTCCAGCGAGCGCTTCACCCCTTCGGTTTCGCCGCCTTCGGGGAAGGCGAAGATCAGGTCGATGTCCGACGACAGGTTCAGCTCCACCGCGCCCAGCTTGCCCATGCCCAGCACCACCATGTGCTGCGGCTGGCCGCTGCGGTTGCCGACAGGCGTGCCGAATTGCTGGCAGTGGCGCGGGTACAGCCATTGGTAGGCTTCGTCGATGGCGGCGTCGGCCAGGTCGGACAGGTCGCGGCAGGTTTCGCCCAGCGCGGCCTGGCGGGTGATGTCGCGCCAGATGATGCGCAGCTGTTGGCGGTTGCGCTCGCGGCGCAGGTTGCGCGCCAGCTCGTCCTCGCTCTGCGCCGCCTGGGCGGCTGCAGCAATGTGCCCGCGCAGTTCGCCCGCGGCGTAACGCCGATCCAGCTCGCCACTGGCCAGCAGGCCGAACAGCATGGCCGGCTCGCGCCGGACCAGGCCGAGCACGAAGTCGCTGGCGGCGGCTACCTGGTCGAACTGTTGCCGGTGCAGCGGGCTCCAGGCCTGGAGGTCGAGTTCCGGGTGGGCAGCCACCGCATCGCTGATGAATTGCTGGTTGCGCGCGACCAGCGGCTGCAGGGTAGCGGGCAGATCGGACGGCAAAGGTAGGCGCATGGTCTATCCTTGATCGGCGTGAAATAGAGGGGAAGAAGCGGCCAAGGGGAAGCCGGACCACGGTTGGACTGTCGTACAAAAGTTGGAAATAGCTGAAAGAAACGAAAAATTGGCAACAAACATCAAGAGTTACCCGTTCGCGACACAATGCCAACCAACATGAACGTTTTTCCTCACAAGCCAGCATGCGACGAAACGTCGCACAAATGTAGTTTTACTACTACTCGTGTCGTGTAAAAGCATGAAATGCGAAAGCAAATGTAGTAAAACTACACGGCGCCGGAGGACACCCCGGTAATCCAAGAATTCACGACGTCTGCCCATAAGGCCAGTCGCAATCTCAGGCAATCGATTCTGGTTGCCTTTCCGCCCTGGAGCAAGCCATGCAAGACCTCGATCCAATCGAAACCCAGGAATGGCTGGATGCCCTGGAGTCGGTCCTCGACAAAGAAGGCGAAGACCGCGCTCATTACCTGATGACCCGTATGGGCGAGCTGGCCACCCGTAGTGGCTCCCAGCTGCCGTATGCGATCACCACGCCATACCGCAACACCATCCCTGTCACCCACGAAGCACGCATGCCTGGCGACCTGTTCATGGAACGCCGCATTCGCTCGATGGTGCGTTGGAACGCCCTGGCCATGGTCATGCGTACCAACCTGAAAGACTCGGACCTGGGCGGACACATCTCCAGCTTCGCCTCCAGCGCCACCCTGTACGACATCGGCTTCAACTACTTCTTCCAGGCCCCGACCGAAGAACACGGCGGCGACCTGATCTTCTTCCAGGGCCACGCTTCGCCAGGCGTCTACGCCCGTGCGTTCATGGAAGGCCGCATCAACGAAGACCAGATGAACAACTTCCGTCAGGAAGTGGACGGCAACGGCCTGTCTTCGTACCCGCACCCATGGCTGATGCCTGACTTCTGGCAGTTCCCGACCGTTTCGATGGGTCTGGGCCCGATCCAGGCCATCTACCAGGCACGCTTCATGAAGTACCTGGAAGCCCGTGGCTTCATCCCGGCCGGCAAGCAGAAGGTCTGGTGCTTCATGGGCGACGGCGAGTGCGACGAGCCGGAATCCCTGGGCGCAATCGCCCTGGCCGGCCGCGAGAAGCTGGACAACCTGATCTTCGTCATCAACTGCAACCTGCAGCGCCTCGACGGCCCGGTTCGCGGCAACGGCAAGATCATCCAGGAACTCGAAGGCGTGTTCCGTGGCGGTGGCTGGAACGTCAACAAGGTCGTCTGGGGCCGTTTCTGGGACCCACTGTTCGCCAAGGACACCAACGGTGCTCTGCAGCGCCGCATGGACGAAGTCATCGACGGCGAGTACCAGAACTACAAAGCCAAAGACGGCGCGTACGTTCGTGAGAACTTCTTCAACACCCCAGAGCTCAAGGCCATGGTCGAAGACCTGTCCGACGAAGAGATCTGGAAGCTCAACCGTGGCGGCCACGACCCGTACAAGGTCTACGCGGCGTACCACCAGGCGGTCAACCACAAGGACCAGCCTACCGTCATCCTGGCCAAGACCATCAAGGGTTACGGTACCGGTGCCGGCGAAGCCAAGAACACCGCGCACAACACCAAGAAGGTCGACGTCGACAGCCTGCGTCACTTCCGTGACCGCTTCGACATCCCGGTCAAGGATGCCGACCTGGAGAACCTGCCGTTCTTCAAGCCGGAAGAAGGTTCTGCCGAAGCCAAGTACCTGGCCGAGCGCCGTGCTGCCCTGGGCGGTTTCGTGCCACAGCGCCGCGCCAAGAGCTTCAGCGTACCGACCCCGCCACTGGAAACGCTGAAAGCGATCCTGGACGGCTCGGGCGACCGCGAAATTTCCACCACCATGGCCTTCGTGCGTATTCTGGCGCAGCTGGTCAAGGACAAGGAAATCGGCCAGCGCATCGTCCCGATCATCCCGGACGAAGCCCGTACCTTCGGTATGGAAGGCATGTTCCGCCAGCTGGGCATCTACTCGTCGGTCGGCCAGCTCTACGAGCCAGTCGATAAAGACCAGGTGATGTTCTACCGCGAAGACAAGAAGGGCCAGATCCTCGAGGAAGGCATCAACGAAGCCGGCGCCATGTCGTCGTTCATCGCTGCCGGTACCTCGTACAGCTGCCACAACCAGCCGATGCTGCCGTTCTACATCTTCTACTCGATGTTCGGCTTCCAGCGTATTGGCGACCTGGCCTGGGCCGCTGGCGACAGCCGCACCCGTGGCTTCCTGATCGGCGGTACCGCCGGCCGTACCACCCTGAACGGTGAAGGCCTGCAGCACGAAGACGGTCACAGCCACATGATGGCGGGCACCATCCCGAACTGCCGCACCTACGATCCGACCTACGGCTACGAGCTGGCGGTGATCATTCAGGACGGCATGAAGAAGATGACCGAAGAGCAACAGGACATCTTCTACTACATCACCGTGATGAACGAATCCTACCAGCAGCCAGCCATGCCGGCCGGTGTCGAGGAAGGCATCATCAAGGGCATGTACCTGCTGGAAGAAGACACCCGCGAAGCCGCGCACCACGTACAGCTGATGGGCTCCGGCACCATCCTGCGCGAAGTCCGCGAAGCAGCGAAGATCCTGCGTGAAGAGTTCAACGTCGGTGCCGACGTGTGGAGCGTCACCAGCTTCAACGAACTGCGTCGCGACGGCCTGGCCGTGGAACGCGCCAACCGCCTGAAGCCTGGCCAGAAGCCACAGCAGACTTACGTCGAGCAGTGCCTGAACGGTCGCAAGGGCCCGGTCATCGCCTCCACCGACTACATGAAGCTGTTCGCCGAGCAGATTCGCCAGTGGGTACCGAGCAAAGAGTTCAAGGTCCTGGGTACCGACGGTTACGGTCGCAGCGACAGCCGCAAGAAGCTGCGTCACTTCTTCGAAGTCGACCGCCACTTCGTGGTGCTGGCTGCCCTGGAAGCCCTGGCTGACCGTGGCGAGATCGAACCAAAGGTTGTTGCAGACGCTATCGTCAAGTTCGGTATCGACCCGGACAAGCGCAACCCACTGGACTGCTGAGGAGTATTTTTAAGTGAGCGAACTCATTCGCGTACCTGACATCGGCAGCGGTGAAGGTGAAATCATCGAGCTGTTCGTCAAGGTCGGTGATCGTATCGAGGCTGACCAGAGCCTGCTGACCCTGGAGTCCGACAAGGCCTCCATGGAGATCCCGGCCCCGAAAGCCGGCGTCATCAAGGAACTGAAGGTCAAGCTGGGCGACCGCCTGAAAGAAGGCGACGAGCTGCTGGTCCTGGAAGCCGAGGGCGCCGCTGCTGCGGCCCCTGAGGCGCCGGCCGCAGCCCCGGCCCAGGCTGCTGCGCCGGCTCCGGCCGCCGAAGCCGCCCCTGCCCCTGCTCCGGCAGCAGCCCCGGCTGCCGCCAGCGTGCAGGACATCCACGTGCCGGACATCGGTTCGTCGGGCAAGGCCAAGATCATCGAAGTGCTGGTCAAGGTCGGCGACACCGTCGAAGCCGACCAGTCGCTGATTACCCTGGAGTCCGACAAGGCCTCCATGGAAATCCCGTCGCCGGCTGCCGGCGTGGTCGAAGAAGTCCTGTGCAAGCTGGAAGACGAAGTCGGCACTGGCGACCTGATCTTCAAGCTGAAAGTCGCGGGCGCTGCCCCGGCTGCAGCTCCGGCACCTGCCGCTGCTGCTGCCCCGGCCAAGGCTGAGGCGGCTCCGGCCGCCGCACCTGCCGCTGCTGCCCCGGCTGCTGCCCCTGCACCGGTTGCTACCGCACCGGCTGCCGGCAGCAACGCCAAGGTTCACGCAGGCCCGGCGGTTCGCCAGCTGGCCCGTGAATTCGGCGTCGACCTGGGCGCGGTTGCCGCGACCGGTCCGCACGGCCGCATCCTGAAAGAAGACGTGCAGGTCTACGTCAAGGCGATGATGCAGAAGGCCAAGGAAGCACCGGCAGCCGCTGGCGCAACCGGTGGCGCCGGCATCCCGCCGATCCCTGCCGTGGACTTCAGCAAGTTCGGTGAAGTGGAAGAAGTGGCCCTGACCCGCCTGATGCAGGTCGGTGCTGCCAACCTGCACCGCAGCTGGCTGAACGTGCCGCACGTGACCCAGTTCGACTCCGCCGACATCACCGAGCTGGAAGCCTTCCGCGTTGCGCAGAAGGCCGTGGCCGAGAAGGCTGGCGTGAAGCTGACCGTGCTGCCACTGCTGCTCAAGGCCTGCGCCTTCCTGCTCAAGGAACTGCCGGACTTCAACAGCTCGCTGGCGCCAAGCGGCAAGGCCATCATCCGCAAGAAGTACGTGCACATCGGCTTTGCCGTGGACACCCCGGACGGCCTGCTGGTCCCTGTGATCAAGAACGTCGACCAGAAGAGCCTGCTGCAACTGGCTGCCGAAGCGGCTGCGCTGGCCGAAAAAGCCCGCACCAAGAAGCTGTCGGCCGACGAGATGCAAGGCGCTTGCTTCACCATCTCCAGCCTCGGCCACATTGGCGGCACCGGCTTCACGCCGATCGTCAACGCGCCGGAAGTGGCTATCCTGGGCGTCTCCAAGGCGACCATGCAGCCGGTATGGGATGGCAAGGCCTTCCAGCCGAAGCTGATGCTGCCGCTGTCGCTGTCCTACGATCACCGTGTGATCAACGGCGCTGCCGCCGCGCGCTTCACCAAGCGCCTGGGCGACGTGCTGGGCGATATCCGCACCATGCTGCTGTAAGGCAGCCCACTGCCCCTCCCCGCGAGGGGCAGTACCCTTTTCGAGCTGCCACGCTCGTACCTCAACCCCGTCGATTGGCGGGGCTTTTTTTTGCCCGGATTTTCCGGGAGGGCTGCACCCTCTGTGGGAGCGGGTTCACCCGCGAACACCGGCGCAGCCGGTGCCATGTACTGTGTTGGATTGTTCGCGGCGGTTCGACGCCTCGATAAACCCGCTCCCACAGGCCGCAAAGCGGCCCCGGAACTATCAGCCAGACTACAGATTCCCACCCACCAGCCGATAACCCGTCCACAGCATCACGCATGGCTGCTTGCCAGCCCCCGGGACATGATGCAACCTTGCCAGACCTGCCGCCCCCAAGGCCGCGTTTCCTCTTCAAGCGAGTCTTCGATGAAAAGCCAACCCGATGCCGCCAGCCGTGTGGCGGCCGAGGTCGTCACGCAGTTACCCGTGCCCTCGCGGCTCGGCATGCTGCGTTTCGAAAGGCTCAACGAAGCCAGCTGGACCATGCTCTACCTCGATCCGGCCTGCGAGCGCCAGTTCGGCCTGCACGCCGGCGACCTGTGCGCCCTGGTAGACGCGCCCTATGCCAGCCTGATGGAACCCGAAGCCCGCTACCGGCTACACGACGAGATCCAGCTGCAACTGGCCCAGCGCGGCTACTACCGCGTGCGCTACACATTGCACACGCCAACTGCATCGCTACGCCTGCTGGAGGCTGGGGAAGCCTACAAGCAGCACAACCGCCACCTGTTGCGCGGCTACCTGAGCGTGCTCGACGACCAGGCCGAAGATACTGGCGAAGCCGGTGCCAGCGACCTGGAATCGCGCAACAACCGCCTGCAACTGGCCCTGCAACTGAACCAGCGCGCGCAGCAGGAACAACTCGAGCATCTGGACCGGGTACGCGGCCAGCAGGACCTGATCCTGCGCCTGGCCCGCCAGCGCTACAGCGCCGGGAACTCGCTGCGGGAAGCCGCCCAGCTGATTACCCAGAGCGCCTGCGAAATCTACAAGGTCGACAGCGCCAGCATCTGGCACCTGGAAGACCAGCGCCTGGAGCCGATCATCGCCTGGTACCGGGACGCGCAGGAGCACCGCCAGCCCGAAGCCATCGATGCCAGCCGCTTCCCCGACTACCTCGACGCGCTGCACGCCAGCCGCGCCATCGACGCCCACAATGCCGGCCACGACCCGCGTACCCGGGCCCTGGCGCAAAGCCTGCGCCCGGAAAACAAGGCCATGCTCGATGCCAGCATCCGTGTCGATGGCCAGGTAGTCGGCGTGCTGTGCCTGGAACAGACCGGCCAGACACGGGCCTGGCAGTCGGACGAAATCGCCTTCGCCGGCGAACTGGCCGACCAGTTCGCCCAGGTCATCACCAACCACAACCGGCGCACCGCCGCCAGCGCTCTGCACCTGTTCCAGCGTGCGGTCGAGCAGAGCGCCAACGCCTTCCTGCTGGTCAACCGCGACGGTGTGGTGGAGTACGTCAACCCCAGCTTTACCGCCATCACCCAGTACAGCACCGAGGAAGTGCAAGGCCGCCACCTGGGCGAGCTGCCGGCGCTGGAGAACCTGAGCGAGCTGCTGTTCGACTCGCCGTCGAGCCTGGCCATGGGCAACAGCTGGCAGGGCGAGTTCAAGAGCCGGCGCAAGAACCTCGAGCCCTACTGGGGCCAGCTGTCGATTTCCAAGGTATACGGCGACAACCGTGAGCTGACCCACTACATCGGCATCTACGAAGACGTCACCCAGACCAAGCTGGCCCAGCAGCGCATCGAGCGCCTGGCCTACACCGACAACCTGACCAACCTGGGCAACCGCCCGGCGTTCATCCGCAGCCTGGACGAGCGCTTTGCCCGCGATGGCGAGTACTCGATGTGCCTGCTGCTGGTGGACATCGACAACTTCAAACGCATCAACGACAGCCTCGGCCACCAGACCGGCGACAAGCTGCTGATCAGCCTGGCCCGGCGCCTGCGCAACAGCCTGCACACCGGCGGTATCCTGGCGCGCTTTGCCAGTAACGAGTTCGCCGTGCTGCTGGACGACACCAGCCTGGAAGATGGCCAGGGCGTCGCCCAGCAACTGCTGCGCACCCTCGACAAACCGATGTTCGTCGACAACCAGCTGATCAACGTCACCGCCTCGGTGGGCCTGGCCTGCGCACCACTGCATGGTGCCGACCCGGCCAGCCTGATGAAGAACGCCGGCCTGGCGCTGCACAAGGCCAAGGCCAACGGCAAGCACCAGGTGCAGGTGTTTACCGAAGTGCTCAATGCCGAAGCCAGCTACAAGCTGTTCGTCGAGAACAACCTGCGTCGCGCCCTGACCCAGAACGAGCTGGAGGTGTTCTACCAGCCCAAGCTGTGCCTGCGCAGCGGCCGCCTGCTGGGGCTGGAAGCACTGCTGCGCTGGAACCACCCCGAACGCGGCATGATCCGCCCGGACCAGTTCATCAGCGTGGCGGAAGAAACCGGCCTGATCATCCCCATCGGCAAATGGGTGGTGCGCCAGTCGTGCCGCATGAGCCAGCAACTGCGCGAGGCCGGCATGGGCAACCTGCATGTGGCCATCAACCTGTCCCCCAAGCAGTTCTCCGACCCGGACCTGGTGGCGTCGATCAGCACCATCCTCGAGGAAGAAGCCCTGCCCCCGCACCTGCTGGAGCTGGAGCTGACCGAAGGCCTGCTGCTGGAGGCCACCGAAGACACCCACCGCCAGCTGGATGAGCTGAAGGCACTGGGCCTGACCCTGGCCATGGACGATTTCGGCACCGGTTATTCGTCGCTGAGCTACCTGAAGAAGTTTCCGATCGACATCCTCAAGATCGACCGCAGCTTCATCAACGAGATCCCGGACAACCAGGACGACATGGAAATCACCTCTGCGGTGGTGGCCATGGCTCACAACCTCAAGCTGAAGGTGGTGGCCGAGGGTATCGAGACGCCGGAGCAGCTGGCGTTCCTGCGCCGGCACCGCTGCGATGTGGGCCAGGGCTACCTGTTCGACCGGCCGATTCCGGGGCGCGAGCTGGCTGAACGGCTGAAGCGCTATCCGCGTGGCCCGGTGGCCTGACAGCCGCGCAAACCTCGGGCACTATAGAACCCATTCGGGCCCTATCGCCGGCAAGCCAGCTCCCACAGGGACCGCTCATATCTCAAAATCTGTGATATCCCTGTGGGAGCTGGCTTGCCGGCGATGGCCCCACCACCTATCCAACTGAATAAACACAGAGGAACGGCCATGGTCCTGCGTTCGGAAATCCTGGTGAACAAAAACGTCATGCCAACCGCGGAACAGGCCCTGCCTGGGCGCGAAACGCCAATGAAGCTGCCCGAGTTCCACTACGTATTCGAAGGCACCCCACTGCTCGGCCCCTTCTTCGAAGGCGCCATCGACTTCGCCATCTTCGGCCTGGGTTGCTTCTGGGGCGCCGAGCGCCGCTTCTGGCAGCGTGAAGGCGTGGTCAGCACAGTGGTCGGCTACGCCGGCGGCTTCACCCCCCACCCCACCTACGAAGAAGTCTGCTCGGGCCTGACCGGCCACACCGAAGTGGTGCTGGTGGTGTTCGACAAGGACAAGGTCAGCTACCGCGAGCTGCTGGCGATGTTCTGGGAGCTGCACAACCCGACCCAAGGCATGCGCCAGGGCAACGACATCGGCACCCAGTACCGCTCGGCCATCTACTGCACCAGCCCTGAACAGCTGGAACAGGCCAAGGCCAGCCGCGACGCATTCCAGGCCGAACTGAGCAAGGCCGGCTTCGGCGAGATCACCACCGAAATCGACCAGGCACCAACCGTGTACTTCGCCGAGGCCTACCACCAGCAGTACCTGGCCAAGAACCCGGACGGCTACTGCGGTATCGGCGGTACCGGCGTGTGCCTGCCACCGAGCCTGCAGGGTAACTGAAGCATGAGCACGATGACTCTATTCCACTCGCCGTTGTCGCCTTTCGTGCGCAAGGTCATGGTGGTGTTGCACGAGACCGGCCAGCTTGCGCGCGTGCAGCTGCAGCCGGTGAACATCAGCCCGGTCAGCGGTGACCCACAGCTCAACCAGGACAACCCGATCGGCAAGATCCCGGCCCTGCGCCTGGAAGACGGCACCGTGCTACATGACAGCAGGGTGATCTGCGAGTACCTCGACCTGCAGCACGTCGGCCTGCCGCTGCTGCCGCGCGAAGGCTCGGCGCGTTGGCGGCGCATGACACTGGTGTCGCAGGCCGATGCCATCATGGATGCGGCGGTGTCGAGCCGCTATGAGAGCTTCCTGCGCCCTGAAGACAAGCGCTGGGATGGTTGGCTGCAGGCACAGGGCGACAAGATCCGCCGTAGCCTGGACAATCTGGAGCAGGAGCATTTGCCCGAGTTGATGTCCGGGTTCGACCTGGCAGCGATCGGCGTGGCCTGTGCGCTGGGGTATCTGGATTTGCGCCAGCCCGAGTTTGGCTGGCGTGAACAACAGCCTGGATTGGCGGCGTGGTATGCCGAGGTGGCCAAGCGGCCATCGATGGTGGCAACAGCACCGGCAGCCTGACGGGCCGCTATCGCCGGCAAGCCAGCTCCCACAGGTACTCACAGCTCTTGAATCCTGTGCTGTACCTGTGGGAGCTGGCTTGCCGGCGATTGGGCTGCAAAGCAGCCCCGCCTCACCTCGGTATCACAGGAAACAGCTGCCCGATCCTGAGTGCCAGCCACCGCCCGATCTCCCTGTCCTCCCTCATGCCGCCCTCCCCACCCGTGCCCAATCCAGCCGCCGGGTCAGCACCATGAATACCCCCAGCAGGCCGAAGCACAGCAACGAGCCCATCAACAGCGCATAGTCCTCGGCACTCAGCAGCCCGTAGAGCAGCGCATACAGCGCCGCCAACCCCACCGCAAAGCCCACCCCACGCCCCAGGCTGCGCAACACATGGCTCAGGTAGAAGCCGATCAGCAGCACACATGCCGAAGCTGACAGCCCATACGCCAAACCAAAGCCGATGTGCTCGGACAACGACAGCAACAGCAGGTAGAAGAACGCCAGCGCCACCCCCACCAGGATGTACTGCACCGGGTGCACGCTGAGGTTCTTCAGCACTTCGAACAGGAAGAAGCCGGCGAAGGTCAGGGCGATGAACAGCAAGGCGTACTTGATTGCCCGCTCGCTCTTCAGGTACTGGTCCACCGGGTCGACGAAGCTGACACCGAAGCTGCGATCGCTGAAGTCCGCACACTGCCCGGCGATGGCGCACTGGCGCAGGGCGTCTTCGAGGTTGGTGGCAAAGAACGAGGTCTGCCAGTGGGCACTGAAGCCCTGGGCGTCGATGTCGCGACGACTGGGCAGGTAGTTGCCGACGAAGCTCGGGTGCGGCCAGTTGGCGCGCAGGTCCACGGCACTGGTGCGGCCCACCGGCACCACGTGCAGCTGGCCGGTGCCTTGCAGTGCAAGATCGAAACCGTAGCTGAATTCACGCGCCTGCAGGCCGTCCAGCCCCGGCAGGCTGGCGTGCACGCCACCACGCATCCAGTCGAGCCGGGTGCCGGCTTCGAACGGCACTTTCTGCTCGCCCATGCTCAGCTCCAGGCCGTTCTCGATGCCGCGGATATCGCTGATGCCTACCACCAGGAACGGCTTGTCGAAGCGGTAGTCGTCGAAGTCCTTGTCGATACCCCAACGTTCCGGGAGCTTGAAGCGGCCACTGATACGGCCCTTGGCATGGAACAGCCGGGCCTGGTAGATGCCACGGGCGCGCAGTTCGGTGTCCACGCCCAGATCGGCGTCGAAGGTTTCCGGCAGGAAGTACAGGTGGCCGGCAATGGTGCTGGTTTCCTGGGTGCGCTCGCCGTCCTTTTCGATCCAGCGGCGCTGGTACTTGCGGTAGGGCACCACCAGCAGCGGGCCGCTGAGTTGCTGGTCGAAGCTGGCGCTCTGGGCGATATCGCGCAGCACACTGTCGCGCAGGGCCTGGCGTTCACCGATCAGGCCGCTGATCAGCAGTAGCGGGACGAGCAGCAGCAAGATCAATACGCCGATCATGCCGAGTTTGAAACCGAGGGTCTTGTTCATGGGGCCTCCTGTGGCAGTGGGCGCAGTGTCTGCGCCTTGCGTGGAGGCTTCAGGGAGATGGTGTGGAGATTGTGTGTTTTTCAAGGGCCCAATCGCCGGCAAGCCAGCTCCCACAGGTTATGCACATTGCCTGAGGCCTGCGAAAACCTGTGGGAGCTGGCTTGCCGGCGATTGGGCTGCGCAGCAGCCCCGGCAATGTCAACTGATACGCCGCACCGGCAGCCACAACCTCACCCGCACCCCACCATCGACGTTATCCACCGCCAACGCCCCGCCATGCAGCTGCATCACCTCGGCCACAAAATTAAGCCCCAACCCGGTGCTCTTGCGCCCACTCCCCGGCCGCGGCAGCGAGTAGAACCGCTCGCTCACCCGCCCAATAGCATAGGCCGGTATCGCCTGCCCCTGGTTGAACACACTCAGCGCCACCCGTTCGCCATCGCGCTCCAGGTCGAACAACAGCGCGCCTCCCTCCGGGGTGAAGTCCAACGCGTTGTCGAGCAGGTTGGCCAGCGCCTGGCGCATCAGGAACGGGTCACACAACAAGCGCAAACCAGCCGGCACCCGCTGGCGCACCTGCAAATCGGCACCTTCGATACGCGCCGCATGGGCCAACAGCAACTCGTCCACCAACGCCGCCAGCGCCACCTGCTGCTCATCCTCCAGCGCCTGCATCTGCTCGACCCGGGCCAGGTTGAGCAGGCGTTCGATCATCTGCTGCAAACGCTCGCTCTCGCGCTCGATGTTGCCGGCAAAGCGCGCCCGCTGGTCAGCCGGCATGTCATCGCCCTGCAACAGCTCGGAAGCGCCACGAATGGCCGCCAGCGGGCTTTTCAGCTCGTGTGTCAGGGTATGCACATACCGCTCGACATAGGCCTTGCCCTCCAGTTGCGTGCGCATGCGCTCGACCGCCTGGGCCAGGTGTGCCAGTTCGCCACCCTTGTAGTGCGGCAGGGCGGCACGCTCGCCCTCGCTGACCGCCTGGGCGTAGCGGGCCAGCCGGCGCAGCGAGCGCGCCAGCCACCACGACAACGCGGCACCGATCAGCAGGCCCAGGCCGATCAGCCCCAGGCCCAGGGTCAGCAAGCGCCGTTCGGAGCGGTCGATGTACGGTTGCAGCGAGCTGTTGGGCTTGGCCACTGTAACCACGCCGATGATCTTGCCATCGTCGATGATCGGTGCCCCCACGTGCATCACCGAGGTGCTTTCATCGTCGGGGTCACTGCGGGTGGAGCGGGCGCCGTACTGGCCACGCAAGGTCAGGTACACGTCATTCCACTTCGAGTAGTCCTTGCCCAGGTCCTCGCCGCTGGAGTCCAGCAGCACGGTGCCCTTGGCATCGGTGACATAGATGCGGTGGCTCACCTGGTTCTTGGCCAGGCCCCAGATCTGCGCACCCGGGCTGCGCGAGCCATAGGCCTTTAGCACTTCGGGCAGGCGGCTCTGGTTCAGGGTGCCGGCCTTGACGTCATCGTGCAGGATCTCGGCCAGCAGGTTGGCGGTGTCTACCAGCGTTTCTTCAGAGGACTGGCGCACCACCGGACGGATCTGTTCGCGCACCGTATTGAGCAGAAAGTAGCCCGCCAGCCCGACGAACAGGAAGTACACCAGGAAGATCCGGATGCCCAGGCGCATCAGGCATGGTCCGGGCTGTAGCTGTAGCCGAGGCCACGGTGGGTCTGGATCGGTTCGGCGTCGCTGGCCACCTGGCGCAGCTTGGCGCGCAGGCTCTTGATATGGCTGTCGATGGTGCGCTCGTAGCCCACGTCAGAGGCCACGCCCACGGCGTCGAGCAGCTGTTCGCGGCTGAATACCCGGTGCGGTTGCTCGAGCAGGCATTGCAGCAGGCGGAATTCGTGGCGGGTAAGGGGGAGTGGCTGGCTGCGGTAGGTGATCTGCATG
The DNA here is from genome assembly GCF_002113575.1 of Pseudomonas sp. B8(2017). NCBI lineage: Bacteria > Pseudomonadati > Pseudomonadota > Gammaproteobacteria > Pseudomonadales > Pseudomonadaceae > Pseudomonas > Pseudomonas sp. B8(2017). The sequence continues at coordinate 199,873 of NZ_NEIO01000006.1, read as the reverse complement.
CGCAAGGTGTCGAGCTGGAACAGCGTGGCCTCGACAGCGGGCTCGACCCTGGGGCCCATGCGCTTGAGGATCGCCCGTACCCGCGCCGCCACTTCACGCGGGCTGAAGGGTTTGACCACATAGTCGTCTGCGCCGATTTCCAGGCCCACCACCCGGTCGATTTCGCCATCGCGGGCGCTGAGGAACATTACCGGCACTTCGCTGAAGCGGCGCAGCTGGCGGCAGGTTTCGAAGCCACTGATATCGGGCAGGCCGATGTCGAGGATGACCAGGTCGGCCGGGCGCTGGCGCTGCTGGTCGAGGGCGGCGCTGCCCAGGGTTACCCATTCGGTGCTATGGCCGTCGGCCTGCAGGGCGTAGACCAGGGTATCGGCGATGGCGGCTTCGTCTTCGACGATGAGGATGTGGGGCATGGCGTCCGGGCCTGTGCAGATATCTATGGCGACGCACTATTGTGTAGGAGCGGCCTTGCGTCGCGAAAGGGCCGCAGAGCGGCCCCGGCGGTTTCTGCATCGGCGCTGAGATCGCGGGGCCGCTATGCGGCCCATCGCAGGCAAGCCAGCTCCCACAGGTACCGCGCAGCCCACAAGGACACGCGCCATCCCTGTGGGAGCGGGCGTGCCCGCGAAGAGGCCGAGGCTTGCGATCAGCAGTCAGGCTTGCCAGCGGTGAACTTCTTGGCCGGGTTGACCGCCGCCTTGAACTCGCGCAAAGCCTTGGAGCCCACCAGCAATGGGTAGTTGAAGCTGCTGCGGTCCACCAGGTTGACCTCGACGGTGCGCTTCACGTCCCCCAGGCACAGCTCCAGGTCGACCACCGGGCGCTTGGAGATTTCCGGCGCATCGCCTTCCTCCTCTTCATCGGCACGGCCCTTGATCTTGCTGATGCGCGAGACCTTGTGCTCGTACACCTTGCCGTCCGAATCCTTGGTGGCCAGGCGGAAGCGTACCCACTCGTCGCCATCACGGGTGAACAGCTCGATGTCCTTGGCCGACAGCGACGCGGTGAAGGCACCGGTATCCATCTTGGCTTTCAGGGTTTCGCCCAGTTCGGGCAGGGCTATGTTCTCGTAACGGCCATAGATTGTGGGCTCGGCGGCCATGACCGGCAGCGCCAACAACGACAACAGGGCAAGCAGAGGTTTCACAGGCAAGCTTCCTTGAGGAGGGTCAGTGCTTAGACTGCACTGGCAGGATAGGTTCGCTGTCACAAGCCTAACCAACATAATGTGAAACATTTGTCCTCGCCGCAGGGCACTGGAAATTTGGCGTAGGCCACTGCCCTGCTTATCATTGCCAACCGTTTATCTCCCACAACAAGAGTCTCTTTATGCGTCGCCTGCTGACCGGCATCCTCACTACCACCCTGCTGCTGCTCAACACCCTGGTGTTGATCTGCCCGCTGCTGGTCTTCGCCCTGCTCAAACTGGTGCTGCCGGGGCGTGGGCGTGACTATGCCTCATGGGCGGTGATGTGGGTGGCCGAGACCTGGTCGGAGATCGACAAGGCCATCTTTGCCCTGTGCATTCCTACCCATTGGGATATCCGCGGCGTCGAGAACCTGCGCAAGGACACTTCGTACCTGGCCGTCAGCAACCACCAGACCTGGGTCGATATTCCCGCGCTGATCGAGAGCCTCAACCGCCGTACACCGTTCTTCAAGTTCTTCCTGAAGAAGGAGCTGATCTGGGTGCCACTGCTGGGCCTGGCCTGGTGGGGGCTGGATTACCCGTTCATGAAGCGCTACAGCAAGGCCTTCCTGGAAAAGCACCCCGAGCTGAAGGGCAAGGATCTGGAAATCACCAAGGCTGCTTGTGAACTGTTCAAGCGCCAGCCGGTGACCGTGGTGAACTACCTGGAAGGCACACGCTTCACCGAAGCCAAGCGTCAGCAGCAGCAATCGCCGTATCGCTACCTGCTCAAGCCCAAGGCTGGTGGCGTGGCGTTCGTGCTGGCGGCATTGGGCGAGCAACTGGATGCCTTGCTGGACGTGACCATCGTCTACCCCGGCAACAAGGCGCCTGGTTTCTGGGATTTGCTCAATGGCAGCATCAGCCGGGTGATTATCGACATTCGTGTGCGTGAACTGGACCCGATGCTGTGGGCGGGGGATTACGAGAATGATGCTGAGTTCAGGCAGACCGTGCAGGCCTGGGTGAACCAGTTGTGGGTGGAGAAGGACTTGCGGATCGAGCAGCTGCGGGCCGAAATGGGCTGAGATCTTTACTGCCTGATCCGGCCTTTTCGCGGGCTTGCCCGCTCCCACAGGATATCCACTGTTTTCGAATTCTGTGCAGGTCCTGTGGGAGCGGGCAAGCCCGCGAAGAGGCCGGAACAGGCATTCCAAGAATCCGATTAAAAACCTGGCTAATAATCAGCATTAGGATTACTTCTTTGTCACACACCACCTAAGTGGATAAAAATCGACCAAAGCACAACTACAAAAAATGCTCTGGATCGAACGATGGCCAACCCACCCAGCTCTACCCCCGTCCAGCTCCGCCGTGTCCTCGGCCTGCCCGCCTTGGTGTTCTTCGGCCTGGTGTACATGGTCCCGCTGACCATCTTCACCACTTACGGCATCGTCACCGAACTTACTGGTGGCCGCACGGCCGGCGCCTATATCGTCACGCTGGTGGCCATGCTGTTCACCGCCACCTCCTACAGCTTCATGGTCAAACGCTTCCCGGTCGCGGGCTCGGCGTACTCCTACACCAACATGGCCTTCGGCCCGAACGTTGGCTTCCTGGCCGGCTGGTCGCTGCTGCTCGACTACCTGTTCCTGCCGATGATCAATTACCTGCTGATCGGCCTGTTCCTGAACATCGCCTTCCCGGCCATCCCCGCATGGTCTATCGCGCTGGCCTCGATTGCCCTGGTCACGCTGCTCAACGTGGTCGGCATTCACTCTGTGGCCAAGACCAGCAACCTGATCGTCGGCGCACAGATCGTCTTCATCGTGGTGTTCGTCGCCCTGTCCTGCCAGTCCCTGGCCGGCCAGCCGCTCGACCTGCTTTCGCCACTGCTGGGCGACGGTTCGCAGCCGGGCTTCGGCGCGCTGATGGCTGGTGCGGCGGTGCTGTGCCTGTCGTTCCTCGGCTTTGACGCTGTCTCGACCTTGGCCGAAGAATGCCGCGATGCCCGCCGCGATGTGCCACGGGCAATCATCCTCACCACCCTGTTCGCCGGTTTGCTGTTCACCGTGCTGGCCTATGTCAGCCAACTGGTACTGCCGGGCACCACCTTTGCCAATGCCGATGCGGCGGCCAACGAAGTGATGTTCAAGGCGGGCGGGCAGTTCCTGGCCAACTTCTTCACTGCGGCCTATGTGGCTGGCAGCCTGGGCTCGGCGCTGGCCTCGCAGGCGGCTGTGTCGCGCATTCTGTTCACCATGGGCCGTGACAAGGTGCTGCCGCAGCGAACGTTCGGCTACCTGTCCCCGCGCTTTGGCACGCCGGTGTTCGCCATTCTGCTGGTTTCGGCGTTCTCGTTGCTGGCGTTGGTGATCGACCTGGCGACCCTTGCATCGCTGATCAGCTTTGGTGCGCTGGTGGCGTTTTCGGCGGTGAACCTGGCGGTGGTTAAAACCCATCTGGTGGACGAAGCCAGCCAGCGTAGCGTCAAAGGGCTGCTGTGTTATGGCGCGGTGCCGCTGGTGGGGTTGGGGTTGACCTTGTGGCTGTGGACCAGCCTGTCGGCGCTGACACTGGTGATCGGCCTGTGCTGGTTTGCGCTGGGTCTTGCATACCTGGCAGTACTGACCGCCGGCTTCCGCCGCCCGGTGCGGCTGGTGGACTTCACCGAAGCGACCTGACTCGCCTTTGCGGGATACACCAATCTCATGGCCTGCGCTGGCCTTTGTAGGAGCGGCCTTGTGTCGCGAAAGGGCTGCAGAGCAGCCCCGGCTATATCTGCATCGACGCTGAAATAGTGGGGCCGCTTTGCGGCCCTCTCGCGACACAAGGCCGCTCCTACAGGTACGGCGTCAGCCTTCAAGGCTGTGATGCTGGCAAAATCCTCAGACCGAAGGCCCGGTCAACGGAGCAGGAGTGGTCCACAAACTCCCCAAATTCTGCAACAACGACCCGGCAATCCCCTGCTGCCCCAGGTACTGCAGCAGCAACGGCGCAAACTGCCCGATCATCCCGGTATCCATCCCCAGCGCCTTGAACGCATTGTCCAGGTCGCTGCGGTTTTCCATATTGTTGCCCAACGCATTGCTCAACGCCGACTGGCTCTCGCTGTTCTTGCCCAGTAGTTCACCCAACCCACTCAAGCCACCTAATGCACTGGCCCCGGCAAGCAGGTCCAGCCCTGGCACGGCCTTGGTCAGCTGGCCGTAGTCGTCAGAACTCAGATTATTGCGCGCCAGCCCCAACATCGCCCCTGCCCCACCCACGGCCTGTTCGGGGGTGATATTCAATTGGCTGCCCAAGGTGTTGAGCAGGTTGGCTTGCGCCTCGGGCGCCTGCACCGGGCCCTGCTGTTGCTGGTTCTGCATGGCAGACACGGCGTTGGCGGCGTCGCTGAGGTTGAAGGCGAACACCGGGCTTGCGGCCAGGGTCATCAGGGTTGCCAAGGTGAATGCTTTCATCGGGAAGGACCTCGTGGGCCGGGGTGGCGAGGGAAACGAGAAATTCGACCGATAGATTGATGGTTAGTTCCGTTACCGGTACTGCTGGACATGCGTAATGCGAGAGATGAAATACAATTACCTAGTATTTTTATCAGTATCTCCATAGAGCATGGTCAGAGATACTGGGTACTGCCTACAGGTGGGCGCATCCGCTTATCTTAGAATAGGAACCAGAACCCATGAAAACGAATTCAAGCAGTGACCTGCTTTTCTATCAAACGGGCAAAATATCCAATATAAAGTCAAAAAATCAGTGGAGAAGAATTTTCCGGACCCATGAACTACTCTTGGCGGAAAACATCAATGAGAGCTCAAAAGAAATAAAGCTGCTTGCCTCAAATGAGAACGGAACCGTACTTGAAGAACTGGACGAGCAAAGCAGTAATTCACTTACCTATTCCGCATACGGCCATTACTTCAATCAAGAAGACTCAAGTTTTTTACTCCGGCTCAATGCCGAGCTTTTTAACTCTATATTATTAGGCTACGCACTTGGCAATGGAAATAGAATTTTTTCGCCTTTGCGAATGCGATTCAACTCGCCGGATGATTATAGTCCTTTCGAAGAAGGGGGCCTCAACAGCTACGCATATTGCTTCTGTGACCCAGTTAATTTTATTGATCCATCTGGAAACAATCCAATAAGAAGTTTTTTTAAAGGTATAGCTAACACGCTAGGGTTTCGCACGAAAGGAGCAACAAAGACCCAAACCAGACCTTCTGATAGAAGACGCTCTTTGCAATCGGCCGAAAATCGGGCAACCGAAAACGAGATAGGAGTATCAACTGTTAGCCTTCCTGGATACTCTATGCTTCCGCATGGAAAAACCGAAACAGTTGAGTTTTCCGGATTCACGCCGGATATCGAGACAATTACTAGACTCGTAAAACTTGAAAAACGAGCCGAAAGCCTAGTAGCACTTGGCAATAGAGAACGACTCGTACACGGAGAACTGATCCGCCGTTTGGATGGTAAAAAAATCAAGTCCAAGCATCGAGGCAATGCCGATTACTATTACGGTAAGGCCAAAAAAATTCTAGAGGAAGCAGACTTCATCAGAGACAACATGAAAACACGAAAAAACTTCCCACCTAAATATAGCGAGCAATAAAGTGCTTCCACCATAAATGCTCTAAGTCCGCGTAGACAACGGTTATTATATGCTGTTTGGTCGAACGTCTTTGCGGGCAAGCCCGCTCCCACAGGTGCGGTGCACGCGTTGAGATCAGTGCAACAGCCACAAAAAAGCCCCTCGAATCGAGGGGCTCTTGTTAATCGGCGCTGATTACGCCGCCCCCCACATCTTGTGCGGGTCAATCACGAACTTCTTCGGCACACCCGCATCGAACTCGCCATAACCTTCCGGCGCCTGGTCGAGGTTGATCACCTGCACACCCACCACTTCAGCGATGTTGATACGGTCCCACATGATCGCCTGCATCAGCTGGCGGTTGTACTTCATGGTCGGGGTCTGGCCGGTGTGGAAGCTGTGCGATTTCGCCCAGCCCAGGCCGAAGCGGATGCTCAGCGCGCCGATCTTGGCAGCAGCATCCACTGCACCCGGGTCTTCGGTCACGTACAGGCCCGGGATACCGATGTTGCCGGCAACGCGGGTAACCTGCATCAGCGAGTTCAGCACGGTGGCCGGCGCTTCATGCTTGGCACCTTCGTGGCCATGGCCGCGGGCCTCGAAGCCAACGGCGTCGATGGCGCAGTCCACTTCAGGCTCGCCGAGGATATCGACGATCTGCTCGTGCAGCGGGGTGTCCTTGGACAGGTCGACCACTTCGAAGCCCTGGGACTTGGCGTGAGCCAGACGGGCCTGGTTGAGGTCGCCGACGATGACGCAGGCAGCGCCCAGCAGGCGTGCCGAGGCAGCGGCAGCCAGACCGACCGGGCCGGCACCAGCAACGTAGACGGTGCTGCCTGGGCCTACACCGGCAGTCACGGCACCGTGGTAGCCGGTCGGCAGGATGTCGGACAGGCAGGTCAGGTCACGGATCTTTTCCATGGCCTTGTCGCGCTCAGGCAGTTTCAGCAGGTTGAAGTCGGCGTACGGCACCAGCACGTACTCGGCCTGGCCGCCGGTCCAGTCGCCCATGTCGACGTAACCATAGGCACCGCCAGCGCGGGCAGGGTTGACGGTGAGGCAGACACCGGTGTGCATTTCCTTGCAGGAGCGGCAGCGGCCACAGGCGACGTTGAATGGCACCGAGACCAGGTCGCCAATCTGCATGCGCTCGACGTCACGGCCCTTCTCGACGATCTCGCCGGTGATTTCGTGGCCCAGGACCAGGCCGACCTGGGCAGTGGTGCGGCCGCGGACCATGTGCTGGTCGGAGCCGCAGATGTTGGTGGAGACCACCTTCAGGATCACGCCGTGCTCGATCTTCTTGCCGCGTGGGTCCTGCATTTTCGGGTAGTCGATCTTCTGCACCTCGACCTTGCCGGCGCCGAGATATACCACTCCACGATTGCCAGACATGCTCTTACCTCGCTTGATTTTTATTTATGCAGCGGTGGTTGAACGCGCCGCCATCCGTGGGCGGCATGTGTTACTGGAATGCAGGGAATTGTGGGCCTGATACGGCCAGATGCACTGACTGGGAGCGACAGGGAGATGCCTTTTAGCGGCAGGGTTGTCGTTGGAGGATATGGGGGAACGGATGGGGTGACCTGTGCCGGCCTCTTCGCGGGCTTGCCCGCTCCCACAGGTCCTGCGCTGGCTTCAAGTTCACGCTGAACCTGTGGGAGCGGGCAAGCCCGCGAAGAGGCCGGTACTGGTTATTACAGAATTACGGTCCGGTTGGCGTTGAGGAACACTCGTCGCTCGATGTGATACCCCACCGCTCGCGCCAAGGTCAGGCACTCGATGTCGCGCCCTTTGGCAATCAGGTCTTCGGGGTAATGGCTGTGGTCGACCACCTCCACGCCCTGGGCGATGATCGGGCCTTCGTCCAGGTCGTTGTTGATGTAGTGCGCCGTAGCGCCAACCATCTTCACGCCCTTGTTGTACGCCTGGTGGTAAGGCTTGGCGCCTTTGAACCCTGGCAGCAACGAGTGGTGAATGTTGATCGCCCAGCCATCCAGGCGCCGGCACAGCTCTGGCGACAACACCTGCATGTAGCGCGCAAGTATCACCAGCTCGGCGCCGGTTTCCTCGATCACCTGAAGTACCTTGCGCTCTTGCCCAGGCTTGTCCTTGGGGTCGAGGGCAAAGTGGTAGTAAGGGATCTTGTGCCAGTGCGCCAGGGGTTCGAGATCGGGGTGGTTGGACACCACCGCGACCACGTCCATGGCCAGCTGACCGATACGCTGGCGATACAGCAGGTCGTTAAGGCAGTGGTCGGCCTTGGACACCATGATCACCACTTTGGGGCGGTGGTTAGGTGCGGTCAGCTCGAAGGTCATGCCGAACGCCTCGCTGCGCTCGGCAAGGCCGGCGCGGAAGCCGGCTTCATCGAAATCGTCCGGCTGGCGGAACTCCACGCGAATGAAGAAACGCCCCGACTGCCGGTCATCGAAGGAGTGGTGCTCCGTCACGTAGCAGCGCTGCTCGAAGAGGTAACGCGTCACCACGTCGACGGTGCCGAGCATGCTCGGGCAGTCGGCGGTGAGAATCCAGGTATCCGGTGCCCGACTCATTCTCTGTTCTCCTTAAGCCTCGATGCTCAGGCCGTACTCGGCCGAAGCGTCCTGCAGCCACAGCCACCAGTAGTCGGCGAAGCTGCGGCGAATCACCAGTTCCCAGGTGTCTTCGGCGGTGCGGCGGATCACCAGTTGCGACTTGGCGAACACGGTGCCGACTGCCTTGCCCACCGGGAAGTTGTTCGGATGAACATCATAGCTGGTGGACTTCATCAGCACTTCGCGCACATTCGGGCCGCGCAGTTCCAGCAGGCTCTGCCCGCCGCTGACGTTGACTACCTGGATGTGCTGGCCTTCGAGGGCTGCGCGCAGTTTCTGCTCGACCGCCAGTTCCTGGCCGCCTGGCACGATCAGCAGCCACTCGTCAGGGCCGACCCATTGCAGCGACATTTCGTTGTTGGCGACCACGGTCAGGGCCACTGGCAGCTCCAGGCCCAGGGCCTTGTGCACGCCGGCGGCGAATTCCGGGTTGTGGCCGTCGCCACGGATGGTCAGGTGGCCGAGGAACTTGCGTTCACGCAGGGTCACGCCTGCGTTCTTGCGGCCTTTGCCAACCAGGCTGGCCAGGTCGGCGTGGTGCAGTGGCGACTGGGCCTTGGCCTCGGCGCCGGGGTTTTGCTGGAAGACGTTGATAGCGCTCATTTCTTACCTGCCTTGAATTCTTGTTCGTCGATGCGACGCAGCTTCTGTGCTGGATCTACCGGCCCTATCGCCGGCAAGCCGGCTCCCACAGGGGCCTCACCGACCTTCGAAGCTGCATCGATCCTGTGGGAGCCCGGCTTGCCGGCGATGAGGCCTGGCCTGCCCCCACAGGGCCCGGAGTCAAACGTTCTGCCGCTCACCCTTCGGATCGAAGAACACCGAAGACACGATCTCCGCCTCGATCACGCTGCCATCCGCCTGCGGCGAGTAGACGCGCTCGCCCATGCGCTTGAGGCCGCCTTTGACCACACCCATGGCGAACGAGTAGCCCAGGGAGTTGGACGCGTAGCTGGAGGTGACGTGGCCAACCATATCCATCGGGATCGGCTGTTTCGGGTCGAACACCAGCTGGGCGCCTTCCGGCAGCCACTGGTTCGGGTCGATCGGCTTCAGGCCTACCAGTTGCTTGCGGTTGTCGCGCAGGCAGTCTTCGCGGTTCATGCCACGCAGGCCGATCCACGAGAACGGCTTGTTACGGCCCACGCACCAGCTCATGTTCAGGTCGTCCGGGTTCATCGAGCCATCGGTGTCCTGGCCAACGATGATGAAGCCCTTCTCGGCACGCAGTACGTGCATGGTCTCGGTACCGTACGGGGTCAGGTTGTACTTCTTGCCTGCCTCGATGATCTGTTCCAGCACGCCCATGGCGTAGTTGGCCTGCACGTTGACTTCGTACGACAGCTCGCCGGTGAACGAGATACGGAACACCCGAGCCGGTACGCCGCCGACGTTGCCTTCCTTCCAGGTCATGAACGGGAAAGCTTCCTTGTCCATGTCGATGTCGGTCAGCTCGCTCAGCAGCTTGCGGCTGTTGGGGCCGGACAGGGTCATGGTGGCCCAGTGGTCGGTGACCGAGGTGAAGTACACCTTCAGTTCCGGCCATTCGGTCTGGTGGTACAGCTCCATCCACTGCAGCACGCGGGCGGCGCCGCCAGTGGTGGTGGTCATGATGAAGTGGTTGTCGCCGACGCAGGCGGTCACGCCGTCGTCGAAGACCATGCCGTCTTCCTTGCACATCAGGCCATAGCGGGCCTTGCCCACATCGAGCTTGGTCCAGGCGTTGGTGTAGATGCGGTTGAGGAACTCACGCGCATCCGGGCCCTGGATGTCGATCTTGCCCAGGGTCGAGGCGTCCAGCAGGCCCACGCTGTCGCGCACGGCCTTGCATTCACGGGTTACGGCGGCGTGGATGTCTTCACCGGCTTTCGGGAAGTACCATGGGCGCTTCCACTGGCCGACGTCTTCGAACTCGGCGCCGTTCTTCACGTGCCAGGCATGCAGGGCGGTGAAGCGCACCGGCTCGAACAGGTGACCACAGTGACGGCCCGCTACTGCACCGAAGGTAACCGGCGTGTAGTTGGGGCGGAACATGGTGGTGCCCATTTCCGGGATGGTAATGCCGATCGAACGGGCGGCAATGGCCAGGCCGTTGATGTTGCCCAGCTTGCCCTGGTCGGTACCGAAGCCCAGCGCGGTGTAGCGTTTCACGTGCTCGACCGACTCGAAGCCTTCGCGGGTGGCCAGTTCGATGGCGGCCGCGGTGACGTCGTTCTGCTGGTCGACGAACTGCTTGGGTGCGCGGGCAGTGCCCTTGTCGTGCGGCACCTGGAACAGCGCCACGGTGGCCTCTTCCTTGCGCGCAACGGTTTTCGGCAGGCTGCCGACGGTAGCCTTGAAGCCCGCTTCGGTGGCTGCGCGAACGCCGCCTTCGAAGCCATCGGCGATCACGTCGCCCAGGGCGTAGACGCCGTTGATGCCACCCACGCATTCGCGTTTCTGCGGGGCATCGCCCGGCACGAAGCCGAGGATGTCTTCACGCCATACCGGGCGACCGCCCAGGTGCGAAGCCAGGTGCACGATCGGGCTGTAGCCGCCGGAGGTGGCGATCAGGTCGCACTCGAGGGTTTCGCCTGGGCTGGTGACCTTGTGTGCCTGCACATCGATGGCGGCCACGCGGGCGCCGGTGACGTGCTTGCTGCCCTTGGCCTCGATCACGGCGCTGGAGGTGAGGATGCGGATGCCTTTGGCACGTGCTTCTTCAACCAGCGAGCCACGCGGGTTGTGGCGGGCGTCGGCAATGGCGACCACTTGCAGGCCGGCGTCGTGCCAGTCCAGCGCGGCGCGGTAGGCGTGGTCGTTGTTGGTCGACAGCACCAGCTTGCGGCCCGGGGCCACGCCATAGCGGCGTACGTAGGTGGACACGGCACCGGCCAGCATGTTGCCCGGCAGGTCGTTGTTGCCGTACACCAGCGGGCGCTCGTGGGCGCCGGCAGCCAGCACCACGCGCTTGGCGCGGACGCGGTGCACGCGGTGGCGTACCTGGCCGATCGGGGCGCGGTCGCCGAGGTGGTCGGTTAGGCGCTCGTGGATGGTCAGGAAGTTATGGTCGTGGTAGCCGTTGACCGTGGCACGTGGCAGCAGGGTCACTTCCGGCAGGCTTTCCAGCTCCTTCACCACGGCGCTGACCCAATCGGCAGCAGGCTTGCCGTCGAGGGTTTCGCGGGTGTCGAGCAGGCTGCCGCCGAACTCTTCCTGCTCGTCAGCCAGGATCACGCGGGCACCGCTGCGGGCTGCGGCCAGTGCAGCGGCCAGGCCGGCAGGGCCGGCGCCGACGATCAGCACGTCGCAGTGCTGGTTCATGTAGTCGTAGCTGTCCGGGTCGTTCTGCAGCGGCGCGCGGCCAAGGCCTGCGGCTTTGCGGATGTACTTCTCGTAAGTCATCCAGAACGATTTCGGGTACATGAAGGTTTTGTAGTAGAAGCCCGGCGGCATCATGCTGCCGCCCACCTTGCCCAGGATGCCCATGACGTCGTTGTTGACGTTCGGCCAGCCGTTGGTGCTGGTAGCTACAAGACCTGCGTACAGCGCCTGCTGGGTGGCACGCACGTTGGGGATCTGGGTGGCTTCGCTGGAGCCGATCTGCAGGATGGCGTTCGGCTCCTCGGTACCGGCGGCGATGATGCCGCGTGGACGCGAATACTTGAAGCTGCGGCCGACGATGTCGACGCCGTTGGCCAGCAGTGCGGCGGCCAGGCTGTCACCGGCATAACCTTGGTAGGTCTTGCCGTTGAAAGTGAAGTTCAGGACCTTGCTGCGGTCGATACGGCCGCCGCTGGCGAGGCGATAGGTCTGGCTCATACTTTTTCCCCTTGGCCTTTGACGGTCGACGCGGCGCTGTTCTGCTTGCCGCTGGCGGTCACTTGCGGCTTCTCGCCAATCTTGTAGGTTTCCAGAATTTCGTAGGTCACGGTGTCGCGGGTGACGTTGAAATACTGGCGGCAGCCGGCAACGTGGTCCCACAGTTCGTGGTGAATACCGCGTGGGTTGTCACGGTAGAACATGTAGGTACCCCACTCCTCGTCGGAGCAGGCGTTAGGGTCCAGCGGGCGGGCGATGTGCGCCTGGCCAGAGGCGTGGAACTCTTCTTCGGAGCGCAGCTCGCCGCAGTGGGGACAGAAAATATGCAACATGACGGTGTCTCCGGTTAGTGGGCGACGGCGGCGGCGCCGTGTTCGTCGATCAGTGCGCCGTTGTAGAAACGGTCCATGGAGAACGGCGCGGCCAGTGGGTGCATTTCGCCCTTGGCCAGGCTCGCGGCGAAGACGTTGCCCGAACCCGGGGTCGCCTTGAAGCCGCCAGTACCCCAACCGCAGTTGAAGAACATGTTCTTGACCGGGGTCTTGGTGATGATCGGGCAAGCGTCCGGAGAGGTATCGACGATGCCGCCCCACTGGCGGTTCATGCGCACGCGCGAGAGGTTGGGGAACATCTCGACGATGGCCTGCAGGGTGTGCTCGATCACCGGGTACGAACCGCGCTGGCCGTAGCCGACCCAGCCGTCGATACCGGCACCGATCACCAGGTCGCCCTTGTCGGACTGGCTGATGTAGCCGTGCACGGCGTTGGACATGATCACGCTGTCGATGATCGGCTTGATCGGCTCGGATACCAGTGCTTGCAGCGGGTGCGATTCCAGCGGCAGGCGGAAGCCGGCCAGCTTGGCCATGTGCCCGGAGTTACCGGCGGTGACCACGCCGACGCGCTTGGCGCCGATGAAGCCTTTGTTGGTTTCCACACCGATGACCGCGCCGTTTTCCTTGCGGAAGCCGATCACTTCGGTCTGCTGGATCAGGTCCACGCCCAGGGCGTCGGCGGCACGGGCGAAGCCCCAGGCCACGGCGTCGTGACGGGCCACGCCGCCACGGCGCTGCACGGTGGCACCAAGGATCGGGTAGCGGGTGTTCTTGGAGCAGTCCAGGTACGGGATCTCGGCCGCGACCTGGGCGGTGTTGAGCAGCTCGCCATCCACGCCGTTCAGGCGGTTGGCGCTGACCCGGCGCTCGGAGTCACGCATGTCCTGCAGGGTGTGGCACAGGTTGTACACACCGCGCTGGGAGAACATCACGTTGTAGTTGAGGTCCTGGGACAGGCCCTCCCACAGCTTCATGGCGTGCTCGTACAGGTGCGCCGACTCGTCCCACAGGTAGTTGGAACGCACGATGGTGGTGTTACGGGCGGTGTTGCCGCCGCCCAGGTAACCCTTCTCGATCACGGCAACGTTGGTGATGCCGTGTTCCTTGGCCAGGTAGTAGGCCGTGGCCAGGCCATGGCCGCCACCGCCGACGATAACCACGTCGTAGACCTTTTTAGGGGTTGGCGTACGCCACATGCGCTGCCAGTTCTCGTGGTGGCTGAGGGAGTGCTTGAAAAGGCCGAAGCCCGAGTAACGTTGCATGGTGTGTGACTCCACTCAGCGGTAAACAGGGAAATCTGCGCACAGGGCCGCGACGTTCTTCGCTACATCGGCTTCGACGTCTGCGTCACCGAGGTTGTCGAGGATGTCGCAGATCCAGCCGGCCAGGGCCACGCACTGAGCGACCTTGAAGCCGCGGGTGGTGACGGCCGGGGTGCCGATGCGCAGGCCCGAGGTGACGAATGGCGACTGCGGGTCATTCGGCACGGCGTTCTTGTTGACGGTGATGTGCGCGCGGCCCAGGGCGGCGTCGGCATCTTTGCCGGTGAGGCCCTGGCGGATCAGGCTGACCAGGAACAGGTGGTTGTCGGTGCCGCCGGAAACCACGTCGTAGCCGCGGTCGATGAACACCTGGGCCATGGCCTGGGCGTTTTCGATCACTTGTTGCTGGTAGGCCTTGAACTCAGGCTCCAGCGCTTCCTTGAAGCACACGGCCTTGGCGGCGATAACGTGCATCAGCGGGCCGCCCTGGGCGCCAGGGAACACCGCGGCGTTCAGCTTCTTCTCGATCTCTTCGTTCGACTTGGCCAGGATCAGGCCGCCACGTGGGCCGCGCAGGGTCTTGTGGGTGGTGGTGGTAACCACATCGGCGAACGGGATCGGGTTCGGGTACAGGCCAGCGGCAACCAGGCCGGCTACGTGGGCCATGTCGACGAACAGCAGCGCACCGACCTTGTCGGCGATAGCGCGGAAGCGTGGGAAGTCGAGGGTCTTGGAGTAGGCCGAGAAGCCGGCAACGATCATTTTCGGCTTGTGCTCGACAGCCAGGCGCTCGACTTCGTCGTAGTCGATCAGGCCGGTGTTGGTGTCGATGCCGTATTGCACAGCGTTGTACAGCTTGCCCGAGGACGACACCTTGGCGCCGTGGGTCAGGTGGCCGCCGTGGGCCAGGCTCATGCCGAGGATGGTGTCACCAGCCTGCAGCAGGGCCAGGTAGACGGCACCGTTGGCCGAGGAGCCGGAGTGCGGCTGGACGTTGGCGTAGTCGGCACCGAACAGCTGCTTGGCGCGCTCGATGGCCAGGGCTTCTACCTTGTCCACGTGCTCGCAGCCACCGTAGTAGCGCTTGCCCGGGTAGCCTTCGGCGTACTTGTTGGTCAGGCCGCTGCCTTGGGCCTGCATCACGCGCTTGGAGGTGTAGTTTTCCGAGGCGATCAGCTCGATGTGGTCTTCCTGGCGCTGTTCTTCGGCATTCATCGCCGCCAGCAGTGCATCGTCGTAACCCTGGATCTGGTCTTGCTTGCTGAACATCGTGTATCTCCCGGCAGCGATCATTTTTTGTCGTGGGGCACTGTGGCCCTTTGTGGCGATGTTATGACTGGCCGGGGCGGGTCAGATGCCTGCGCACGCCTTGCAATGGCGCGTTTACGACATTCGTTGCGGTGTTGGCTTCTTCGCGGGCACGCCCGCTCCCACAGGGATCTGCACAGGCCCATGGTTCCTGGCCTGCGCGGTCCTTGTGGGAGCGGGCGTGCCCGCGAAGAGGCCGGCACAGACAACACAGCCATCAGCCCATGCACAGCTTGTATAGGCATCTGCTGAATCGATGGTTTAGAGTGCTGTTCTGCGTCGTTCACAGGACAGTGTCATGACAGATAAGAGCCAACAATTCGCCAGCGACAACTATTCCGGCATCTGCCCCGAAGCCTGGGCAGCGATGGAAAAGGCCAACCATGGCCACGACCGCGCCTATGGCGACGACCAGTGGACCGAACGCGCCGCGGAATACTTCCGCAAGCTGTTCGAAACCGACTGCGAGGTGTTCTTCGCCTTCAACGGCACCGCCGCCAACTCCCTGGCCCTGGCCTCGCTGTGCCAGAGCTACCACAGCGTGATCTGCTCCGAGACCGCCCACGTCGAAACCGACGAGTGCGGTGCGCCGGAGTTCTTCTCCAACGGCTCCAAACTGCTGACCGCGCCCAGCGTCAACGGCAAGCTGACACCACAGTCGATCCGCGAAGTGGCGCTGAAGCGCCAGGACATCCACTACCCCAAGCCACGGGTGGTGACCATTACCCAGGCCACCGAGGTGGGCACCGTCTATCGCCCCGACGAGCTGAAGGCGATCAGCGCCACCTGCAAGGAGCTGGGGCTGAACCTGCACATGGACGGCGCCCGCTTCAGCAATGCCTGTTCGTTCCTGGGCTGCAGCCCGGCAGAGCTGACCTGGAAGGCCGGCGTCGATGTGCTGTGCTTTGGCGGCACCAAGAACGGCATGGCGGTGGGCGAAGCGATCCTGTTCTTCAACCGCCAACTGGCCGAGGACTTCGACTACCGCTGCAAGCAGGCCGGGCAACTGGCATCGAAGATGCGCTTCCTGTCGGCGCCTTGGGTGGGCCTGCTGGAAGATGGCGCCTGGCTGCGCCATGGCGCGCATGCCAACCATTGCGCGCAGTTGCTTGCCTCGCTGGTGAGTGACTTGCCGGGGGTGGAGCTGATGTTCCCGGTTGAGGCCAACGGGGTGTTCCTGCAGATGCCGGAACACGCGATCGAAGCACTGCGCGGCAGGGGGTGGCGGTTCTATACCTTTATTGGCAGTGGCGGGGCGCGGTTCATGTGCTCGTGGGATACCGAGGAAGAGCGGGTGCGCGAACTGGCGGCGGATATCCGCGCCATCATCGGCGCCTGACAGGCCGCATTCGCGGGCATGCCCGCTCCCACAGGAATATCGCAGCCGTCGAGAGCTGTGCAGTACCTGTGGGAGCGGGCAAGCCCGCGAAGAAGCCAACACCGCATTTGCGGGCTCGCCCGCTTCCACAGGAATATCGCAGCCGTCGAGAGCTGTGCAGTACCTGTGGGAGCGGGCAAGCCCGCGAAGAAGCCAACACTGATCTAAAGCCTGAACCCACCCATCTGCCGCGCCAGGTCCTCCGCCAAGCCACGCAGCGCCTGGCATTCCTCGCGGCACCCCTGCACCTCCGCCGCGGTCTCCCGCGCCAGGTCGGAAATCCCCTGCACCGTACGGTTGATCTCCTCGGTCACCGCCGACTGCTCTTCGGTCGCAGTAGCCACCTGGTGGTTCATGTCGCTGATGTGCTCCACCTGGTCAGTGATCGCCCCCAATGACGCCCCGGTGCGCTGGCTCGACTCCACGCCGCTACCCGTCGCTTGCTGCCCCGCCTGCATCGAACTCACAGCCGAACCCGCGCCCTGCTTCAAGCGCTGGATCATCTGCTGCACTTCGTCGGTGGACAGCTGCGTGCGCCGGGCCAAAGTACGCACCTCATCGGCCACCACGGCAAACCCACGGCCCATCTCCCCTGCCCTGGCCGCTTCGATGGCGGCATTCAGCGCCAGCAGGTTGGTTTGCTCGGAAATACTACGAATCACCGCAAGAACTTCGTCGATCGAGGCCACTTCATCGGCCAGCTGGCTGACGGCATCGGCCGCCTTGCCGATATCCCCCGACATCCCCTCGATACCACGGATCGAGCGTTGCACCACTTCACGCGCCTGCAGGGCTTCGTCCCTCGCCGACTGCGAGGCCTGGGCCGCATCGCCGGCATTGCGAGCAATGTCCTGCACGGTCAAACCCATTTCGTGCACGGCGGTAGCGACCATTTCGGTCATTTCCTGCTGGCGCCCGGAACGCTCGGCGGTGTTGTCCACCACCTGTGTCACCTGCTCGACCGCCAGGTGCAGCCGCTCGGAAGTGTGCAATACCTCACCGATCAACCGGCGCTGGCTGTCGAGGAAGCGGTTGAAGCCACGCGCCAGGTCGCCCAGTTCGTCCTGGCGTGAATCGTCCAGCCGGTGGCTGAGGTCACCCGCACCGCTGCCAATCTGCACCAGCGCCGCTGTGACGCGGCGGATCGGCCGCACCAGGCCACGCGCCAGCAGCACCACCAGCAGCAGCGATACCAGGGCCACGGCACCACCGATCAGGCTGGTCAGCCATACCGCCTGGTGCATTGGCGCGTAGATTTCCTCCTCCGGCACCTCGGCCACCAGGGTCCAGTTGAGGTCGCGCAGGGGCAGGCCGAGCGCCAGGTAGCTTTCGCCGTCACGGCTGAAGCGGCTGCTGCGCAGGCCTTCGCCGCCGGTCATCAGCGCCTTGGCGGCATCCGCGCCGAGCTGTTCGGTGAGCTGGCGTTTGCCGCTGAAGGCAGCGTCCGGATGAACCTGGATCAGGCCATCGTTACGCACCAGGAACACCTTGCCGTGCTCGCCAAATTTGAAGTCATGGATCAGCTTCGACAGTTCGGTCATGCGCAGGCCCATGCCAGCCACACCGACCAGTTGGCCGTTCTTTTCCACGCGATAGTCGATGAACAGTGCGAGCTCGCCGGTGGCACCGTCGATGTCGATGTTGATCAGGCGTTCGGCACCGCTGTCGATGTAGCCGTAGAACCATTTGTCCTTGGGGTTGCTGCGGCTGAGGGTACGGTCCAGTCCATTCTCGTTGTAGTAGTGGCCGGTTTCGGTCGAGACGAACAAGGTGGTGAAGGCCTGGTTGCGCTGCTTGGCGGCGGTCAGGTATTCGATGAATGGAGCGGCCTGGGCGGGGTCTTCACCGGCGGCAAGCCAGTCGCGCAGCAGGGTGTTGCCGGCAATATCCGCCGCCGCCACCAGCGGCTGGCCGAGCATGCGCTCGATGTCGTTGCGGATGGCCTCGATGCTGGCGGGCAGCGCGGTATCGACCAGGTAGCGTTCGGTGAGGCGGTTTAGCGCCACCGTGAAAATGATGACCACCACCAGGATGCTCGCCAGCAGGGCGGCGCCCATGCTGGTGATCAACTGCCACTGGATGCTCTTGCGCCAGATACGCATGCCCTACTCCCCGCATAATTATTGTTTTGCGGAAAGTGTATACACTTACGTATCCAGTTAATCCAGTGATCTAGAACAACAGCGCTGATCCTGTGGGAGCGGCATGCCCGCGAAGAATTCAACGCGGTGGCTGGCACCGGCTGCGCCGGTGTTCGCGGGGTCGCCCGCTCCCACAGGGGGGCTCGGCATCAGGCCTTATTGTTCGGCTATGGTCCGCACGATGGCGTCCACCGTGGCGTCGATCTGCGCCTGGGTACGCTCCAGCGTCTTGCGGTGCTCATCCTGCAGTTCGATCTGCCGCGAACACAGGTTCAGTGCGGCCAGCACCAGCAGCTTGTCGCCGATCAGGGTCGGGTACTGACGCTTGGTCTGGGCCAGGGCGGTGTTGAGCATCTGCACCGCCTGGGCCAGGGTCGCTTCCTGGCCTTCAGGCGCCTTGATCGAATAGTCGTTGCCGAGGATCGACACGACATTGATCGGCTGCGCTCGCAGTGTCATGCGCCTACGACGCCGGCGTTGGCGCGCTCGAGCAGGGCCTGCAGGCGTGCGGCGGTGCTGCCGTTCTTCTCTTCCTGCTCCATCAGCGACAGCTGCAGGGTTTCGTTCTCTTCCTTGGCCTGGGCCAATTCCTGGCCGAGGGCGGTGTTCTGCTCGGTGAGTTGAGCGTTCTTCTGCATCAGGTCGCTGACCAGTTGCTCGATTTGGTTCAGGGAAGCTTCCAGCATGGGTCTATCTCAGGTTGTTGCGAGGGGCGCACACGATAAAGAAAAGTGCGGCCCATCGCCATTAAATATCGGATTCACAAGGTTTCTAACCCGCAGATTGACAGAGGAACCACCCCCTTGTTCCGACATGGGTCAACCGCCGGTCAGGAAAAGGTTAGCAACCTCACAATTTTCGCCAACAGCACTCAAGACTGAGCAGTCACAACCGATAGCCCGGCAAGTCATGTTCTGTCGCACTTTGCGCACCCTTTTCCCTTTGCCTGGATCGTCCCTTCATGTCTCTACGTAATATGAACATCGCCCCGCGCGCGCTGCTCGGCTTCGCGCTCATCGGCCTGCTGATGCTTGGCCTCGGCATCTTCTCCCTCATCCAGATGGGCAACATCCGCCAGGCTGGCGTCGTCATCGAACAGGTCAGCGTGCCCAGCATCAAGATCCTCGACGAACTCACCGCCCTGAACCTGCGCATGCGCACCCTCTCCTACCGTCTGCTGCTCAACCGCGAGCCGGCGACCCAGCGCGAGACCCTGAGCCTGCTGGACGAGCGCAACAGCCAGATCGACCGTGCACGCCAGGCCTACCTGCCGTTGATCGGCGCCGCCGACGAACAGGCTGCATTCGACCAGTACGGCCAGTTGCTCAACCAGTACCGCCAACTTGAGTCGCGCATGCGCAGCCTGAGCCAGGCCGACCGCACCGACGAACTGCGCGACCTGCTCAACCGCGACCTGCTCGCCAACTCCGAACAGATCAACAAGGTCATGGACACCCTGGTGCGCATCAACACGGACCAGACCCGCGCCACCAACGAGAAGGCCGCCAACCAGTACGACGCTGCCTTCGCCCTGGTGATCGGCCTGCTGGTCGCCGCCACCGTGCTGACTTTCGTCTGCGCCTTGCTGCTGACCCGCAGTATCGTCAAACCGATCGAAGAAGCCCTCAAAAGCGCCGAACAGGTCGCCGACGGTGACCTGACCCACGTCATCCGCGCCGAAGGCACCGACGAAGCCGCCCGCCTGCTGCGTGCCATGGCCCGCATGCAGGACAAGCTGCGCGATACCCTGCAACAGATCGCCGGCTCCGCCACCCAGCTGGCCTCGGCGGCCGAAGAGTTGAATGCCGTCACCGACGAAAGTGCCCGCGGCCTGCAGCAGCAGAACAACGAGATCGAGCAGGCTGCCACTGCGGTAACTGAAATGACCAGCGCTGTGGAAGAAGTGGCGCGCAATGCCGTGAGCACCTCGGAAGCGTCCAGTGAAGCCAGCCGCTCCACCGGTGATGGACGTGACCTGGTGATGGAGACCGTGGGTGCCATCGAACGCATGAGTGGCGATGTGCAGGCCACTGCCAAACTGATCACTCACCTGGCCGAACAGTCGCGCGACATCGGCAAGGTGCTGGACGTGATCCGTGGCCTGGCCGACCAGACCAACCTGCTGGCGCTGAACGCCGCGATCGAGGCGGCACGTGCCGGTGAGGCGGGCCGTGGCTTTGCCGTGGTGGCTGATGAGGTGCGGGCGCTGGCTCATCGTACCCAGCAGTCGACCAGCGAGATCGAGCGGATGATCGGCAGTATTCAAGGCGGTACGGAAGAAGCGGTGGAATCGATGCGCACCAGCACCGAGCGTGCCGAATCCACCCTGAATATTGCCCGTGGCGCAGGCATGGCGCTGGACACCATTGCCGGGGCGGTGGCGCAGATCAACGAGCGTAACCTGGTGATTGCCAGCGCGGCGGAAGAGCAGGCGCAGGTGGCGCGGGAAGTGGACCGCAACCTGGTGAACATCAATGACCTGTCGGTGCAGAGTGCTACCGGGGCGCATCAGACCAGTGCGGCGAGTGCGGAGTTGTCGCGCCTTGCTGTAGACCTCAACGGCCTCGTAGCCCGTTTCCGCACCTGAAGAAGCTGGGGCCGCTTTGCGGCCCATCGCCGGCAAGCGCGGCTCCCACACCGACCGCAAGCGCAGTACCTGTGGGAGCCGCGCTTGCCGGCGATGGGCTGCAAGGCAGCCCCCTGCATACCCGGATCAGTAATCGATCCGCACATCCCCTTTCGGCACGCTGCAGCACGACAGGATGTAGCCCTCGGCTTCGTCCTCTTCGGTAATGCCGCCGTTGTGCTCCATCTCCACTTCGCCGCCCAGCTTGAGCACCTTGCAGGTACCGCAAATGCCCATGCCGCAGGCTTTCGGGATCATCAGGCCAACCTTGGCCGCCGCCGCGTGCACGGTCTCGCCCGGGGCGATGCGGATGCTCTTCTCGCTGCCGATGAACTCCACCAGGTTGAGATCGGCCGCATCCAGTTCCGGCGCGTCGGCAGCCTGTTCGGCATGCTCCACCGCATCGGCCTTGGCCTCGGGCGGCGTCGCGCCGAACGATTCCTCGTGATAGTTCTTCATGTCGAAGCCGACCGCTTCAAGCATGCGCTTGACCGCAGTCATGTATGGCGTCGGGCCGCAGCAGAACACCACGCGGTCCATGTAGTCCGGCGCGATCAGCTCCATCAGGCGCTGGTTGAGGTAACCGCGATAACCCGCCCACGGCTCACCCAGGCCATGCTTTTCACAAATGATGTGCAGGCTGAAATTGGGGATGCGCGAGGCCATCTGCTCCAGCTCGCGGTGGTAGATGATGTCCTTCGGCGAACGGGCGCTGTGCACGAACACCATGTCGACATTGCCGTTGGTGTCGTAGAACCAGCGCGCCATCGACATGACCGGGGTGATCCCGACACCGCCCGAGAGGTAAAGCACCTTCTGCGCAGGGAAGTCGATGGCATTGAACAGCCCCACCGGGCCGTGCACCGGCAGCTCGGCGCCTTCGTGCATGGTGTCGTGGAGGAAGTTGGACACCAGGCCGCCCGGTACACGCTTGACGGTGATCGAGAAGCTGTAGGGCACCGACGGTGAACTGGAGATGGTGTAGGAACGCATCACCGGCTTGCCTTCGATCTCCAGCTCCAGGGTGACGAACTGCCCCGGCTTGAAGAAGAACATGATCGGCTGATCGGCCATGAAGCAGAACGTGCGCACGTCCCAGGTCTCCTGGATGACCTTGACGCAGCGCACGATGTGGCGGCCGTTGGCCCAGGTCTGGGTAGTGACCGGATTGAGGAAGGTATCGGACATGTTCATCTCCAGCAGCCGACTATTGGCCTTTTTATGGCTTGGATAATGCGCAAGCTGAAGACGACGTACATTCCTGCCAGCGACATCGGCGTGCTTATCGCGACCAGCCCCGCGCTGCAAGGGCTGGCGCGTCGTAATTCAAATCGGCCATGTCGCCCATGGATACGGTTCATGACGCCTTCGGACGCACACTCCACGGCAAAACAACCAGCTGTTTCTTGATAAGCAGCCTTGCGGCACCACAACAACGATTAGCCACCTTTTGCCGGCCGCACACGGCCCCGAGGAATACACGATGGACGTCACCGCAACCCTGAGCCTGGGCGATCCACTGGAACCTGCACGCAAGGCCACCGCCGAGATGCTGCAGACCCGCGAGCGCACCTACTCGCTGCCCCAGCCTTTCTACACCGACGAGCGTCTGTTCCAGATCGACATGCAGGAGATCTTCCACAAGGAGTGGCTGATCGCCGGCATGACCTGCGAGATCCCGGCCAAGGGCAACTACATCACCCTGCAGATCGGCAAGAACCCGATCATCGTGGTGCGTGGCGCCGAAGGTAAGGTGCACGCCTTCCACAACGTCTGCCGCCACCGCGGTTCGCGCCTGTGCGTCAGCGACAAGGGCAAGGTGGCCAAGCTGGTCTGCCCGTACCACCAGTGGACCTACGAGCTGGACGGCCGCCTGCTGTTCGCCGGTACCGAAATGGGTGCCGACTTCGACATGAACCAGTATGGCCTGAAGCCTGTGAACGTGAAGGTCGCCGGCGGCTACATCTTCATCAGCCTGGCGGAAAACCCGCCTGCCATCGACGAGTTCCTGGCCACCCTGGACCACTACATGGAACCGTACGACATGGAAAACACCAAGGTGGCGGTACAGACCACTTTGATGGAAAAGGCCAACTGGAAGCTGGTGCTGGAAAACAACCGCGAGTGCTACCACTGCAACGGTTCGCACCCGGAGCTGCTGCAAACCCTGCTGGAATGGGACGACACCAACGACCCGCGCGCCAGCCAGGAATTCAAGGACCACGTGGCTGCCTCCGCCGCCGCCTGGGAAGCCGAGAAGATCCCGTACCTGCACAAGAGCCATGGCCTGCGTAACCGTATCGTGCGCATGCCGCTGCTCAAGGGCACCGTGTCGATGACCATGGACGGCAAGCAGGCCTGCCAGAAGCTGATGGGTCGTATCCAGAACCCGGACCTGGGCTCGATGCGCATCCTGCACCTGCCGCACTCCTGGAACCACTGCATGGGCGACCACATGATCGTGTTCACCGTGTGGCCGATCAGCGCCCAGGAAACCATGGTTACCACCAAGTGGCTGGTGCACAAGGATGCCGTGGAGGGTGTGGACTACAACCCCGAGAACATGCGCAAGGTGTGGGACGCCACCAACGACCAGGACCGTCGCCTGGCCGAGGAAAACCAGCGTGGTATCAACTCCACCGCTTACCAGCCTGGGCCATACTCGAAAACCTACGAGTTTGGCGTGGTCAACTTCATTGACTGGTACAGCCAGCGCTTGCTGAACAACCTGGGGGCGGAGCCGGCGGCGTATCTGAAGGAAGTTCAGGCGCAGTAAACGATGATGCCGTGCCTCGTCCGGTATGACGAGGCACGGCACACCTGCGTTTCAGTAAGGGGCGCTAATAGCATCAACTCCGTCTAACGACAAGGACAGCTCCCAGAACTTCTCCTCCATCATCGCTATGTACCTTGGCCATCACCCTCCCCGGCACACGGTAGGCCCCGGCTATTCCGCTACCGAGCGCTTCCGCTGCCCATTGCCCCGCCTGCAAACTCCCCCTCCTGACGAAAGGTGGGAGCAAGACTTGCCCTATGGCCTCGGCCACCACGCTCCACCGGTTGATGCCATGTCGATCTGCGAGTTGCGTCCATGTTTGATACACCGAATAGCCGTTTAAATTGGTGCCTATGGCAACGCCAGAACTTCCCCCAGCTCCGGTCCAGACAAGCTGGCTGACCAGTGGATCTGCCGGCGACACAGGTGCATTGAGGGTATTTCGGGCGAGATTGGCACCAGCCCCCATAGGGATAGAGGAATAAAACTGGAGCGAGTCTGCAAGCTGTGCGCGCACAAGTTCCTGGTCGGGTAACTCCCCGTTCATCCTCTGAATCCGCTGTCTAACCACAGCAAGCGACCTGCGGTTAACCGCGCCGAGTCCTGTTGAAACACTAGAGGCGGCCTGAGCCAGTGGAGGTATCCACTGCCAAACGCGGCCCGTTGAATCGTGCCTGTTAATCGGGTCCCCCTCACAATAGGCGTATCCATTGATGCCGCCCTTGGAGAATGGGCTAAGCGAATCCGGCGTGATGAACCGCATCAGGCCCGGGCTGTAGGAGCGATGGCCACTGCCCAACAGATAATTATGCGTCAACGGATCTTGGTATTGGCCACAAAAAGCCAGCCCTGAACCCAGGGAACCGCTAAGGAAGCCATAGGGTGAGTAAGCACGCGGACCCAAGGAAAGCACGCCCAGTACAGAGTGCTGCCGATCGATATTCAACAGGGATGCCGCCATGGTTGACTCACACTGATCGCGTGTGGACAGGGTAACGACGGACGCCAGGTTTGCGTACTGGCAAAAATATCAGGCAGACCACTGATCATTGTTTGATCAGACCGGCCAAGATGGCGTGGATATTGGGCTACAGCGGACTTCTTACACCTTGTCCACAGAAACACCAACAGAGTTTGTGAGCAACTGATGCAGTTTGTGCAATCGGATTGTGGATAAGCCACTCACGACCATGATTATCAAGGATCGAGCAGGATTATGGCGAGATTGATCACTTTCTGAACAAACCTGTCAAAGCCTTTAACTATGTGGCTTACAGGCGCTACCGAACAGATTATCCACAGACCGGCTAACAGCGATTGTGGGCAAAATCAGGAGGGTACTGCCGCGCGTTGCATGCGAAGGCAGGGATAAGACTGGTTGTTTTTTGACCATAATCTTGGAGGCCCCGTCATACAAGGGCTGCGGCCATGCGCCAACACTTTATCCACACCTTGGCGAACAGATTTGGTGGGCAAAAGCGCCCGATCGAGGCTGTGTATGGAATGTAGGAGCGGCCTTGTGTCGCGATGGGCCGCAGCGCGGCCCCAGTATCTCGACTACGAGTCAAGATTGCCGGGGGCTGCTGCGCAGCCCATCGCGACGCAAGGCCGCTCCTACACCGGGACCGCGTGAGGCTCTAGCGCAGCACGCCCTCTTCCACCAGCAGCTTGAGGATGGCATCGGCGCCTTCCTGTGGAGAAACGTCCTTCAACACCTTGCCACCGCCGCCACTGGCCTTGGCCGTCGCCGCCTTCATCCGGTCGGCACCGCTCTTGGCCTTGATCACCTTAAGCCGCTTGGGCCGTGGGCGGGCTGGCTGCAGTTCGGCTTCGGCCAGCAGTTCGTCTTCGACGATAGCCACGTTGCGTGCCGCCAACACACCCCGACGCGCCGGCCCGAAAGCACTCTGGCGCGGCTTGGGCGCAGCGTTATCCACAGTCGCCAGCAACGGCAGGCGCACCTTCAGCCGACGCCGCTGACCGCGCGGCAGCGCCTGCAATACCTGGGCGGTGCCGTTGTCGATCGACTCCACTTCAGCCAACCCCACAATCAGCGGCCAGCCGAGCTTTTCGGCCAGCAGGAACGGCAACATGCCCGACCCTTCGCCGGTCTCGGCCTGGCTACCGGTCAGCACCAGCTGTGCCCCGGCATCGCGCAGGTAATCCCCGAGCACGCCCAGCACGTCGGCACCGGCCGGCTGCTCCAGCACGTCCAGATGGTCCAGACCCATCCCCAGGTAGGCGCGCAGCGCCTCTTCCCGGGGGTCGCCGGCATGCACCACCTGCAAGTTATCCCCAGCCAGCTGCAAACCCAGCTCCACGGCGCGCGCATCTTGCTCGGCGCGGCGAGCGCGGCCGGAGCTGGGGTGGGCACCGATGGAAACCAGGCTGATCACTTTCGTACTCATGCTCGTGCCCTTATGCCGCGTCGCGCTGGCCGCCGCTGCGGTAGTTGTCCACAGCCTCGATCAGTGCCTGGAGAATCGCCGAACTGTCGCCAATTACCGACAGGTCGGCCCGTTTGATCATGTCGCAGCCCGGGTCCATGTTGATCGCCACCACCTTGTCGCAGGCGCCGATGCCCTGCAGGTGCTGGATCGCGCCCGAGATACCCACAGCCACGTAGACCCGCGCGGTAACCCAGGTACCGGTGGCACCCACCTGGCGGTTGCGCGGCATGAAGCCGTCGTCCACCGCCACCCGCGAGGCGCCTTCGGTGGCGCCAAGGGCCGCGGTGGCCTTGTGATACAGGTCCCAGTCCTTGACCCCGTTGCCACCCGAGACAATGAACTCGGCCTCGGCCATGGCAATGGTGGCCGGGTCCACGGCCACCGAGCCGAGGTCTTCGATGCGCGACAGGCTGCGTGCCACGCTTGTGGACAACTCCACCGGCAGCGCTTCGTGACGGGTTTCGCTGACTGGCTCGGCGCACTCGGCCGCCGCCAGGATCAAGCGTGGTACGGCGCGCTGCAGGTCTTGCTGGCCGGCACCGGCACGGCCGATGCACTGGCCGTCCTTGACCTGCCATACCCGCGTTGCCGGGCGCTCACCCAGTGCCGCGCCCAGGCGCCGGCCCAGTTCGCCACCACCGGTGCGGCTGTCGGGCAGCAGCCAATGGCGCGGGGTGAACTGGTTATCCACAGCCCGAAGGCCTTGAACGAGTTGTTCCGGTGCATAACCTTCGAAAGCCTCGCCTTCGATGACCAGCAGGCGGTCGACCCCGGCTGTGGAAAAGTTGCTTTCCTTGTGCTCGCCAAACACCACTGCCAGCACTGCACCGTCGCTGCCGGCCAGGCTGTGGGCCAGGCCGAGCAGGTCGCGGTCGTGGCTGCTCAGGCGGCCACCGACCATGTCCGGCACCACGGCAATGTAGAACGCCGGCGCCGGCACCTGGTGCAGCGGCAGCTTGACTTCGGCCGCCGCCGTGCGTCGCCCGCCCACGGCGGTGCCCTGCTGGGCGCCGCTGCGGTCGATGCGCTTGATGCCGGCCGGGCCGATGAAGCCTGCGGCAATCGCGTGGGGGTTCTTGCGGATGAGGCCGTTGGGCCCCATCCAGCTGGTCTGCTGCGTCTGCATCGCTGCATGCAGCGGGTGCAGACGGTTACGGGCGATCCACTCGGCGCGTGGGTCGCGGCGGATAATGTCGCTCATCAGTGCACCTCCGCAGGTTCACGTTTGGCCGTTTGCGGCTTTGGGGCAGAGGGCGCGTCCTCTTCGATCAGCACGTCGGCCACCAGTTCGGCCAGGTCCTTGATCTGCGGGCGCGGTTCGACCACACCTTCGAGCATGGCGGTGCACTGTGGGCAACCCACGGCCACCAGCTCGGCCTCGGTCTCGCGGATATCGTCCATGCGCATGTCCGGGATACGCTGCTTGCCAGGGATGTCGGTGATCGGCGCACCGCCACCACCGCCGCAGCAACGGGAACGGAAGCCCGAGCGCTGCATCTCGCGCACTTCGATACCCAGGGCCTTGAGCACGGCACGCGGAGCTTCGTACTCACCGTTGTAACGGCCCAGGTAGCACGGGTCGTGGTAGGTGACGCTGCCGCCCTTGTGCTGGCCGAGGTTGAGCTTGTTGGCCTCGATCAGTTCGGCGATGTAGGTGCTGTGGTGCTGCACCTGATAGTCGCCACCCAGGGCGCCGTACTCGTTCTTCAGCACATGGAAGCTGTGCGGGTCGCAGGTGACGATGCGCTGGAACTTGTACTTGGCCAGGGTCTGGATATTGCGTTTGGCCAGTTGCTGGAAGGTCGCTTCATCGCCCAGACGGCGCGCCACGTCGCCGCTGTCGCGCTCTTCCAGGCCGAGCACGGCAAAGTCCACGCCCGACGCCTTGAGCACTTTGACGAACGAGCGCAGGGTGCGCTGGTTGCGCATGTCGAAGGCACCGTCACCGACCCAGAACAGTACCTCGGTGGTTTTCACCTCCGACAGCAGTTGCAGGTTGAGGTCGGCGGCCCAGTTCATGCGCCCGCCAGGGGCGAAGCCGCCCGGGTTGTCGGTAGCGATCAGGTTGTCCAGCACTTCGGCGCCCTTGTTCGGGGTGGCGCCTTTTTCCAGGGTGAGATGACGGCGCATGTCGACGATGGCATCGACGTGCTCGATCATCATCGGGCATTCCTCGACGCAGGCACGGCAGGTGGTGCACGACCACAGCGTTTCGGCGTCGACCAGGCCATTGACGATCGGCTGGTGCGGGTGGCCGCCATGCTCACCGATCGGTTTGCCCGGGTATGGGCTGCCGGCGAACTGCGCATCGGTGCCACCGGCCAGGCCGATGACCATGTCCTGGATGAGCTTTTTCGGGTTCAGCGGCTGGCCGGCGGCAAAGGCCGGGCACATGGCTTCGCATTTACCGCACTGCACGCAGGCGTCGAAGCCCAGCAGCTGGTTCCAGGTGAAGTCCACCGGCTTTTCCACGCCCAGCGGCGCGTTCGGGTCTTCCAGGTCCAGCGGCTTGAGGCCGGTGGAACGGCCGCCGCCGAAGCGTTCGGCGCGGCGGTGCCAGGCCAGGTGCAGGGCACCGGCGAAGGCGTGTTTCATCGGGCCGCCCCAGGTCATGCCGAAGAACAGCTCCGACACGCCCCACAGCACGCCCAGGCCGAGAATGCCCACCATCACCCAGCCACCGGTGTTGGCCGGCAGGATGCCGGCGACCGGCAAGGTGGCGATGAAGAAGCTCACGGCAAACGCCAGCAGGCTCTTCGGCAGGCGCATCCACGGGCCCTTGGACAGGCGCGAAGGCGGGTTGAGGCGGCGCTTGAAGACGAAGATGGCGCCGCTGAACATGATCACCGTGGCCACCAGCAACGCGTAGCCGAGGATCTTGCTCTGCAGGCCGAAGCCGTGCACCAGGATCGCCAGCACGGCCGACAGCACGAAGCCGCCAGCGGTGGCCACGTGAGTCTTGGACATGTACTTGTCGCGCTCGACCACATGGTGCAGGTCGACCAGGTAGCGCCGCGGCATGGCCAGCAGGCCGCCGATCAGGTTGACCTTGGACGGCCGGCCACGCCGCCACATGCGCACCCGGCGCAGGGCGCCGAGCACTGCCAGGCCAAGGGCAGCGAACAGCAGGATAGGTAGAAGGGTGTTCAACATGGGAGGCTCCCACAACAGCTGGATTCTTGCGCCACTCTGAAGATGGGATTGGCCCCTGTGGGAGCGGGTTTACCCGCGAATGCGTCAGATCAGACAACTCTGTTGCTTGCGCTGACGCTTTCGCGGGTGAACCCGCTCCCACAGGGACCGCGCCCGGTGGCGACGATTTTTCTCGATCAGAAGTCCTTGCACAGGCGCAAGGCGTCGTAGATCGCCGCATGCACGTTGCGCTGGGCCACGCAGTCGCCGATGCGGTACAGCAGGTAGCCTTCGCCCGGCTGGCTGAGGATCGGCTGTGGCTTGATGGCGAACAGTGCCTCCACGTCGATCTGGCCTTTGTTGCGCGAACCTTCCTTCAGTGCGTAGTACAGCTGCTCGTCAGGACGCACGCCGTTCTCCACCACCACTTGGTCGACCACACGCTCTTCCTTGGCGCCGGTGTATTCGTTTTCCAGCACCGCCACCAGCTTGTCGCCTTCGCGGTAGACCTTTTCCAGCATCATGTCGCCGGTCATGATCACTTCTTTCGGGTACATGCTGCGGTAGTAGGTCGGGAAGGTAGTACCGCCCATGGCCACACCCGGCTTGATGTCGTCGGTGACGATCTCGACCTGGCTGCCCTTGTCGGCGATGAAGTCAGCCACCGACATGCCGGTGAACTCGCAGATGGTGTCGTACACCAGCACGTTCTTGCCCGGCGCAACCTTGCCGTCGAGCACGTCCCAGCTGCTGACCACCAGCCCTTCGGCGGCGCCCCAGTGCTCGTTCTGCTCCAGGAAGGAATGCCCACCCACCGCCAGCACGATGATGTCCGGGCGCAGGTCCTGGATGGCAGCCACGTCGGCGGCGGTGCCCAGGCGCAGGTCGACCTTCAGGCGCGCCAGCTCCAGCTGGTACCAACGGGTAATACCGGCGATCTGGTCACGCTGCGGGGCCTTGGCGGCGATGGTGATCTGCCCGCCGATCTGCTCCTTCTTCTCGAACAGGGTCACATCGTGGCCACGTTCGGCAGCCACGCGGGCCGCTTCCATGCCGGCCGGGCCGGCGCCAACCACCACCACCTTGCGCTTGGCGCCGGTGGTCTTCTCGATGATGTGCGGCACGCCCATGTATTCACGGGAGGTCGCGGCGTTCTGGATGCACAGTACATCCAGGCCCTGGTACTGGCGGTCGATGCAGTAGTTGGCACCGACGCACTGCTTGATCTGGTCGATCTGGCCCATCTTGATCTTGGCGATCAGGTGCGGGTCGGCCATGTGCGCACGGGTCATGCCGACCATGTCCACGTAGCCGCCTTCGAGGATACGCGTGGCCTGGTTCGGGTCCTTGATGTTCTGCGCGTGCAGCACCGGGACCTTGACCACTTCCTTGATACCGGCCGCCAGGTGCAGGAACGGCTCCGGCGGGTAGCTCATGTTCGGGATGACGTTGGCCAGGGTGTTGTGGGTGTCGCAACCCGAACCGACCACGCCGATGAAGTCGAGCATGCCAGTGGCGTCGTAGTAGGCAGCGATCTGCTTCATGTCCTCGTGGCTGAGGCCATCGGGGTGGAACTCGTCGCCACAGATACGCATGCCCACGCAGAAGTCGTCACCGACCTCGGCGCGCACAGCCTTCAGTACTTCCAGGCCGAACTTCATGCGGCCTTCGAAGGTACCACCCCATTCGTCGGTACGCTTGTTGACCCGCGGGCTCCAGAACTGGTCGATCATGTGCTGGTGCACGGCCGACAGTTCCACGCCGTCCAGGCCGCCTTCCTTCGCGCGGCGGGCAGCTTGCGCGTAGTTGCCGATCACGCGCCAGATCTCTTCCACCTCGATGGTCTTGCAGGTGGCGCGGTGCACGGGTTCACGGATACCCGACGGCGACATCAGGGTCGGCCAGTTGAAGCCGTCCCAGCGCGAGCGACGGCCCATGTGGGTAATCTGGATCATGATCTTGGCGCCATGCTTGTGCATGGCGTCAGCCAGGTTCTGGAAGTGCGGGATGATGCGGTCGGTCGACAGGTTGACCGACGCCCACCACTCCTGCGGGCTGTCGATGGCCACCACCGACGAGCCGCCGCAGATCGCCAGGCCGATACCGCCCTTGGCCTTCTCTTCGTAGTACTTCACGTAGCGGTCGGTCGTCATGCCGCCGTCAGTGGCGTAGACCTCGGCGTGCGCGGTGCTGAGCACACGGTTGCGGATGGTCAGTTTGCCGATCTGGATCGGCTGGAACATTGCTTCGAATGCCATGACGCTATCTCCGGCTTACAACGGCTTTGTAACGAACAGGCCATCTTCGTGGCCTTCTTCCGACCCGCCATAGACCTGTTCGGCCACGGTGCGGATCGAGCTGCCGCGGGCGGCGAGAATCTGGTCCATGGCGCCGGCGAACCAGCCGGTGAACATGTAGTCGACCTTGCGGCCGCACTTGCCATAGACGTACACGAACGCGGAGTGCTTGAGCTTGACGCTGCAGGTGCCCTTGTCGAGGTCGATGTCCTGGATTTCGAACAGGCCCCAGCCGCGCTGGCTCAGGCGCTTCATGTAGTGCTCGAACACCGCAACGCCTTCCAGGCCGTGGCACTCGGCTTCTTTTTCACACCAGTGCCAGGCGGACTTGTAGCCGGCCTTGTAGAGGATCTCGGCGTACTTGTCGGCGCCAAGGACTTCTTCGATGCCCATGTGGTTGTTGACGAAGAAATGGCGCGGCACATACAGCATCGGCAAGGCGTCGCTGGTCCAGACACCGGTCTCGCTGTCTACTTCGATTGGCAATTGCGGGGCGATCTTGGCCATGGAAACTCAACTCCATAAAATTTTTTATTGGGATGCCCCGGCGTTGCTGGCAGGGGCTTTCAGGCTTGGAGAGCGGCTTACTCGCCCCACACGTCCTTGAGGACGTTGACCCAGTTCTCACCCATGATCTTGCGCACCACGCGCTCGGAGTGGCCGCGCTTGAGCAAGGTTTCGGTGAGGTTGGGGAATTCGCCCACAGTGCGGATGCCCAGCGGGTTGATGATCTTGCCGAAGTTGGTCAGGCGACGGGCGTAACCCTTGTCGTGGGTCAGGTACTCGAAGAAGTCCTGGCCGTGGCCCTGGGTGAAGTCGGTACCGATACCGATGGCATCTTCACCGACGATGTTCATGGTGTACTCGATGGCTTCGGCGTAGTCGTCGATGGTGGAGTCGATGCCCTTGGCCAGGAACGGCGCGAACATGGTCACGCCGACGAAACCGCCGTGGTCGGCGATGAACTTCAGTTCTTCATCCGACTTGTTGCGCGGGTGCTCTTTCAGGCCCGAAGGCAGGCAGTGCGAGTAGCAGACCGGCTTTTTCGACTCGAGGATGACTTCTTCGGAGGTCTTGGAGCCGACGTGGGACAGGTCGCACATGATGCCGACGCGGTTCATTTCGGCAACGATCTCGCGGCCGAAGCCCGACAGGCCGCCATCACGCTCGTAGCAGCCGGTGCCGACCAGGTTCTGGGTGTTGTAGCACATCTGCACGATGCCCACGCCCAGCTGCTTGAACACGTCGACGTAGGCGATCTGGTCTTCGAAGGCATGGGCGTTCTGGAAGCCGAAGAGGATGCCGGTCTTGCCCAGCTCCTTGGCCTTGCGGATGTCGGCGGTGGTGCGTACCGGCATCACCAGGTCGCTGTTATCGCGGATCAGCTTCTGGCTGGCGGCGATGTTGTCGACGGTAGCCTTGAAGCCTTCCCAGACCGACACCGTGCAGTTGGCCGCAGTCAGCCCGCCTTTGCGCATGTCCTCGAACAGCTCGCGGTTCCATTTGGCAATGATCAGGCCGTCGATGACGATGCTGTCGGCGTGAAGTTCGGCTGGGCTCATCAGGCTGTCCCCTTTTATTGAATGGGTTTGCGCCAAACCTTATTGCCGGCGCTTTGGGGCCAGCATATGCCTGTGCCCAAAGGCGCCCCGATGCAAAAACGACAGGGGGTTTGCCGAAAGCGTCAATGCGCGACATCGCGCCCTCTGGCGCGCCGTCTGGCGATGAGAGACAGTCTCGATAACGACATTTCCGGCCGTTTCATGAACATTTCTTCAGGGAGCTATCGTCTTGTCGGCGGCTGAGCGAGAATCCAGCCGATTCGTCAGCCTTGTTGAGGAGAAAACGGATGAAATCAATGGCATGGCTGGTATTGCTGGCTGTCGTATCGGGCGCCCAGGCCGGCGAGGAAGAAAGCACCCCGTGCGACAACGTCGAGACCGACCAGCAGACATTCGCTTGCGCGGCGTTCAACAAGCAGACGGCCGAGCGTGAACTTACGTCGGCGTATGACGACCTGATACAGCGCATTCGCGACCAGTACGCCGACGAAGGCGACAAGGCAGACGCCTTGGCCGGGCGGATGGAGGCGGCCGAGAAACTGTGGACGCAACTGCGCGATGCCGACTGCAAGGTCGAAACCTATGCCGAGAAACCGGGCAGCAAGGCGTTCGAAGCAGCGTGGAACACCTGCGTGGCACAACGCAGTGATGACCGCTCGGAGTACCTGCAGTCCATCGGCCAGCAGTAAGGGAGTTCCTCGGCAGGAAAGGCTTTCGGCTTATCTGTCTTGACGATCCGAACCAAAGTGCGTCCCCGGCGCCTCACCCGAGGTGCCGATGATGAACTCGATCGGAAACCAAGACATGACCTCTACTATCAGCAAGACCGACATGAACAGCGCCATTGCCGCCCTGAAGAAAGAAGGCGAAGAACGCGCCGTCATGGTTGCCAACACCGTCTGCATCTTTGCCCCGGATGTACCTGCCAGCGTTGCCGAAGACGTGCTCGATGGCATGCGCTTGATGAACCTGTCGGCAAACAAGAAGTTCGACAAGGAAACCCAGCAGCGCGAGTGGTACAACTTCTACAACGACGGCCTGGGCAAGTTCGGCTGGACGCTGACCGGCGCCGCCCATGTCGAGGAGGCAATCGACAAGGACACCCACACGCTGGCCACCCTGGTGCCGCAGATCGTCACCGTCCAGATCGGCGCCAGCCATCGCCTGAGCCGCTGTGTAAAACGTTCCTTCGAAGTGATCGTGCAAACACCCAAGGCGCAGCAACTGCTCGAAGAAAGCAGCGTGAGCGTTTCGGGCAAATCCAGCACCATCCAGATTTCGGCCTGCGAGATGACACCGCAAGGCCTGCCGATCATGCACATGACCAGCGTTCAGCTGAGCTATGACAAGGCCGAGAAAGCCGCAGGGTCCGCTGGCCGCATCATCGACAAGTCGAATACCCGTGTATACCGGGCCTCGCAACAGGGCTCGTTCAGTGTTCGCCACTTCGACGCCATGCGCGAAGCCGTCAGGATGAAGTTGGCCAGCCAGGCGTTCGACATCCTGGCGCTGGAACTCTGACCTGCACCTGGCGCCGCCCAGCGGCGCCAGGCTCCCCTTCCTACGCCTGCAACGAGGACCACAAGCATGCCCACCAAACCCGCCAACCAACCCTGGGAAGACCTTCATGCCTGCCTGCGCCTGGCGCAACTAGAGGCCAACCAGGCTCACGATCGCCAACAGGATGGCCAGCGTTGGTTCAACCGTTTTCTGCTTGGCCTGGAAAACAGCGGTGTCGAACTGATCGAACGGACAACGAAAAGCATCAACTGCGTACCCACGGATGCTGTGTTTCAAGACGTCTTCAACGGCTGGATTCCAGCGCCCCAGCGTCGCAACCTCAAGCTCGAGCGGGTTGCCAAGGACATACTGGATGGTTTGAAACAACCAGACCTCGCCCTGCTGCGCAGCACTTCGGCCAGCTCGCACCTGCGCATCGAATTTGATCTGGATGACAGCGGCAGCCCGCTGGCGATCGTCTTCAACCTGTGCTGTTCGACCGACCCGGATGCCCCACGTACGCGCCTTGCCCTGCAACTGGACCACATGGGCGCGAAACTCGACGCCCGGGCTTTCGAGGCGCGGCGAGCACAGGTCGAAAGCCGCCTCCAGGAGCTATCAGACCTAGATCAATTCTGATCCGGCAGCTGCGGCTTGAGCGCCTGACGTTCTTCACGCGGACAGCGCCCAAAGCGTCTTTTGTACCGGCGGGTGAAGTACGACGGCAGCTCGAAACCACATGCCACGCTGACCTGCGTGATGCTCATCTGCGTCTGACACAGCAGCTGACGCGCCTTGTCCAGACGCAGGTCAAGATAGAAGCCACTGGGCGTATCATTCAGGTACAAACGAAACAAGCGCTCCAGCTGACGCCTGGTGATCATGGCACGGGCGGCCAGCTCCAATGTGCTCAACGGTGGCTCGGTATGCTTTTCCATCTCGCCGATCACCTGCACCAGCTTGCGGTTGCTGATGCCATAGCGAGAGGCGATCTGCATCCGCTGATGATCCTGTCGCGGCCGAATACGGCCCAACACGAATTGCTCCGAAACCTGCACCGCCAGCTCGCTGCCATGGGATTGCGCAATCAGGTCGAGCATCAGGTCGATCGAGGCAGTGCCGCCCGCACAGGTGATGCGCCGTCGGTCAATTTCGAACAGTTCCTGGGTGGCCTGCAGGCTCGGGTAATTCTCCTTGAACGCCTCCAGCGCCTCCCAGTGCACGGTGGCGCGGTGGCCGTCGAGCAGGCCGGCCTCGGCCAGTACCACCGCGCCAGTATCGATGCCACCCAGAACAACCCCCTCATGGTCCAGGCGGCGTAGCGCCTGCTGCAGCGCCGGCCCGTAACAGGCCAATGGCTCGAAACCGGCGACGATAAGCAGGATGCCACCAGGCTCGCCCGCCGCCAGCGCTGCATCGGCGTTCACCGACATGCCATTGCTGGCCTGCACCGCCCCACCGTCCAGGCTCAATACCTGCCAGCGATACAGCGGGCCCTTGAAACGATTGGCCACCCGCAGTGGCTCCAGGGCGCTGATAAAACCTATGGCCGAGAACCCGGGCAACAACAGGAAGTGAATGATTTGCGGCATTGCATGCTCCACGGCAAAGGTGGTCGCCTCCGTGCAAATGTTGGTCGCCAGGGTGCGATTTTCCACCCTGACAGCAGCGTAGCTTCTTCATACGACCCAGAGAGGTCGAACCCCAATAACAATATGCACTGCCGATGGAGAGCCACCATGCACAGCTTGATCCGCCGCAGCCTGTTGACCCTTGCCCTGAGCAGCACCGCCACTTCCCCACTATTCGCCGCCGAGCCTGCGGCCTGCAAGAACGTCCGTCTGGGCGTGGTCAACTGGACCGACGTCATCGCCACCAGCGCCATGGCCCAGGTGCTGCTCGATGGCCTTGGCTACCAGACCAAGCAGACCAGCGCCTCACAGCAGATCATCTTCGCCGGCATCCGCGACAAACGCCTGGACATGTTCCTGGGTTACTGGAACCCGATCATGACCCAGACCATCACCCCGTTCGTCGACGCCAAGCAGGTCAAGGTGCTCGACAAACCCAGCCTGGAAGACGCCCGCGCCACCCTGGCAGTGCCCAAGTACCTGGCCGACAAGGGCCTGAAGACCTTCGCCGACATCCACAAGTTCGAAAAGGAACTGGGCGGGAAAATCTACGGCATCGAACCGGGTTCCGGCGCCAACACCCAGATCAAGGCAATGATCGCCAAGAACCAGTTCGGCCTGGGCAAGTTCCAGCTGGTCGAGTCCAGCGAGGCCGGCATGCTCGCCGCCGTCGACCGCGCGGTGCGGCGCAACGAGGCCGTGGTGTTCTTTGGCTGGGCACCGCACCCGATGAACGTGAACATCGACATGGTCTACCTGGGCGACAGCCAGGACGCCCTGGGCCCTGACGAAGGCCGCGCGACAGTGTGGACGGTGACCGCGCCGGACTACGCCGAACGCTGCCCCAACGCCCACCGCCTGCTGGCCAACCTGAACTTCAGCGCCGAGGACGAGAGCCGCATGATGCAGCCGCTGCTCGACCACAAGGATGCGCTGGAGTCGGCCCGCCAGTGGCTCAAGGACCACCCCGAGGACAAGGCCCGCTGGCTGGAGGGTGTGACCACCTTCGATGGCAAGCCGGCTGCCGACAACCTCAACCTCACTGCCAACTGACAGGCCCCTTTCGCAGCACAAGGCTGCTCCTACAGGTACAGCGCAAAGGTCAAGGTCTGCGCAGACCCTGTGGGAGCGGGCGTGCCCGCGAAAAGGCCACAACGGTTACCACAAGGAACCAAGCCATGAACCACGACGTCATCATCACCTGCGCCCTCACCGGCGCCGGCGACACCGCCTCGAAAAGCCACCTTGTTCCAATCACCCCCAAGCAGATCGCCGATTCTGCCGTAGAGGCCGCCAAAGCCGGCGCCACCGTGGTCCACTGCCACGTGCGCGACCCGCAAACCGGCCGCTTCAGCCGTGACGTGGCGCTGTATCGCGAGGTCATGGAACGCATCCGCGAAGCCGACGTGGACATCATCGTCAACCTTACCGCGGGCATGGGTGGCGACCTGGAAATCGGCCCGGGTGAAACACCACTGGAATTCGGCCCGGGTACCGACCTGATCGGCCCACTGGAACGCCTGGCCCACGTCGAAGCGCTGCTGCCGGAAATCTGCACCCTCGACTGCGGCACCCTCAACTTCGGCGACGGCAACTCGATCTACGTCTCCACCCCGGCACAACTGCGCGCCGGCGCCAAGCGCATTACCGAGCTGGGGGTAAAAGCCGAGCTGGAAATCTTCGACACCGGCCACCTGTGGTTCGCCAAGCAGATGATGAAGGAAGGCCTGCTCGACGACCCACTGTTCCAGCTTTGCCTGGGCATCCCGTGGGGCGCGCCGGCCGATACCACCACCATGAAGGCGATGGTCGACAACCTGCCGGCCAACGTCACCTGGGCCGGGTTCGGCATTGGCCGCATGCAGATGCCGATGGCCGCACAGGCGGTGCTGCTGGGCGGCAACGTGCGGGTGGGCCTGGAGGACAACCTGTACCTGGACCGTGGCGTGCTGGCCAGCAACGGCCAGTTGGTCGAGCGCGCGGTGGAGATCATTTCGCGCCTTGGCGCCCGTGTACTGACCCCGGCCGAAGGCCGGGAAAAGATGAACCTCAAACGCCGCTGACACTTTCAGGAGCCCAACATGACCTTCATCACCAAGATCAAGACCTTCGCCGCCCTGGGTAGTGGCGTGATCGGCAGCGGCTGGGTCGCGCGCGCCCTGGCCCACGGGCTGGACGTGGTCGCCTGGGACCCGGCGCCAGGCGCCGAGCAGGCGTTGCGCAAGCGCATCGCCAACGCCTGGCCGGCACTGGAAAAGCAAGGCCTGGCACCAGGCGCCTCACAAGACCGCCTGAAGTTCGTCGCCACCATCGAGGAATGCGTCCGCGATGCCGATTTCATCCAGGAAAGCGCCCCTGAACGCCTGGACCTGAAGCTCGACCTGCACGCAAAGATCAGCGCTGCCGCCAAACCCGACGCGATCATCGGTTCCAGCACCTCGGGCCTGCTGCCCAGCGAGTTTTACGAGTCGGCCACCCACCCCGAGCGCTGCGTGGTCGGCCACCCGTTCAACCCGGTGTACCTGCTGCCGCTGGTGGAAATCGTCGGCGGCAAGCGCACCACCCCCGAGGCCATTGAAGCTGCCAGGACCATCTACACCGCCCTGGGCATGCGCCCGCTGCACGTACGCAAGGAAGTGCCCGGGTTCATCGCCGACCGCCTGCTCGAAGCCCTGTGGCGCGAGGCCCTGCACCTGGTCAACGACGGCGTGGCCAGCACCGGCGAAATCGACGATGCCATCCGCTTCGGCGCCGGCCTGCGCTGGTCGTTCATGGGCACGTTCCTCACCTACACCCTGGCCGGTGGTGACGCAGGCATGCGTCACTTCATGGCTCAGTTCGGCCCGGCGCTGCAGCTGCCGTGGACTTACCTGCCGGCACCAGAGCTGACCGACAAGCTGATCGACGATGTGGTCGAAGGGACCTCCGAGCAACTGGGCGACCGCAGCATCGCCGCGCTGGAGCGCTATCGTGATGACACCCTGTTGGCAGTGCTGGAAGCGGTGAAGACCAGCAAGGCCAAGCACGGTATGGCTTTCGGCGACTGAGGAGACCGCGATGCCCGCACTGATCACCTACCGCACCCCGGTCCAGGAGGACTGGGTCGACTACAACGGGCACCTGCGCGATGCCTTCTACCTGCTGATCTTCAGCTACGCCACCGACGCGCTGATGGAGCGCATCGGCCTGGATGCCGACAGCCGCGGCCAGAGCGGTAACTCGCTGTTCACCCTGGAGGCGCACATCAACTACCTGCACGAAGTGAAGCTGGCCACCGAGGTATGGGTGCAGACGCAGATCATCGGCTTCGACCGCAAGCGCCTGCATGTCTACCACAGCCTGCACCGGGCAGGGTTCGACGAAGCGCTGGCAGCCAGTGAGCAGATGCTGCTGCATGTGGACCTGGCAGGGCCGAAGTCGGCGCCGTTCAGTGAGCGTAGTGTCGGGTTGCTGCAAGGGTTGGTGGATGAGCAGCAGGATGTGCCCCCGGCTGAGTTCGTCGGCCGGGTGATAGCCCTGCCTACGCCAAACTGAGCAGCAACACATAACTTGTGGGAGCGGGCGTGCCCGCGAATGCGATGGTGGGTTCACCGCCGCATTCGCGGGCACGCCCGCTCCCACAGGTCATGTATTCAGGCAAAAAATAACCCCGGAAAGCCGTGAGCATCCGGGGCCAAGAGCGAGCAACATCCACTGTGCACGAACGAGGGTGACCAAACCCTCCGTTGCGGTAGATGGCTTGAGTTTGCGCACTTCCCGGCAGGTGGATTTAGCCGGGAACGACCTGTTCTTAGCCAAAGCAGCCATGGCGCCATTCTGTTGTTGCGGGCATGTCGCCGGCGTCACAGAATCGGTCGTAAATCACAGCAGCACTCTCTTAGCGATAAAAGGGACAACAGCCATGATGCATGCGGATTTGATTGACCAGGACGATCTGGCAGGCCACCTGCGCGCGCGCGGGTTCGAGATTCCGGCCGGCGCTACTGCCGAGCAGGCGTGCGAAGCGGTGGTGCGTGGGCTGACCGAGCCCAATGCACGGGCGCTGAAGGGGATGGTGGAGCAGATGTATACCGGTAGTGCGACGATCCTGCCGGCGGTGCGCCAGGCCATCGACAAACAGCTGTTGCCGGCGTTGGCGCAGTTCAACAAGCGCGGCTGACAGAGTTTTCCTGCACCGGCCTCTTCGCGGGCTTGCCCGCTCCCACAGGGATTGCACAGATTTTCAAACACTGTGCAGCTCCTGTGGGAGCGGGCAAGCCCGCGAAGAGGCCGGCTCCGTTTCAGAGCCTTACACTGGCAAAGGTCGACTCGTTGCGCGCCTGGCTCAGGGCCGCCATCGGCCCGCTGTGCGGCGACAGGGTCATGGCCTGAGGGATCGGCATCATCGCCACCTGCTGCGCAGTGTTGGAGCCCACGCGCTCGTCACGCGGCGGAATGCCGAAGTATTCGCGGTAGCACTTGGAGAAGTGCGGGGTAGACACGAAGCCGCACACCGACGCCACTTCGATGATCGACATCGGCGTCTGCTTCAGCAGCTGCCGGGCGCGGATCAGGCGCAGCTTCAGGTAGTAACGCGACGGCGAACAGTGCAGATACTTCTGGAACAGGCGCTCGAGCTGCCGGCGCGATACCGACACGTATACCGCCAGTTCATCCAGGTCGATCGGCTCTTCGAGGTTGGCCTCCATCAGCGCGACGATTTCCTGCAGCTTCGGCTGGTTGGTGCCGAGCATGTGCTTGAGCGGCACGCGCTGGTGATCCTGCTCGTTGCGGATGCGCTCGTAGACGAACATTTCGGAAATCGCAGCCGACAGTTCACGGCCATGGTCGCGGCTGATCAGGTGCAGCATCATGTCCAGCGGCGCAGTGCCGCCGGAGCTGGTGAAGCGGTTACGGTCGAGGGTAAACAGGCGGGTGCTCATGTTGACCCGCGGGTAGGCCTCCTGCATGGCCGCCAGGCATTCCCAGTGCACGCTGCAATCGAAACCATCCAGCAGCCCGGCACAGGCCAAGGCCCAGCTACCGGTACATACCGCGCCCAGACGGCGCGACTGACGGGCCTGGGTTTGCAACCAGGTGACATGCTCGCGGGTAACGCTGCGCTGGATGCCCACGCCGCCACAGACAATCACGGTATCGATGGGGGGCGCACTGTGCATGGCGGCGTCAGGGGTTATCTGCAAGCCATCGCTGGCCCACACCTGTCCACCATCGGCGGTGAGGGTGTGCCAGCGGTACAGCTCGCGGCCGGACAGCTGGTTGGCCATGCGCAGCGGCTCGACGGCCGATGCCAGCGAAATGAGGGTGAAATTGTCCAGTAGGAGAAACCCGATGGACTGGGGGGCTGTGCGGTTCTGGGTTGGGTTCCCGGAGGTGTACGACGTCATCGCGATTTCTCCTCACACAAATGCAGGGTGTGCCTCAGGCGAGCACTGATTTCTTGTTATGTATGGCCCCGGTTCATGTGCAGGGGCCTTGGTGCCAATCTCAACGCAAACGCCGTGCCTGAAATTGAACGGCTATCCAAAAAAACCTGAAAACGACGCCTTTGTCAGGCAAATCAGGTGCTTTGATCGAGTTGGCCAATCTTCGTGGAACTGGCGAGCTAGGCGCTGTGCGTGTAACGGCTGAGCAATTTGGTGACATGCGCAGTGTAGGATG
Organism: Pseudomonas sp. B8(2017); assembly: GCF_002113575.1. Classification (NCBI taxonomy): domain Bacteria; kingdom Pseudomonadati; phylum Pseudomonadota; class Gammaproteobacteria; order Pseudomonadales; family Pseudomonadaceae; genus Pseudomonas; species Pseudomonas sp. B8(2017). The sequence goes on along the minus strand of NZ_NEIO01000006.1, from coordinate 157,690 downwards.
CCCAGAAACGACACTCTTGAGTGTCACCGACAACGCCCACACTGATAACGACACCCGACGATCGGTATGCGTCGTACTGCACCATAAGGGGGCATTGGCTTCCGTACTGCACCTGTTTCAATCTCAAGGGCCCCTTCGCGGGCACGCCCGCTCCCACAGGGATTGCACAGTTCCTGTGGGAGCGGGCGTGCCCGCGAAGAGGCCCTTGAGGTCAGATCAAGCTATCAGCACTCGATCGCGCTGACTGCCAAACCACCGCGCGAGGTCTCTTTGTACTTGTCGTGCATGTCGGCCCCGGTATCGCGCATGGTGCGGATCACCTGGTCGAGGGAAATGAAGTGCTCGCCATCACCACGCAGGGCCATCTGCACCGCATTGATGGCCTTTACCGCGGCAATCGCGTTGCGCTCGATGCACGGCACCTGCACCAACCCGCCGACCGGGTCGCAGGTCAGGCCCAGGTTGTGCTCCAGGGCGATCTCGGCAGCGTTCTCCACCTGTGGCGGGGTGGCACCCAGCACTTCGGCAAGGCCCGCCGCGGCCATGGCGCAAGCCGAACCGACTTCACCCTGGCAACCCACTTCGGCACCGGAGATCGACGCGTTCTTCTTGCACAGGATGCCCACCGCGGCAGCACCGAGGAAGAAATCGACCACGCTGGACTCGTCCACCGCATCGCTGAAGCGCATGTAGTAGTGCAACACCGCCGGGATGATGCCCGCCGCACCGTTGGTCGGCGCGGTAACCATGCGCCCGCCAGCGGCGTTCTCTTCGTTGACCGCCAGGGCGAACAGGTTGACCCACTCCATGGCGCTCATGGTCGAGCCGATCACGTTGGGCTTGCCGATTTCCTGCAGGCTGCGGTGCAGCTTTGCGGCGCGGCGGCGCACGTTCAACCCGCCGGGCAGCGTGCCTTCGTACTTCAGGCCGTTGTTGACGCATTCCTGCATGGCTTCCCAGAGCTTGTGCAGGCCGGCGCGGATCTCTTCCTCGCTGCGCCAGACCTTCTCGTTGGCCATCATCAATTGCGACACGCTGAGGTCGTTTTGCTTGCACAGGCGCAGCAGTTCGGCGGCGCTGTTGAAGTCGTACGGCAGCACCGTCTGGTCAGCATCCAGCACGCCGCTGGCGGCCTGGGCGGCATCGACCACGAAGCCGCCACCGACCGAGTAGTAGGTGTCGCGGTGCAGCTCGCCCTGCTCGCCTTCGGCAATCAGGGTCATCGCGTTGGGGTGGTACGGCAGGTTCTCGTCCAGCAGCAGCATGTCGCGGGCCCAGACGAATTCGATGGGCAGGCGGCTGTCCAGCTGCAGGGTGTTGGTTTCGCGTAGGTCGGCGATACGCGGTGCGATCTGGGTCGGGTCGATGGCGTCAGGCCATTCACCCATCAGGCCCATGATGGTGGCATTGTCGGTGCCATGCCCCACACCCGTGGCCGACAGCGAGCCATACAGGCGCACTTCGATCCGCTTCACACGTTCCAGCTCGCCGCGTTCGCGCAGGCCCTGGACGAACAGGGCGCCAGCACGCATGGGGCCGACGGTGTGGGAGCTGGAGGGCCCGACACCGATCTTGAACAGGTCGAACACGCTGATGGCCATTGTCGAATCACCTCTTGCTGGGCTTGTCTCTGCGCGCCATGCGCAGGGCGGGGCAGCTGCTAGGCTGAAGCAGCGGGCCGCCTTGAATGCACGCATCATCGGGCTTTTACCAACCCCCTCGCCGTCTGCAACCGACGTACTTTTGTCCAGCAGCGCCGCGCTGTTTTTACCGGGGAGCTGCCCTCGCCACGCCGCTTTCCGGCGGCCTGGTGACGTAAAAATGCGGCTGAGGGGGTGGAAAAATCCATAAGCGACATCGCCCATACTGGATACGACCCGTTCCGTACTGGTTACGACCCCACCAGTAGGCGATTGCCCAGCGCTGGAGGATTATCGAAAGCGACTCGTAAAGCACGGCCACGCATCCTGCCCTCTGCAGGCCTGGTCGACCGGACCCTGAGAAAGCCCGGCGACCCACGCGAACCCGAAGACAAAATCACAGGAGTCCATCCATGAAAGGTTCACCCTCGCTGTTGCTGGTTGCGTTGCTGTCCGCGCCTTTGCTGGCCCAGGCCGCCGAACCCGAGCAATGCCAGACGGTACGGTTCTCGGATGTCGGCTGGACCGACATCACGGTAACCACCGCGACCACCAGCGTTGTGCTCGAAGCACTGGGTTACAAGACCCACACCACCATGATCTCGGTACCGGTGACCTACAAGTCGCTGGCCACCGGCAAGGACCTGGACGTGTTTCTCGGCAACTGGATGCCGACCATGGAGAACGACATCAAGCAGTACCGCGACGCCGGTACTGTAGAAACAGTGCGCGCCAACCTGGAAAACGCCAAGTACACCCTGGCCGTGCCCCAGGCGCTGTATGACAAGGGCCTGAAGGATTTCAGCGACATTCCCAAGTTCAAGAAAGAACTCGACGGCAAGATCTACGGCATCGAGCCCGGCAACGATGGCAACCGCACCATCCAGAGCATGATCGACAAGAACGCCTTCGGCCTGAAGGACGCCGGCTTCAAGATCGTCCAGTCCAGCGAGGCCGGCATGCTGTCGCAGGTCGACCGCGCGCAGAAACGCGGCGATGCGCTGGTGTTCCTCGGCTGGGAACCGCACCCGATGAACACCCGCTTCAAGATGCAGTACCTGACCGGCGGGGACGAGTTCTTCGGCCCCGACTTCGGCAAGGCGACCGTATTGACCAACACCCGCAAGGGCTATGTGCAGGAATGCAGCAACGTTGGCCAGCTGTTGAAGAACCTGTCGTTCGAGCTCAAGGATGAAAGCACCATGATGGGCTATGTCCTGGACGACAAGATGAAACCCGAGGCGGCGGCCAAGAAGTGGCTCAAGGACAACCCTGGCAAACTGGATGCCTGGCTGGCCGGCGTAACCACCGTGGATGGCAAACCCGGCCTTGAGGCGGCCAAGGCCAAGCTGACGCAATAACGAAATACGCAATAGCGCTACCTCGGGGCAGGCCCGTGCCTGCCCCGGGTTGATTTCAATCTATGCAGGTGGAAGCTCGCTATCATGCTTATCGATCAGAAAATACCCCTGGGCCAGTACATCGCGTCGTTCGTCGAGTGGCTGACCCAGAACGGCGCGAACTACTTCGACGCCATCGCGCAAGGCCTGGAGTTCATGATCCATGGCGTCACCAGTGCCCTGACTTTCTTCAATCCGTTCGTGCTCATCGCTCTGTTCGCCGCCTTGGCGCATTTCATCCAGCGCAAGTGGGCGCTGACCGCATTCGTTGCCCTGTCGTTCCTGCTGATCCTCAACCTGGGTTACTGGCAGGAAACCATGGAAACCCTGGCGCAGGTCACCTTCGCCACAGTAGTTTGCGTGGCCATCGGCGTGCCACTGGGCATCGTCGCCGCGCACAAACCGATGTTCTATACCGCCATGCGCCCGGTACTCGACCTGATGCAGACGGTACCTACATTCGTCTACCTGATCCCCACCCTGACCCTGTTCGGCCTGGGTGTGGTGCCGGGGCTGATCTCGACGGTGGTGTTCGCCATCGCCGCGCCGATCCGTCTCACCTACCTGGGCATCTGCGACGTCCCGCAGGAGCTGATGGACGCCGGCAAGGCCTTTGGCTGCTCGCGGCGCCAGCTGCTCACCCGCATCGAACTGCCGCACGCGATGCCAAGCATCGCCGCCGGCGTTACCCAGTGCATCATGCTGTCGCTGTCGATGGTGGTGATTGCCGCCCTGGTCGGCGCTGACGGCCTGGGCAAACCTGTGGTCAACGCACTGAACACCGCCGATATTTCCCTGGGCTTCGAAGCGGGCCTGGCGATCGTGCTGCTGGCGATCATGCTCGACCGTATCTGCAAGCAACCGGACCTGCCGGTAAGGGGTGAAGCATGAGCATCATTCGTTTCGAAGACGTCGACGTCATCTTCTCCAACAAGCCGCGCGAAGCGCTGGCCCTGCTCGACCAGGGCCAGACCCGCGAGCAGATCCTCAAGCAGACCGGCCTGGTGGTGGGTGTCGAAAAAGCCAACCTGGATATCCAGAAGGGCGAGATCTGCGTGCTGATGGGCCTGTCCGGTTCTGGCAAGTCGAGCTTGCTGCGCTGCATCAACGGCCTGAACACCGTCAGCCGCGGCAAGCTGTTCGTCGAACACGAAGGCAAGCACATCGACATTGCCCACTGCACCCCCGCCGAGCTGAAGATGATGCGCACCAAGCGCATTGCCATGGTGTTCCAGAAATTCGCCCTGATGCCCTGGCTGACGGTGCGCGAGAACATCAGCTTTGGCCTGGAAATGCAGGGCCGCCCCGAGAAGGAACGGCGCAAGCTGGTCGACGAAAAGCTCGAGCTGGTGGGCCTGACCCAGTGGCGCAACAAGAAGCCGGACGAACTGTCTGGCGGCATGCAGCAGCGCGTGGGCCTGGCCCGGGCGCTGGCGATGGATGCCGACATCCTGCTGATGGACGAACCGTTCTCGGCACTGGACCCGCTGATCCGCCAGGGCCTGCAAGACGAGTTGCTTGGCTTGCAGGCCAAGCTGAGCAAGACCATCGTGTTCGTCAGCCATGACCTGGACGAAGCGCTGAAGCTGGGTAGCCGCATCGCCATCATGAAGGACGGGCGGATCATCCAGTACAGCAAGCCGGAAGAGATCGTGCTCAACCCGGCCGACGAGTATGTGCGTACCTTTGTCGCCCACACCAACCCGCTGAACGTGCTGTGCGGGCGCAGCCTGATGCGCAGCCTGGACAACTGCAAGCGGGTGAATGGTTCGGTGTGCCTGGACCCGGGTGGCGATTCGTGGCTGGACCTGGGCGAAGGCAACTCGATCAAGCGCGCACGCCAGGGGCAGAACGGGCTGGAGATGCAGAACTGGGCGCCGGGGCAGGATGTGGAGCTGCTGGGCCGCCGCCCAACGTTGGTAAATGCCGATATCGGCATGCGCGAGGCGCTGCAGATTCGTTATCAGACCGGCAACAAGCTGGTGTTGCAGGATAACGACAAGGTGGTGGGGATTCTTGGGGATACCGAGCTGTATCACGCATTGCTCGGCAAGAATCACGGTTGATGCCATTGGGGCCGCGTTGCGGCCCATCGCCGGCAAGCCAGCTCCCACAGTGGCAGCGCAGGCCCTGAGCCTTGTGCGGTCCCTGTGGGAGCTGGCTTGCCGGCGATGGGCTGCAAAGCAGCCCCAATTAATCGATCAGCGAACGACGATCCCGCGCGAAGCCATGTAGGCCTTGGCTTCCGGCACCGTGTACTCACCAAAGTGGAAGATACTGGCCGCCAGCACCGCACTGGCATGCCCTTCCAGAATGCCGTCAGCCAGGTGCTGCAGGTTACCCACCCCGCCCGAGGCAATCACCGGAATACCCAGCGCATCACTGATCGCACGGGTAACACCCAGGTCGAAGCCGTTCTTCATGCCGTCCTGGTCCATGCTGGTCAGCAGGATCTCGCCAGCCCCCAGGCCTTCCATCTTCTTCGCCCATTCAACGGCATCCAGCCCGGTCGGTTTGCGCCCGCCGTGGGTGAAAATCTCCCAACGCGGCTGTTCACCCGGCCCGGACACCTTCTTGGCGTCGATGGCGACAACGATGCACTGCGAACCGAAACGGTCCGCTGCCTCGCCGACAAACTCCGGGTTGAACACCGCGGCCGTGTTGATCGAGACCTTGTCGGCACCGGCATTGAGCAGGTTGCGGATGTCCTGCACGGTGCGCACGCCACCGCCCACGGTCAGCGGGATGAACACCTGGCTGGCCATGCGCTCGACGGTATGCAGGGTGGTGTCGCGGCCGTCGACGCTGGCGGTGATGTCGAGGAAGGTGATTTCATCGGCACCTTGCTCGTCGTAGCGACGGGCGATTTCCACCGGGTCGCCGGCATCACGGATGTTCTCGAACTTGACGCCCTTGACCACCCGGCCGTTGTCCACGTCCAGGCAAGGGATGATGCGCTTGGCCAGTGCCATGGTTCAGTCCTCAGCCTTGGTAGTTGTCGCAGAAGGCCTGGGCCTCGGCGACATCGAGGGTGCCTTCGTAGATGGCACGGCCGGTGATGGCACCGATGATGCCCGGGGCCTTGGCGTCCAGCAGGGCCTTGATGTCGCCCAGGTTGTGGATGCCGCCCGAGGCGATCACCGGGATCGAGGTAGCTTCTGCCAGCGCCTTGGTGAACGGCACGTTGCAGCCCTGCATCATGCCGTCCTTGGCGATGTCGGTGTAGACGATCGCCGAGACGCCGTCGGCCTCGAAACGCTTGGCCAGGTCGATGACCTGCACCGAGCTCACTTCAGCCCAGCCGTCGGTGGCGACGAAGCCATCCTTGGCGTCCAGGCCAACGATGACCTTGCCCGGGAAGGCCTTGCACGCTTCGGCGACGAACTCCGGCTGCTTGACCGCCTTGGTGCCGATGATCACGTAGCTGACGCCAGCCTTGACGTAGTGCTCGATGGTTTCCAGCGAGCGGATGCCACCGCCGATCTGGATCGGCAGGGTCGGGTAGCGCTTGGCAATGGCGGTGACCACTTCACCGTTGACCGGCTGGCCTTCGAAGGCGCCGTTGAGGTCGACCAGGTGCAGGCGGCGGCAGCCACCCTCGACCCACTTGGCGGCCATGCTCACCGGGTCGTCGGAAAATACCGTGGAGTCTTCCATGCGGCCCTGGCGCAGGCGCACGCAGGCACCGTCCTTCAGATCGATAGCGGGGATAATCAGCATCTTGGGAACCTGTCTGTTCTTGGGGTTTCAGGGCTTCTCGAGCGCCCACAGATCGCTTTCGATGCTCTCGAACCGCTCCTTGAGGTGCAGCTGAACATCGGCAATCGCCCTGTTGTAGTAATGGGGTGCAATTTCTTTGCTGAACAGCTCGAGGACTTCGGCCACTTCGAACGACCCCAGCTCCAGCTCGAAACGGTCTTCGAGAAAGCGCTTGAGCGTGTGCAGCGCTTCGCGCTCCTGCTCGGGGGCCAGGGTGATGACCGGGGCCTTTGTCTTCGACCTGCTCATTTACCAGCGCCCGTCCCAGGCGACGAAGTTCTGCAGCAGCTGCAGGCCATGGGTATGGCTCTTCTCCGGGTGGAACTGCACGGCAAAGCGCGAGCCATCGGCCAACGCAGCGGCGAAATCGACACCGTAATGGCCGCGGCCGACCACCTGGGCCGGCTTGCCGGCATTGATGTAGTAGCTGTGCACGAAGTAGAACCGCGCGCGGTCGGGGATGTCGTGCCACAGCGGGTGGTCGTTGGTCTGGCCGACTTCGTTCCAGCCCATGTGCGGCACCTTCAGGTGCTCGCCGTCTTCCTGCAGGTCTTTGCCGAAGAAGCGCACCTGGCCGGGGAACATGCCGATGCAGTCGACACCGTCGTTTTCTTCGCTGTGGTCGAGCAGTGCCTGCATACCCACGCAAATGCCGAGGAACGGGCGGTCCTGGCTCACTTCGCGCACCAGGCTGTCGAAGCCCAGGCGGCGGATTTCGGCCATGCAGTCGCGAATCGCGCCCACGCCCGGGAATACCACGCGGTCGGCTTCGCGGATGACCGTGGCATCACTGGTGACCAGCACCTTACCGGCACCTACATGCTCGAGCGCCTTGGCCACCGAGTGCAGGTTGCCCATGCCATAGTCGATTACGGCTACCGTCTGCATTTACAGGCACCCTTTGGTGGAAGGCATCTGCCCGGCCATGCGCTCGTCGAGGGTAATGGCCATGCGCAGGGCGCGACCGAAAGCCTTGAACACGGTCTCGATCTGGTGGTGGGTGTTGTGGCCACGCAGGTTGTCGATGTGCAGAGTCACCAAGGCGTGGTTGACGAAGCCCTGGAAGAACTCCTGGAACAGGTCGACATCGAAGCCACCGACGCTGGCGCGGGTGTACGGCACGTGCATCTGCAGGCCCGGGCGACCGGAGAAGTCGATGACCACGCGCGACAGCGCTTCGTCCAGCGGCACATAGGCGTGGCCGTAGCGGAAGATGCCCTTCTTGTCACCGATGGCCTGGGCGAATGCCATGCCCAGGGTGATGCCGACGTCTTCGACGGTATGGTGATCGTCGATATGCGTGTCACCCTTGCACTCGATATCCAGATCGATCAGCCCATGGCGGGCAATCTGGTCCAGCATGTGTTCAAGGAAAGGCACACCGATATCGAATCGGGCCTTGCCACTGCCATCGAGGTTGATCGAGCACTTGACCTGGGTTTCCAGGGTATTGCGCTCGACGGAAGCCTTACGTTCGACCATCACCAGCTCCGCAAAATCATTAGGCGAAAAGGGTTTCATTATAGGCCTAGAACGCGCCGGCTTGAAACGCGGATGACATATGGCAAAACGAGGAATTACGCAGGCCGGATACCGTTACAGGTCTATACAAGCGGGTGGCCTGGGGCTGCTTTGCAGCCCTATCGCCGGCAAGCCAGCTCCCACAGGGACCCTCACAATCTTCCAGGCCTGTGGCGTACCTGTGGGAGCCGGCTTGCCGGCGATAGGGCCGGTACAGCCAGCGAAGTCAGCCGGTTTTACCACTGATCAATGGAACAGCACAGCCGTCTTCTGCAGGGTAATCCAAACGCCCCAGGCCAATGGCACGACCACCACTGCCCAGGCCAGCAGCACCAGCGGCAGGCTACCCGGCGCCGCTTTCCACTCCAGCGAGCGCGCCCCGTCGGCGCCCTTGTCATGGCTCAACGCCCGCTCGGCAGCCAGTTCGGCATCGCTCATGAAATGCTTGTCGGCCACTGGTCGCACCAGCATGTTGCAGACAAAGCCCAGCACCAGCAGGCCGGCGAGGATGTACAGGGTCATGTCATAAGCAGCCGCACGCTCCACCCCGGCCGCCAACTGGTACTCGCGCAGATAGGTGATAAGCACCGGGCCCAGCACCCCCGCCGCCGCCCAGGCGGTCAGCAGGCGGCCATGAATGGCGCCGACCATCTGCGTGCCGAACAGGTCGGCCAGGTAGGCCGGTACCGTGGCAAAGCCACCACCGTACATCGACAGAATGATGCAGAACGCCGCCACGAACAGCGCCACGTTACCCAGGTGCCCCATGTTCGGCACCAGGCTGTACAAGCCCACGCCCAGGGCGAAGAAGGCGAAATAGGTGTTCTTGCGGCCAATGTAGTCCGAGAACGACGCCCAGAAGAACCGCCCGCCGATGTTGAACAGGCTCAGCAGGCCGGTGAAGCCGGCGGCGATCGCGGCAATCTGCGCCAGCTGGGCGCTGTTCAGCTCGCTGAAGCTCAGCCCGTTGCCCAGCAGCTTGCCGGCGAACACTTCCTGCAGCAACGGCGAAGCCATGCCGAGGATGCCGATACCCGCCGACACGTTCAGGCACAGTACCAGCCAGATCAGCGCGAACTGCGGGGTTTTCCAGGCCACGCTGACGTGCACGTGGCGGTCGGTGACCATGGTGTTGCCAGCTTTCTTCACCGGGGCGCTCCAGCCTTCGGGCTTCCAGCCAGTCGGCGGTACGCGATACGCCAGGGCACCGGCGGTCATGAACACGAAGTAGATCGCCGCCATGACCACGAAGCTCTGCCACACGCCCACTTCCTGCGCATTGCCGAAATGGCCCATCAGCGCGGTGGCCAGCGGCGCACCGACCATGGCCCCGCCACCGAAGCCCATGATCGCCATGCCGGTGGCCATGCCGCGCTTGTCCGGGAACCACTTGATCAGGGTCGACACCGGCGAGATGTAGCCCAGGCCCAGGCCGATACCACCGATTACGCCGGAACCCAGCCACATCAGCCACAGCTGATGGGTCTTAACGCCAATCGCCGAAATCAGCATGCCGCCGCACCAGCACAGCGCCGACACCAGGCCGGCCTTGCGCGGGCCGGCGTGTTCCAGCCAGCCACCCAGCACAGCCGCCGAGCAACCGAGGAAGACGAAGAACAGGGTGTAGATCCAGCTCAGCATGGAAATCGGCCAATCGCACTCGGCGCTGAACATACGGGCCATGAAGCCCATGTCCGCTGCGCAGGCAACCGGGGCGGTGATGCCGAGGGCTTGCGACAGCGGCAGCCAGAACACCGAGAAGCCATAGGCCATGCCGATGCACAGGTGGATGGCCAGGGCGGCCGGCGGGACCAGCCAGCGGTTGAAGCCCGGACGGGCGATGATGCGCTCCTTCGACAGGAAGCCTGGCGCACTGGCCAAGGTCCCCGCCGCGACGGTACTGCTCATGGATCAGATCCTTCTTATAGGTAGGGTGCAGGCAAAGCGGCGCAAGGGTAGCAGCATCAAGTAGCGTGAAAGCAATCTGATATCGTTAATTTTTGCTCGGCTGAAACGGTCATGTTGCCTATACCGGCCCTATCGCCGGCAAGCCAGCTCCCACAAGTATCCCACCGACCTCGGGGACAGCGGGATCCCTGTGGGAGCTGCCTTGCCGGCGATAGGGCCAGTACAGGCCACACATTTGGAACTGACAAAATCATGGCTGTCGAAAGCCGTACCATCTGCCATACACGTAGGAAATACCCTGTATCTCTGGTCGAATACGCAGGGGCAACCACTGCGGCGCTATACTCTGGCGCTTGAATTTCAAAAACGGACTACAAGGACTCGCCCATGAAAGCGTTCGGCAAAATCCTGGGACTTGGGCTTCTCGGGTTGCTGCTGATCATCGTGGCGCTGGGCTTCGCCCTGACCCACCTCTTCGATCCCAACGACTACAAAGACGAGATTCGCCAGCTGGCACGTGACAAGGCTCACGTCGAGCTGACCCTCAACGGTGACATTGGCTGGAGCCTGTTCCCGTGGCTGGGCCTGGAGTTGCACGAAGCGAGCATCGCCACCTTGAACAAACCCAAGGAACCGTTCGCCGACCTGCAGATGCTCGGGCTTTCTGTACGTGTGCTGCCACTGCTGCGCCGCGAAGTGCAGATGAGCGACGTACGCGTCGAGGGCCTGAACCTGACCCTGGCCCGTGACGAACAGGGCCATGGCAACTGGGAAGACATCGGCAAGCCGCTGCCCGCGCAGAACGGCGCCAGCGCCGATGCGCAGGCCAGTGCTCCGGCCCAGGCACCGGCCGAACAGGCGTCGGCACCGGTCGCCAGCAACGAACGCGCCGTCAAGCTGGACATCGACAGCCTGACCGTGAACAACGCCCGCGTGCAATACACCGATGCCAAGACCGGCCAGAGCTACAGCGCCGAAAGCATCCAGCTGAGCACCGGCCCGGTCCACGAAGGGGCGAACATTCCGCTCAAGGCCAGCGCCTTCCTCAGTGCCAGCCAGCCGAACATCAAGGCCCGCACCGAACTGGCCGGCGAGCTGCGCTTCGACCGCAAGCTCAAGCGCTACAACTTCGAAGACATGCGCCTGTCGGGCGAAACCTCGGGTGAACCCACCGGCGGCAAGACCGTGACCTTCGCCGCCCAAGGCCAACTGCTGGTCGACCTGGCCGCCAATGTCGCCTCGTGGAACGGCCTGAAAGTCTCGGCCAACCAGCTGCGCGCCCTGGGCGAGCTGAACCTGCGCGACCTGGACAAGGCGCCACAGCTGAGCGGCGGCCTGTCCATCGCCCAGTTCGACCTGCGCACCTTCCTCGACAGCATCGGCCGCCCGCTGCCGGCCACCAACGACCCGGCGGCCTTCGCCAAGCTGGAGCTGGTCACCCGCCTGCAGGGAACGCCGAACAGCCTGGCCCTGGAAGACCTGGCGGTGAAACTGGACGACAGCACCTTCAGTGGCCGCGTGGCCGTCGAAGACTTCGCCAAACAGGCCCTGCGCCTGCAGCTCAAGGGCGACACCTTCAACGCCGACCGCTACCTGCCGGCCAAGAGTGAAGAGGCCAAGGGCGCCACCGCCGCGCGCCAGGCCGAGGTCAAGCAACAGGAAGCCACCGCGGTCGCCGGCCCTGGCACCACGCCGCTTCCCAACGCCCCGACCCAGGTCGCCTGGAGCGACGACAAGCTGCTGCCGGTCGACCGCCTGCGCGCCCTCGACTTGCAGGCCGACCTGGCCTTCGGCTCGCTGACCCTGGACAAACTGCCGATCGAAGACGCCCAGCTCAAGGCCATCGGCCAGGGCGGCCTGCTGACCCTGCAAACCCTGCGCGGTGAACTGTACAACGGCACCTTCGAGGCCAAGGGCACCGTCGACGTGCGCCCTGCCGTGCCGCAACTGGGCGTCAACACCAGCATCCAGCGGGTGCCGGTGGAACACTTCATCAAGACCGAGGGCAAGGAACAGACGCCACCGGTCAAAGGCCTGCTGACCCTGACCAGCGACCTGACCGCCACCGGCAACAGCCAGAAGGCCCTGGTCGACACCCTCAACGGCAACGCCAACTTCGTCATCAACGACGGCGTGCTGGTCAATGCCAACCTGGAACAGCAGCTGTGCAAGGCCATCGCCACGCTGAACCGCAAATCGCTCACCGGCGAGCCACGCGGCAAGGACACCCCGTTCCAGGAACTGCGTGGCAGCCTGGTAGTACGCAATGGCGTCGCCAACAACCCGGACCTCAAGGCACGCATTCCGGGCCTGACCGTCAATGGCCATGGTGACCTCGACCTGCGTGTACTGGGCATGGACTACAACGTTGGCGTGGTCGTCGAAGGCGACCAGCGCGCCATGCCGGACCCGGCCTGCCAGGTCAACGAACGCTATGTGGGTGTCGAAATACCGCTGCGCTGCCGTGGCCCTCTGGAGCTGGGCGCCAAAGCCTGCCGCCTGGACCAGGACGGCCTGGGCAAGGTTGCCGCCAAGGTGGCCGGCAACCGCCTGCAAGACAAGATCGATGAAAAACTCGGAGACAAAGTGAGCCCGGAATTGAAAGACGCGCTCAAGGGGCTGTTCAAGCGATGAGCCCCGAGCAGTTCTCCAGCGCAGTGCTGGATTGGTATGACGAACACGGCCGGCACGACCTGCCCTGGCAACAGGGCATCAACCCGTACCGGGTGTGGGTGTCGGAAATCATGTTGCAGCAGACCCAGGTCAGCACCGTGCTCAACTACTTCGACCGCTTCATGCAGGCCCTGCCGACCGTGCAGGCCCTGGCCGAAGCGCCGGAGGACGAGGTGCTGCACCTGTGGACGGGCCTGGGCTACTACACCCGGGCACGCAACCTGCAAAAGGCCGCGAAGATCGTGGTCGAACAGCATGGCGGCGAATTCCCGCGCAGTGTCGAGCAGCTCACCGAGCTGCCCGGCATCGGCCGCTCCACCGCCGGCGCGATCGCCAGCATCAGCATGGGCATCCGCGCACCGATCCTCGACGGCAACGTCAAGCGCGTGCTGGCCCGCTACACCGCCCAGGCCGGCTACCCCGGCGAACCCAAGGTGGCCAACCAGCTGTGGGCCACGGCCGAACGCTTTACCCCGCAGCAGCGAGCCAACCACTACACCCAGGCGATGATGGACATGGGCGCCACGCTGTGCACCCGCAGCAAGCCCAGCTGCCTGATCTGCCCGCTGCAGCGCGGGTGCGAAGCGCACCTGCACGGTGAAGAAACCCGCTACCCCGAGCCCAAGCCGCGCAAGGCACTGCCGCAACGCCGCACACTGATGCCACTGCTGGCCAACCACGAAGGCGCCATCCTGCTTTACCGCCGCCCGTCCAGCGGCCTGTGGGGTGGTTTGTGGAGCCTGCCGGAGCTGGACGACATCGCCCAGCTCGACGATCTGGCCTACCAGCACGGCCTGCGCCTGGCTGACAGCCGCGCCATGGACGGCCTGACCCATACCTTCAGCCACTTCCAGCTGGCGATCGAGCCCTGGCTGGTGCGCGTCGACCCGGTCGGCCAGCACGTGGCCGAGGCCGACTGGCTCTGGTATAACCTCGCCACCCCGCCGCGCCTGGGCCTCGCCGCCCCGGTGAAAAAGCTGCTCAAACGCGCGGCCGACGAACTGATTGCAGGAGACGCCCGATGACCCGCACCGTGATGTGCCGCAAGTACAAAGAAGAACTGCCAGGCCTGGAGCGCCCGCCCTACCCCGGCGCCAAGGGCCAGGACATCTTCGAACACATCTCGCAGAAAGCCTGGGCCGACTGGCAGAAGCACCAGACCATGCTGATCAACGAAAAGCGCCTGAACATGATGAACGCCGAGGACCGCAAATTCCTCCAGGGCGAGATGGACAAGTTTTTCGCTGGCGAAGAATACGCCCAGGCGGAAGGCTACGTTCCACCCTCGGAATGACCCCACGGAACGTAAGCGACGGAATTAATTTAAAATTTTTTCAAAAAGTCGTTGACGAGCGGTCTGAAAGTCTATTTAATTCACCTCGTCGCCCAGATAGCTCAGTCGGTAGAGCAGAGGATTGAAAATCCTCGTGTCGGCGGTTCGACTCCGTCTCTGGGCACCACCTTCAAGCTTCTGGTGGTTGCAAAGTTACCCGAAGCGACAACAAGAAACCCGCCTAGTGCGGGTTTTTTGTTGTCTGTGGTTTTTGTTCTCCAGGAAAGCCCCCGCCTCATCGAGGGGGGGCCGCACTACAAAAACGCTTAACCCTCGAACTCACTCTGCGTCATCTGCCCCAAGTAGGAGACGCTCAACAAATGCAGCGTCTGGCCCGGGACCGAATCGGCGATTTTCTTGATGTCCGCCGCGGTCACCCGATAGTTGTCAGCGGGCAGAGTTCCCGAGCGGTAACCCACCTCCTCGCCGTCTTCGTCATAGCTGATGAAGTTCAGATAAAAGTAGTGCTTCATGTGTAACCTCCAGTTCAAGTGCCCCACACCGTGCGAGGCCTACGCAGCCTATTTGGCACTTGCAGCCGACAGCAGATGGAACCGATGACAAGGTGGCGCCAGGCCATTAGCCATTGACCCGCATCAACGAGGCAGCCGCCCACTCTCGATAGCATGGAGCATGGACATCCGAATCGACCCGCAAGGACCTCCATGAGCGAAGAATCCCCCCTCCTGCTCCCCGCCCCAGCGCGCCCGCCACCACCCAAGCCCGCACGCGCCGCCCACGCCAGCGCAAGCCGGAACCGACGATTACCAGCATCAGCCAGCAGCCCGCAGCGCTGGAAGTCGCCACCGCCCCCAAGGGCAGCAACGAAGACAGCACCTCGGCCCGCTTGCCGACCAGCTACCCATACCACACCCGTCTGCGTCGCCAGGACTACGAGAAGGCCAAGCACGCGCTGCAGATCGAGTTGCTCAAGGTGCAGAGCTGGGTAAAGGAAACCGGCCAGCGCGTGGTGATTCTGTTCGAAGGGCGCGATGCGGCGGGCAAGGGCGGTACCATCAAGCGTTTCATGGAGCACCTCAACCCACGCGGCGCCCGCATCGTGGCCCTGGAGAAGCCTTCCGAGCAGGAAAAAGGTCAGTGGTACTTCCAGCGCTATATCCAGCATCTGCCCACGGCGGGAGAAATGGTGTTCTTCGACCGCTCCTGGTACAACCGCGCCGGGGTCGAGAAGGTGATGGATTTCTGCTCGCCACTGCAGTACCTGGAGTTCATGCGCCAGGCGCCGGAGCTGGAGCGCATGCTGTGCAACAGCGGCATCCTGCTGTTCAAGTACTGGTTCTCGGTGAACCGCGAAGAGCAGCTGCGCCGCTTCATCTCGCGCCGGGACGACCCGCTCAAGCACTGGAAGCTGTCGCCCATCGACATCAAGTCGCTGGACAAGTGGGAGGACTACACCGCAGCCAAGGAGGCGATGTTCTTCCATACCGACACGGCCGATGCACCGTGGACGGTGATCAAGTCCGATGACAAGAAGCGTGCGCGGATCAACTGCATCCGGCACTTTCTGCATTCGCTGGATTACCCGGGCAAGGACCACAGCGTGGCGCATGCACCGGATGCGCTGCTGGTCGGGCGCGCATCGCGAGGTTTCGAGGAAGATGAGGCAGAGCCGCAGGCCAGTTGAATCGGCGTGCCTGCTGCGCTTCAATACGCGCAATTTCCGCCCCACCAAGGATTCACCCCATGGCCACCCCCACCAAGCAACAGAAACGCGCCAAGCGCGCCGCCAGCAAGGCCAAGCAGAACCGCATGGTACGCAGCGGCCAGGCAGTCAAGGCCAGCGCAGGCGACAGCACCAGCATCGAGCAGGTGTACAACAAGGCCATGGAATCGGGCAGCTACGACCCGCTGTTCAAGAAGATGAAGGAAGCCCAGGAAGGCGGCCTGGTGCCGATGATTTCGGTGTTCCTGGTAGACCCGCTGCTGGCCCTGGTGCTCAAGGGGCACAAGGAAGAACACGCCACCGACTACATCGTGCTGGTGTTCAATGCCTACCGCAAATGGCTGGACGGGGCCGACGAAGAGGCCACCATGGCCTGGCTGGAAAGCGATGAGTTCCAGGCAGCCTATGTGGCGGCTTCGGAGCTGGTTGCCAAGCAGCAACAGCAGCAGAAGCAGTTTGGCTGACAGGGCTGTGTAGCCTGCCCGGGCCCTATCGCCGGCAAGCCGGCTCCCACAAGCACACCACAGGGCCCGAAGGCAATGCCGTCCCCGTGGTAGCGGGCAAGCCCGCGAAAGGGCCGGAACAGGCAACAAAAAAGGCCGCGCCCTTCACAGGACGCGGCCTTTTCATTTCAGCCAGCGCGGATCAGTTGTCCAGCGCCACCCGCCCGGCAGCTTCACGCTTGCGGTGCACCAGCAAGCCAGCCGCCACCACACCAATGCTCAGCAGTGCGGTCGCGATGATTTCGGCGCGGTGGTCCTCACGCAGCGCCATTACCACCAGAATGGCAATGATGAAGGCAATGGTCGCCCAGGTCAGGCCCGGGAACAGCCACATCTTGAAGGTGATCTTCTCGCCGCGGGCCTCACGCTGGGCACGCATGCGCAGCTGCGACACGGCAATCACCAGGTACACCAGCAGCGCAATGGCACCAGAGCTGGCCAGCAGGAACTCGAACACCTGGGCCGGGGCCACGAAGTTGGCGAACACACAGAGGAACGCCGCTGCAGTGGACAGCAGAACCGCCACATGCGGGGTAGCCGACTTGGTGGTGCGCTGGGCAATGGCCGGGGCGTCACCACGCTTGCTCAGCGAGAACAGCATGCGCGACGAGGTGTACAGCGCCGAGTTCAGGCAGCTGGTCACGGCAATCAGCACGACGATGTCGACGATCAGCTTGGCATTCGGCACGCCGATGCGGCTCAGCACGGTCTGGTAGGAACCGGTCTCGGCCAGGGCCGGGTCGTTCCACGGCACCAGGGCCACGACCAGGAAGATCGACACCAGGTAGAACAGGCAGATACGCCAGATCACCGAGTTGGTGGCGCGGCTGATCTGCTTGCCCGGGTCCTTCGACTCGGCAGCGGCGATGGTAACGATTTCGGTACCCATGAACGAGAACATGGTGGTCAGCATGGCTGCCAGCACCGCGCCCAGGCCGTTAGGCATGAAGCCCTGGGTGTCGAACAGGTGGCTGGCACCGCTTACCTGGCTGCTCGGCACAAAGCCGAACATGGCAGCACAACCCACAGCGATGAAGCCGATGATCGCCAGCACCTTGAGCAGGGCGAACCAGAACTCGAACTCGCCGTAGTTCTTCACGCTGCACAGGTTGGTCAGGGTCAGCGCCAGTGTGATGACCAGGGAGAACGCCCACAGGTCGACCGCAGGGAACCAGGCATGCAGGATGGCCGCGGCGGCGTTGGCCTCCAGCGGAATTACCAGTACCCAGAACCACCAGTACAGCCAGCCAATGGTGAAACCGGCCCAGCGCCCGATGGCGCGGTCGGCATATGTAGAGAACGAACCGGTGTCAGGCGAGGCGACAGCCATTTCACCCAACATGCGCATCACCAGCACGACCAGCGTACCGGCGGCAGCGTAAGCCAGCAGCACGGCTGGGCCGGCAGCAGCGATGGCGTGGCCGGAGCCAACGAACAGGCCGGCACCGATGACGCCAGCGATGGACAGCATGGTCACATGCCGTTGTTTGAGCCCCTGAGCGAGGTCATTGGAATTGTTACCGCTCATTAAAACTACCTTTGTAAGGAGTGGACCACTCCGACTGCGGTTACGGAGCGCGCCTGGGGTTGACCTGGGCGTCGCTGCAATCGGCGGTTTCCTACTGGCAATAAGCGCGCCATGTGCTGAATGCATTCGTCAGAAAAGTCGGCAGGCCTTTTAGCATGCGGTTTGGAGTGCTTTCGGCCAACGGCTGACCGAAAGGCCGCCAAATCATCGGATTACTGAAATACCCACTTACAAACGCACCAAAGGTGCTCCCCGGTAACACCTGTGCACCGCTGCAATGCAAAAAAGTGCAACCTAGAGGTACAACCTGAAGACCTGACCGCACCCGTTCGCGGGCATGCCCGCTCCCACATGTCAGGTGCAACCATTGGAGCTATTTAAAGAACCTGTGGGAGCGGGCGAGCCCGCGAAAGGTCTAAAACCGCTTCCATGAGCGGGCCAAAGCTGGCACCATCGCGCCTTTTTTCATCAAGGCTCTGGTGCTGGGCGACACCTTCGCGGACATCCGCGCGACGTTGCGCTGCAACGATGCGACAAACCGCCCCACCAGCGCCCCGAGTCCCCAGCGACCCTGTTGGCCGTGATAATGCCGCTATGCTAGCTTGGCGCACGCCAGGAAGGCCGCCAACAGCTGGGAACGCACCCGTACACATGAGGACCGCACATGGCTCAGGCCACGCCCGCGCTGGAAATCCGCAATCTGCACAAACGCTACGGCGAGCAGGAAATTCTCAAGGGCATTTCGCTGACCGCACGCGACGGTGACGTGATCTCCATCCTGGGGTCGTCCGGCTCCGGCAAGTCCACCCTGCTGCGCTGCATCAACCTGCTCGAGAACCCGCACCAGGGCGAAATCCTGGTCGCCGGTGAAGCCCTCAAGCTCAAGGCCGCCAAGAACGGCGACCTGGTCGCCGCCGACAACCGCCAGATCAACCGCCTGCGCAGCGAGATCGGTTTCGTCTTCCAGAACTTCAACCTGTGGCCGCACATGTCGATCCTCGACAACATCATCGAGGCGCCACGCCGCGTGCTCGGCCAGAGCAAGGCCGAGGCCATCGAAGCCGCCGAAGCCCTGCTGAACAAGGTGGGCATCTACGACAAGCGCCACAGCTACCCCGCCCAGCTTTCCGGTGGCCAGCAACAGCGCGCCGCCATTGCCCGTACCCTGGCCATGAAGCCCAAGGTCATCCTGTTCGACGAGCCAACTTCGGCGCTCGACCCGGAAATGGTCCAGGAAGTGCTAAACGTTATCCGCGCATTGGCCGAAGAAGGCCGTACCATGCTGCTGGTGACGCACGAGATGAGCTTTGCCCGCCATGTGTCCAGTGAAGTCGTCTTCCTGCACCAGGGCCTGGTCGAAGAGCAGGGATCGCCGCAGCAGGTCTTCGAGAACCCGACCTCGGCGCGTTGCAAGCAATTCATGTCCAGCCACCGCTAACGGAGCAATACATGCACACTTACAAGAAGTTCCTCCTGGCAGCTGCTGCCACGCTGGTGATGTCGGCCAACGCCCTGGCCGCAGAAAAACTGCGCATGGGTATCGAAGCCGCCTACCCACCTTTCAACAACAAGGATGCCAGCGGTAACGTGGTCGGCTTCGACAAAGACATCGGCGACGCCCTGTGCGCCAAGATGAAAGTCGAGTGCTCGGTCGTCACCTCCGACTGGGACGGCATCATCCCGGCCCTGAACGCCAAGAAGTTCGACTTCCTGGTGTCGTCGCTGTCGATCACCGACGAGCGCAAACAGGCCGTGGACTTCACCGAGCCGTACTACTCCAACAAGCTGCAGTTCATCGCGCCGAAAAACGTCGACTTCAAGACTGACAAACCTTCGCTGAAGGGCAAGGTCATTGGCACCCAGCGCGCAACCTTGGCTGGCACTTACCTTGAAGACAACTACCCGGATGTCGAGATCAAACTCTACGACACCCAGGAAAACGCCTACCTCGACCTGGTTTCCGGCCGCATCGATGGCATCCTGGCCGACAAGTACGTGCAGTACGAGTGGCTGAAGAGCAAAGACGGCTCGAACTTCGAGTTCAAGGGCGAGCCAGTGATGGACAGCGACAAGATCGGCATTGCCGTGCGCAAGGGTGACACCAAGCTGCGCGACGACCTGAACAAGGCCCTGGCAGAAATCAAGGCCGACGGCACGTACAAGAAGATCAACGACAAGTACTTCCCGTTCAGCATCGAATGATCCGCCCCGACCGGCGCGCCCTTGCGGCGCGCCAGTCCCTAGAATGACCTGCCCATGAATATCGACCTGCACGGATTCGGTCCGGCCATGATGGCCGGCACCCTGATGACCGTAAAACTGGCGCTTTGCGCCTTGCTGCTGGGCCTGGTCCTGGGCCTGCTCGGCGCCCTGGCCAAGACTTCCTCGATCAAGCCACTGCAATGGCTTGGTGGCTTCTATTCGACCCTGGTTCGCGGCGTGCCCGAACTGCTGTGGGTACTGCTTATCTATTTCGGCACCGTCGGCTTGATGAACGCCCTCGGTGAAGCCCTGAACATGCCGGGCCTGGAGCTCAGCGCCTTCGCTGCGGGCGTGATCGCCCTGGGCCTGTGCTTCGGCGCCTATGCCACCGAAGTGTTCCGTGGCGCCATCCTGGCGATCCCCAAGGGCCACCGTGAAGCCGGCCTGGCGCTTGGCCTGTCCAAAGGCCGCATCCTGTCGCGGATCATCCTGCCGCAGATGTGGCGCATCGCCCTGCCCGGCCTTGGCAACCTGTTCATGATCCTGATGAAGGACACCGCCCTGGTGTCGGTAATCGGCCTGGAAGAAATCATGCGCCACGCACAAATCGGCGTGACCGTGACCAAAGAGCCGTTCACCTTCTACATGGTTGCGGCCTGCATCTACCTGAGCCTGACCATCATTGCCATGACCGGCATGCACTTCATGGAAAAACGCGCCGCTCGCGGCTTTGCGAGGGCCGAATAATGAATTGGGAAGTCATCATCAAATGGCTGCCACGCCTTGCCCAGGGTGCGACCCTGACCCTGGAGCTGGTGGCCATCGCGGTGGTTGCCGGGTTGATCCTGGCCATCCCGCTGGGCATCGCCCGCTCCTCGCGCCACTGGTATGTGCGCGCGGTGCCGTTCAGCTACATCTTCTTCTTCCGTGGCACGCCGCTGCTGGTGCAGCTGTTCCTGGTCTACTACGGCCTGGCGCAGTTCGACGCGGTGCGTTCGAGTTCGCTGTGGCCGTACCTGCGCGACCCGTTCTGGTGCACCGTGCTGACCATGACCCTGCACACTGCTGCCTACATCGCCGAGATCCTGCGCGGCGCGCTGCAGTCGATCCCCAAGGGTGAGATCGAGGCGGCGCGGGCGCTGGGCATGTCGCGGGGCAAGACGCTGTTCTACATCATGCTGCCACGCGCCGCGCGCATCGGCCTGCCGGCGTACAGCAACGAAGTGATCCTGATGCTCAAGGCCAGCGCCCTGGCCAGTACCGTGACCCTGCTGGAACTGACCGGCATGGCCCGTACCATCATCGCCCGCACCTACCTGCCGGTAGAGATCTTCTTTGCCGCCGGGGTGTTCTACCTGGTGATCTCGTTCGTGCTGGTGCAGGGTTTCAAGCTGCTGGAGCGCTGGTTGCGCGTGGATGCCTGCCAGGGCCGCTGAGACCTCACTGACAGCTTCGCGGGCACGCCCGCTCCCACAGGTGTAGCGCCAACCTTGAATGTAGCGCTATACCTGTGGGAGCGGGCGTGCCCGCGAAGAGGCCCTCAAAACCACCACACATCCTTGCCATGCCCAACCACCTCCACAGCCCCCACCTAAGCACCCGCTTCCAGGCCCTCGACCAGTTCCTGATCGAGCACCAGCAGCTGTGGAAACCCCGCCCCTTCACCAGCCTGCAGCTGGCCTGGGAAACCGCCCACCCCGAGCTTGCCGCCCACCTGCGCCAATGCTCCCTGGCAGACGCCGAAACCGACACCACCGCTGCCCTGTTGCCCGCCCCGTTCCCGCAACTGGCCCAGCAAGCCCGACAGCTTTCGGCACTCGGCAACCTCCCGGAAACCGACCTGCCTCCCGCCGCGCATCGCCTCGACGTAGCCGTCCCCGGCCGCAAATGGCAGCAGATCGAAGCCTTCGCCAGCCACCTGGCCTTCCGCGAACAGCCCAGTCACTGGCTGGACTGGTGCTCCGGCAAAGGCCACCTGGGCCGCCGCCTGCTGCAACCCGGCCAACACCTGACCTGCCTGGAATACGATGCCGAACTGGTCGCCGCCGGCCAGGCCCTGAGCGCGCACCACCACTTGCCGGCGCAGCATGTGCACCAGGATGTGATGGCCAACGACAGCGCCCGCCACCTGGCTGGCGACAAAAGCGTGGTCGCCCTGCACGCCTGTGGCGACCTGCATGTGCGCCTGATGCAACTGGCCAGCCAGCAAGGTTGCCGGCAACTGGCCGTCGCCCCCTGCTGCTACAACCGCATCGCGGCGCAGCAATACCAGGCGTTATCCACAGCCGCCCAAGCCTCCTGCCTGCGGCTGTCACTGGACGACCTGGGCCTGCCCTTGAGCGAAACCGTTACCGCCGGCGCCCGTGTGCGACGCCAGCGCGACACCTCGATGGCCCGGCGCCTGGGCTTCGATCTGCTGCAACGCCAGCAGCGCCAGACCGATGAGTACCTGCCGACACCGTCGCTACCCGTAGCCTGGCTGGAGAAGCCCTTCGAGCAGTACTGCCGCGACCTGGCCGAACTCAAGCAATTGCAGCTGACTGGCAACCCGGACTGGGCAGCCCTGGAAGCCGCTGGCTGGCAGCGCCTGGCCGAGGTCCGCAACCTGGAGCGCGTGCGCAACCTGTTCCGCCGGCCGCTGGAGCTGTGGCTGGTACTCGATCGCGCCCTGTTCCTCGAAGAACAAGGCTACAACGTGCGCCTTGGCCTGTTCTGCGACTACCCACTCACCCCGCGCAACCTGCTAATCCTTGCCGAACGCGACCGTTAGCCGCAGCACAACCTGTGGATAACTCTGTGAACAAGCTTGTGATTACCTGTTGGATCCAAGCGCTATTTCAAGCGTTTGGCTTATTCCAGCTTGCGCGTCAAGGCCAGTAAAAACAGGCGTTTGCGCAAAGACCGGCGGTGTATCGAGCCGGCATGCCTTTCGCGCAAGTCGCCGATGCCACTTGTGCATAAACATTTCTTGTGGTTGGCGACTGCGTCTAAAGCCTTACCCAGAATGGCCTGATTTACGCGGTCCCTTGTGGGAGCGGCCTTGTGTCGCGAAAGGGCTGCAACGCAGCCCCAGCGATCTCTGCAAATACGCCAAAAACGGGGGCCGCCTTGCGGCCCATCGCGACACAAGGCCGCTCCCACACTGACCGCATCAGGGCTCAATGCGCCTTGTTCTTGGCAATCTCGATATCGTTCATCAGCGCCTTGGCCATGTCGCACAGATAATCGGCGGCGCCCAGGAATTTATGGTCATCCTCCATATCCCCCTCGCGCACCAGATGCTTGATGTAGCCCATCAGGATCGAGACATGCTCATAGGCAGCATCGACGGGGACGCCAGGCTCGACACGTAGCAGATTGAGGGATGGGTTACCGGCTGCGAGGAAGGTTTCCACGCCTGCGGTGGTGAGTGGCTTGGGGCTGCGGGGATCAGTATCGATCGTTTTCAATTTTCAAACTCCCTAGTTCAAAGGAGTTGCCGTGTTCATTCTTTCTCACGGAACAAAGGCGGCAACCGTGCA
The DNA here is from genome assembly GCF_002113575.1 of Pseudomonas sp. B8(2017). Taxonomy (NCBI): domain Bacteria; kingdom Pseudomonadati; phylum Pseudomonadota; class Gammaproteobacteria; order Pseudomonadales; family Pseudomonadaceae; genus Pseudomonas; species Pseudomonas sp. B8(2017). Next base: position 134,018 of record NZ_NEIO01000006.1, on the reverse strand, counting down.
CGAGGTGAGAAACCGAGTGAACATAGGAAGCTCGGCCAGACCAAAGTCTGCCCGCGCACGGTCGCCATTACGCAGCCGATACGTTCAAAATCGGGTTCTCACACCCGGTCGCCAGAGCGACCCGAAAACGGTATCCGTGAGCCATTTCCCCGACAACAGCGATACTTCGGCGGCGCGCGTAGGATAGTTCCGAAGCCACCAAACCCTGAAGTTGTTAGCCCTAAAGTTCAGAATCTTCGTACAGCTGATGGCCCTTTCGCGGGCGCGCCCGCTCCCACAGGTACTACACAGTTTCAAGGCTTGTGGAGATCCTGTGGGAGCGGGCAAGCCCGCGAATAGGCCATCACAAGCAACACAAAGCTAATGCCTGACCACCGCAACGGTGTATCATCCGCCCCCCAAATGATTAAAAAGTGACGTCGCGCGCTGCCCGCCAGCCCCGCGACCTTCTGGCGTTGCGCCAGAACCGACAATGGACTAACGGACCCGACCATCGTGACTCAAGCCAAGCCCCTCGCCCTGCTGACCCTCGCCCTGGCCCTGGCCCTGACCGGCTGCGCCAGCGGCACCGCTCCCCACCCCACCAGCAGCCTGGGCTGGAACCACCCCGGCATGCAGCTGGGCGGCGACAACGGCCTGCCCCTGCGCACCGAAAGCCCCTGCCGCAAGCGCGGCTGCGACAACGACAAGCTGTTCTTCAACCCGGGCAAAACCGAGCCAAGCGTCACCACCATCCATCGCGGCTGGTAGGAAAATTCTTCTTTCAAGTCGGTGACTTAGGTCATTTGCGAACATTCGCAACGAAGTGGTTTACAGGCGCCAACCGATCGTTATAATGACGCCCCATTGCCGGTATAGCTCAGATGGTAGAGCAACTGACTTGTAATCAGTAGGTCCCGGGTTCGATTCCTGGTGCCGGCACCATACGCAGTATCAAAAAAGGCTCACCGAAAGGTGGGCCTTTTTTGTTTTCAGGGTCGCCCAACCACATCAGCCTTGGCCTTGAGGTCGATGCGGTCGGTGTAGGAGCTGGCTTGCCTGCGATGGGCTGCGCAGCGGCCCCCAGCGATCCCAAAGAAGAGAGCAGCCAGAGACCAGACACATCTTCCAATATAAACGCTTTGACTCGCCCACCTGGCCCCGCCACGATTTATCGCAAATTTTAGATATTCCTGCTGAGGCAAGCCGATGGCGCTTCAATTTCACGAAAGCCCTTTCCACGCCACCCACGATGCAGACACGGCCAGCAAAATGGCCTTGAAAATGGACCTGTCCATTTTCATCACGGACTGCATCAAAAAAATGGGCCTCAAGCAGCATGATGCTGCGGTCAGGCTGAACGTAACCCAATCCCGAAAATCCGAGCTTGCAAATGGTTGATTCTCGATGAAGCGCGAGAGTGGGGCCAGTAATACCAGTGAGGCGATGACTGTGCCCTCGAATACGGCGCATGGGGCCCGGCATTGCGACACCTCCCCGCTCGATTACTCGCTAGAAAAACTCTGGGCGCTTGTGTCCTCTGACATGCCCCCCTCTGATCAACATGCCCGTCAGGCACTTGAGCACCTGGTCGTTCAAGCTACAAAAACCTCGCTGGACAAGCTCGACAAGGCCGTTGCCGAGACTTTTGCTCTCCTCTTCTGGTACAGAAACGAGGATATGCGCGAAGCATTGGAAAATCGCTTGAACATGCCAAGGCTCGCCCCCGTAAGGAAGCGGCGCCTGATGTATCTGGTTGACCGGCTTCGCCGTTTTCCATGCATGAAGCCGGAACAAGCCGAGCAGATGAAGAAGCTGGTCATCCGCTGGAAGGACCTGGCTCAAGATCTGAATGGAAAACAGGTAGAAAAGGCGCAAGCGGTAAACCGTTACGACAAGGTTGCTGCTACGTGGGGCGTGGCTGAGCCCGTATCCAGCCTGATGAGCCTGGTACTAGACCTGCAAACCCGGCACTTCGTAGATGCCCATGATCTGCCGAATGGCTATGCCCAGTTGGCAACGCGTCCACCTCAACACTGATCCGATAATGTTGGGTCAGTTGTTTGTAGTGGCTGTACTCCTCCCCAAGATTGATCTCAATCAAGCCTGACGCCAGCACGCAGCGTAGCCTGAGATCAGTCAGCCCTTGAGGGAAGGAAACCATGGCCAAGAAATTCCCCACAAACCCCAGCCACCCGGAGCGCATCTGCTGGGGCTGCGACCTGTACTGCCCGGCCAAGTCATTGGCCTGTGGCAATGGGGCGAGTCGGACCATGCACCCGGTGGAACTGTTTGGCGAGGACTGGGACAGTTTCGAGGACCGGCTGGAGAAGCCGGTTGATCGCCAGCAGGAGACTGGCCCTAGGTGAAATAGGGCAGCTTTGCGGCCCATAGCCGGCAAGCCAGGCTCTCATAGAACTGCACATAACTCATTGAATTAGCAGGGGCAATGTGGGAGCGGCTTTAGCCGCGAACACCGGCGCAGCCGGTGCCATGCACCGCGTTGGATTCTTCGCGGCTAAAGCCGCTCCCACAGGGTACGCGGATTGCTTGCAATTTCAGTTATCTACGCGACAGCGCAGCCCAAAGGGCTGGGCCATCTACCACAGATACAGCGCATGGTTTGAGCCTGGCGCCGACCCAGCGAATCAGGTGCTGCGGTGGATGGCACGGGCTTCGCCCGTGTTCGCGGGCGCGCCCGCTCCCACAGGGATTGCGCCACCTGTTAGAAATTGAGCAAGGCAGTTGCTACCAAAATACCTGTGGGAGCCCGGCTTGCCGGCGATGGGCTGCGCAGCAGCCCCAAGTGCGGTTGATCAGAACGCTGTGCTGACCGTCAGCGACAGGTTGCGTGGGTCACCATAAATTGCCCCGGCATAAAACCCGTAGCGGGTGTAGTAGTGCTTGTCGAAGAGGTTGTTGGCGTTGAGACTGACGCTGGTGTCGTCGGTAAGCTGGTACTTGGCCATGGCATTCCAGATGGCATAACCGGACCAGTTCACGTCAGTGGCACCGTTGCTCACACCATTGCTCGGCTGGCCCGCCGGGCTGGAGATTGCGCGGATGTTGCTCTGCGCAGTCACCCCGGCGCCCAGGGTCAGGCGGTCGAGCGGGCCGGAAAGGCGGTAGGTGGTCGAGGCCTTGAACAGGTGCGATGGGTCGCTGCGGCCGTCGCTGTCGACGCGGCGGAAGTGCAGGTAGGTGTAGCCGGCGTACACGTTCCAGCTAGGGGTCAGGGCGCCGGCGATTTCCAGGTCGATACCGTCGGTTTCCTGGCCGGAACCGGCCTTGTAGGCGTCACCACCGGTGGGGGTGGTCAGGTCGCCGTCGAGCACTGCCTTGTTTTCCTGCTTGGTGCGGAAGTACGCCGCCGAGGCGTTCAGGCGGCCATCGAACCACTCTCCCTTGATACCCGTCTCGTAGCTTTGCCCGCGAATCGGCTCGACCTTGCTGCCGCTGCTGGTTTCAGCGGTTTGCGGGGTGAAGATGTCGGTGTAGCTGGCATACAGCGAGTAGTTGTCGTTGAGGTCGTACACCGCGCCCAGGTACGGGGTGACGATGCCGTTCTCTTCCTGGCTGGTACGTGCGCCAGTCACGCTGCGGGTGGTGGCCGAGTAGTTGCTGGTTCGCACGCCGAGGATGACCGACAGTGGGTCGGTGATGCTCAGCCGGGTTGCCGCGTACATGCCCTGCAGGCGGGTGGTGGTCTTGCTGTGGCGGCCAGTGCGCGAGGCGATGATGTTGTAGTCGTCATCCACGCCATTGCGCCAGTCGGTCAGCGGGAAGCCGTTGTTGGCGCGGAACTGGCAACCCAGCGCAGGCGCACTGGCCATGCCGTCGCCAACCATGGTGCAGGTGTATTCCGGCGACCAGGCCACGGTGCGGCTGTCGTTGTAGCCAACCATCGCCTGGTGGGTACGGCCAAACAGTTGGAACGGGCCGGACAGGTCAATCTGCGCCGACTGCTGGGTGGTGTCGGTGGAGCTGTGCAGGCCGTTGAGCACGGCGCCGCTGCCATCCTGGTCCCAGTAGCCGCCGTAGCTGCCACGGCCCGCCGAGTTGACCTTGGCCAGGCCACGGTGGTTGAGGGTTTCGGCGGTGCTCTGGGCGGCTTTCAGGTCCAGCGTCCAGTCGTTGTCGAAGCGGTGCTCCAGCGAGCCGAACGCGGTACGGGTGGTGTACTCGCCAAAGCTCCAGCTGGGTACCACGTTGGTGCTGCGCGGCAGGTCGGTCTTGCTGCCATCGCTGTACCAGATCGGGATGTTCGCACCCCAGCCACCGCCAACAATCTTGTTGTACTCGTACTGGTAGCCGGCACCCAGGGTGGTGGCGTCGTCCAGGTCGAACTCGAAGTTGGCCAGCGCGGCGCGGGAGCGCTCGGACTGGTTGTCGCGGAATGAGTTGGCGTCCTGCTGGGTCATCACGAAGCGCGAACGCAGGCGGCCGTCTTCGGACAGCGGCAGGTTGAGGTCGGCGCCCAGGCGGCGCTTGTCCCAGCTGCCGTAGGTGGCATAGGCGCTACCGCCGAACGTCCTGGTCGGTGCCTTGCGGATCAGGTTGACGGTGGCCGACGGGTCGCCGGTACCGCCCAGCAGGCCGTTGGCGCCGCGCACGATGTCGATGCGCTCGTACAGGTCCATGTTCAGTGCGTTGCCGCCACCACTGAAGTCCGAGCCGCCCTGAAACTGCAGGCCATCGACCTTCCAGTTGCTGATCGAGTAACCACGGGCACGGTAGTCGGTACGCCCGCCCACTTCGGACTTGCTCGCGGTCACGCCTGGGGTGGTTTCCAGCGCTTGCTCGATGGTGTGGATGTCGCGGTCATCCATCTGCTGGCGGGTAATGGTGGTGACCGACTGCGGCGTCTGGCGCGGCGTCAGGGCCAGGCCGGTGGAGCTGCGGGTGCTTTCGACGGTGTAACCCAGCTGGCCGGCTTCGTCGGCAGGCAGCAGGGCGCTGTCTTCGATCTGCGTGGCCTCCAGTTCCAGGGGCTTGCTGTCGGCAGCCATCGCGCCACCGCTGACGGCCACGGCAATGAACAGGGCCAGCGGTTTGAGGCGCGTGCCGCCTCGGCTGATGGAGGGGAAGGCGTTCGGTGTGCTCTCGGAGTTCATTTGGGAAGGCTTCGTATTTGCAGATGATTTTTTGTTAGGATTCTAGGGATCGGCCCCCCGGGCTCCAGACCCGGCTTGTACGGGGATGTAATCGAACGTAACGAGCGCCACCGGCCCTCACCGAACAGGTGTTTATCTGCATGAGCACAACTTTGCTTGTTGTCGACGATGACGACGAGATCCGCGAACTTCTTTGTGATTACCTGACAGATGCCGGCTATAACGTGCTGGCAGCGGCTGACGGCGAGCAGATGCGCGAACAACTGGCCCGGCACAAGGTGGAGCTGGTGGTGCTGGACCTGATGCTGCCGGGCGAAGACGGCCTGAGCCTGTGCCGCCAGCTGCAAGCCACGCCGGGGCTGGCGGTGATCATGCTGTCGGCCAAGGGCAGCACTCTGGACCGCATCATCGGCCTGGAGGTGGGTGCCGATGACTACCTGGCCAAGCCCTTCGAGCCACGCGAGCTGATCGCCCGGATCAAGGCCGTGCTGCGTCGTCCGCAACGCCTGGATGCCCCCGCCGAAGAGCCGGTAGAAGATGCGCAGCTGTTCGCCGGCTTCCGCCTGGAACACGTGAAACGCCTGCTCACCCGCCCCGATGGCGAGACCCTGACCCTGCCCCGCTCCGACTACCGCGTACTGCGCGAGCTGCTGGAAGCCAACAACCGCGTGGTGTCCCGCGACCAGCTGACGCGCAGTGCGTTCGGCCGCGACCACCTGCCCGACGACCGTTCGGTGGACATGTGCGTCAGCCGCCTGCGCCAGCACCTGCGCCACGCGCCGGCGGGTGCCGCGCAAATTCTCACTATCCGCAACGAAGGCTATTTGCTGAGCATCGCCGCCAACGGGGCCGATGCCTGACATGCGCTGGCTGCGCCGGCTGTGGCCACGCACGTTGTTCGGCCAGTTGCTGCTGATCATGGTCAGCGGCACCGTGCTGATCCAGTTGATGTCCAGCAGCATCTGGTTCGATGTGCGTTTTGCCCAGGTTCTCGAGGCCCCTGTCCGGCTGATTGCCGCACGCAGCGCGCCGTTGATCGCCCAGGCCGACTGCCGTGCCGGTGCACTGCAGGCGCCAGCGCATTACCAACTGCGTTGCAGTGAAGCCCTGCCCACGCCGGTGCAGGACGAGCGCCGCGGGCGCAGGCGTGTCGAGCTGTTGCTGCACCAGGCCCTCGAGTACGAGTTGGGGCATGCCCAGGACGTGCGCCTGATGAAGGTGCAGTTGACCGACGAACAGGGCCAGCCGATCGTCTGGCGCAGCCTGTTCGGCCTGCGCACGGCCCAGGCGCATCTGCAGTTCGCGGTGCCGTTGGCCAATGGGCACTGGCTGACCATCGAGGGCCAGGAACTGCAAGGCTGGAGCGGCGAGTCGGCCTGGGTGTTGATCAGCGATTACCTGTTGCGGGTGTACGCGCTGCGCATCGTCGCGGTATTGCTGGTATGCCTGATAGCCGTGCGCCTGTGCCTGCGCCCGTTGCGGCGCCTGGCCGATGCCGCGCGCGGCCTGGGCAGCAACCTCGAGCAGCCGCCCTTGGCGCTGGATGGCCCGGAGGAAGTGCGCCAGGCGGCCCAGGCCTTCAACGCCATGCAGCAGCGGCTGATCGCGATGGTCAACGACAAGGCCTACTTCCTGGCCGCCGTGTCCCACGACCTGCGCACCCCGTTGACGCGCATGCGCCTGCGCCTGGAGCGCCTGCCGGACGACGAAAACCGGCAGCGCCTGCGGCAGAACATTGCACAGATGGACAACATGATCGGCCAGGTGCTCGATTACCTGCGCGCGGGGGAGCAACAGAACTTGCAGCAGATGGACCTGGACCGGCTGGTGGTGCGCCAGTGCGCGGAGCTGGCCACTGCCGAAGAGCCACTGCCAGTGCATGGCCAGGCAGGCAGCCTGCGGGCCGATGCCCTGCTGCTGCAGCGCTGCCTGCAGAACCTGCTGGTCAATGCATTGCGTTATGCCAAGGAGGTTTCGGTCACGCTGGAGCAGGCGACCACGGGGGTGTTCATCCATATCGATGACCGCGGCCCGGGGATTGCTCCGACCCTGCTGGCGACCATCATCGACCCGTTCGTGCGTGGTGAAGGGTCGCGCAACCAGGCGTCCGGGGGGTATGGGCTGGGGTTGAGCATTGCCCAGCGGATTGCTGCCAGCCATGGGGGCGAGTTGCTGCTGGCGAACCGCGAGGGGGGTGGGTTGCGGGTCAGCGTGTTGTTGCCTCGCTAACACTTTTGCGGGGGAGGAACTGTACCGCCTGTGCGGGCCTCATCGCCGGCAAGCCAGCTCCCACAGGTACTGCGCATGGCTTGAAATCGGTGCGGTCGAGGTGGGAGCTGGCTTGCCGGCGATGAGGCCAGCACAGGCAACACAACCACATTCAGGTAACAGTCTTTTACCGATTACCCAGGTTTTCCCCTCCCCGCCTTTGCCTATCCTATGCCCGGTCATCCTGCCTGCGATGGACCCATGAAACACTCTCTACCCAGCCGCTACGCCTGCCTCGCCCTCTGCCTGCTGTTCACCTTCGCCAGCCTGCCGCTGCTACCCCAGCATGCCTGGCTGTGGCCGTTGACACTGATCACCGCGCTGCTCAGCCTGGTCGGCCTGAACGACCTGCGGCAAAGCCACCACGCCGTGCGCCGCAACTACCCGATCCTGGGCAACATCCGCTACCTTATCGAAACCATCCGCCCGGAAATCCGCCAGTACCTGATCGAGGGCGACGACGACAAGCTGCCGTTCTCCCGCTCGCAGCGTTCGCTGGTCTACGCCAGGGCCAAGAACGAAAGCGCCGAGAAGGCCTTCGGCACCCTCAACGATGCCTACAAGCCCGGCTTCGAGTTCATCAGCCATTCCATGCTGCCAGTGGCCACGCCAGACCCGGCATCGTTCCGCATCGCCATTGGCGGGCCGCAATGCCGCCTGCCCTACTCGGCATCGATCTTCAATATCTCGGCCATGAGCTTCGGCGCCCTCAGTGCCAACGCCATCGCTGCCCTGAACCGCGGCGCACGCATGGGCCGTTTTGCCCATGACACCGGCGAAGGCAGCATCAGCCCGTACCACCGCGAACATGGCGGTGACCTGATCTGGGAAATCGGCAGTGGCTACTTCGGCTGCCGCACCGAGGACGGCCGCTTCGACCCACAGCGCTTCGCCGAGCAGGCGCGCTCGCCGCAGGTGAAGATGATCGAGATCAAGCTCAGCCAGGGCGCCAAGCCGGGCCACGGCGGCATCCTGCCGGGGCACAAGGTCAGCCCCGAAATTGCCGCAACCCGTGGCGTGCGCGAGGGCGAGGATTGCATCTCGCCGGCGGCGCACAGTGCCTTCCGTACCCCGGTCGAGTTGCTGCAGTTCGTTGCCAGACTGCGCGAGCTGTCGGGCGGCAAGCCGGTGGGGTTCAAATTCTGCCTGGGCCACCCTTGGGAGTTCATGGGCATTGCCAAGGCCATGCTGGCCACTGGCATCACTCCGGACTTCATCGTCGTCGATGGCAAGGAAGGCGGCACCGGGGCGGCGCCACGCGAGTTCAGCGACAACATGGGCGTGCCGATGCGCGAGGGCCTGATGTTCGTGCACAACACCCTGGTCGGCCTGAACCTGCGCGCCAGTATCCGCATTGGCGCGGCAGGCAAGATCGTCAGCGCCTTCGACATCGCCAGCGTGCTCGCCATCGGGGCGGACTGGGTCAACTCCGCGCGCGGCTTCATGTTCGCCATCGGCTGCATCCAGTCGCAGAGCTGCCATACCAACAAATGCCCGACCGGCGTGGCCACGCAAGACCCGCTGCGCCAGCGCGCCCTGGTGGTGCCGGACAAGGCCGAGCGGGTGGCAAGCTTCCACCGCAACACGCTGCATACGTTGGCCGAAATGTTGGCTGCCGCGGGCCTGGAACACCCTTCGGAGCTCAAGCCCAAGCATCTGGCGCGACGTATCAGCCCTAGCGAAATCGGGCTGTTCTCGGACCTGCACACATTCCTCAAGCCGGGCGAATTGCTCAGTGGCTCGATTGAAAGCGAGTTTTATGCGCGGATGTGGCGGATGGCGCGTAGTGACAGCTTTGCGCCGGAGACTGGGGAGGGAGAGGTGAAGGTTGCTGGGGTGCGGCGCAGGGAAGTGGAGCCTGCGTGAAAGCCGGGGGCCGCTTTGCGGCCCTTTCGCGACACAAGGCCGCTCCTACAGGAGTACGCAATCTCATGTAGGAGCGGCCTTGTGTCGCGATGGGCTGCAAAGCAGCCCCTAGGCCATCAGATCAGGATCAGAAGATGCTGATCGGGTACTCGACGAATACGCGGACTTCGTTGCCGTCGTCGTTGTAACCGTTCTGCTGCACGGCGTTGTTGGTACGCACGAACGAGCTACGCAGCTTGATCGACAGGTCCTTGGCCGGGCCATCCTGCACCACGTAACGGATCTGGTTGAAGATCTCGCGCTCTTTACCTTCACCGAAGCCCTGCGGGTTGTCGACGTTGCGGGTGTTGATGTTGTCACCCACCACGTAGGCCAGCTTGTAGGTCAGGCCCGGGATGCCGTAGGCACCGAAGTCCAGGCCGTAGCCCAGCTGCCAGGAGCGCTCGTCTTCGGCGTTGAAGTCGGACCAGTACGAGTTGGCCAGGTAGATGGTCGAACCACCGTCACCCACGCCACCCTCGTTCTGGTACCAGCCGTAGTTGTAGCCGGTGCTGCCGGTGCTGCGCTGGTGGGCGATGGTGAACGAGTGCGCACCGAACGCGTAGGTAGCTGCCAGGCTCCAGATGGTGTTGGAGTCGCCGTTGAGTTTGGCGCTCTTGACGAACTTGTTGTCGATGTCCGACTTGTAGCCGTTGAAGTCCAGGGTCAGGGACTGGTCATTGGCGATCGGGAAGACGTAGTTCAGGCCCAGGTAGTGCTTCTTCATCACGTCTTCGTTGTCGGCGGTGTACAGCGAAGCGGTGAAGTTGTCGGTGAACTTGTAGCTACCACCAAGGACGTTGATCGACTTCAGGCCACCACCGTCACGGCGCTCGGCGCTCTTGCGCGCTTCCTGGGTGAAGCGGCCGGCGTTCAGTTCCAGGCCCTGGATCTCTTTGGAGGTGATCAGGGTACCGGTGAAGCTTTCTGGCAGCAGACGGGCGTCGTCGTACTGCAGCACTGGCAGTGCCGGCATCTGGTCACCGTACTTGAGCACGGTGTTGGAGATGCGGAACTTCACTGCAGCGCCACCACGGGCCAGGTTGTGCGGCGAGTTGGCGTTGCCGTTCTCGTCCTTGAAGTCCGAAGGCTTGAAGAAGTCGACACCGGCGCCACCGTTGTGGCCCTTGCCGCCGTCCAGACGCACGGCGTACAGGCCGAATGCATCGACGCCGACACCGACGGTGCCCTGGGTGAAGCCGGAGGAGAAGTTGGCGATGACGCCCTGGCCCCATTCGATCTGGTCGTCGGTGCCGTGCTTCTTGTCACGATTGATGTAGGCGTTACGCAGCAGGACGTTGGCGTGGCTGTCCTCGATGAAGCCTTTGCTGTCGGCCTGATCATTGGCCTGTGCCTGGGTCGCGGCGATCATCGCCAGGGCGACCAGGCTGATCCTGGTTTTCAACATGTTGTTTTCCTTATTTCTTAATCAAAAACGCTCTGCAATATGACGCCAGGAACCAACGCCCCTTCGTAGGTTCGACGCTATGCGGATCCAGACTGGAAGGCCTGCCGGTAATCACACGGCGGCCTCTGGCAGCAGCATGGCCAAGATCATGGCCAGCAGGCGTTGGCCGAATCCTAGCCGTGTGCGATTACAAATGTCAAAAAGTCGTGAAATGCAGGTTGATATAACCAAAATTGCCTGTGGGTCTGGTGCATTTCCATGCAGGTTTGCGCGATCAGCGGACAATTTATCTTGTGTAGGAAATAGCCTTTTGATCGAACGGACAATTTCCGGTGAGGGCGCTTTCGCAGCACAAGGTTGCTCCTGCACGGAAACGCGGCGCAGCAGCGACCGTAACAAACTGACACAGATGTAATGACAACCCTTTACAAATACTCAAGCAAGAGCAAATAACAAGCATTACCATCCGCACCTCTTTTTCACCTGCTCGATCCGGATGTGCCCATGCTTGTACCCTGCCGTCTTTCACCCCTGACGCTTGGCCTGTCGCTGCTGTTCGGCGCCGGCCTGGCCAGTGCCGCCACCACCACCCTGCCGGAACTGTCGGTAACCGCCGACAGTGAGCGCGAAGAGGACAACCCGCGGGTCAAGGAGGTAAGCACCGCGACCCGCACCTCGACGCCGGTACGTTATGTGCCGCAGGCCATCGACACGGTGAAGACCGTCAACGTACTGGATTACGGCAGCAACACCTTGGGCAAGGCGCTGGAAGGCATCCCCAACGTCAGCAGCGGTGCCGACACCCGCTTCGACAGCGTGCGCATCCGCGGCTTCGAGGCCAGCAACGACTTCTACCTGGACGGCATTCGCGACGACAGCCAGTACATCCGCGACCTGCATAACATCGAGCGGGTCGAAGTGCTCAAAGGGCCGGCAGCGGTGCTGTATGGCCGTGGCAGCCAGGGTGGTATCGTCAACCGGGTGAGCAAGGCGCCGGAGCACGGCCGCCGTTCGAGCATCGAGGCACAGGCTGGCAGCGAAGACCTGCGCAGCCTGTATGCCGACCTCAGTGCCGACCCCAGCGACACCGTCAGCTTGCGCCTGAACATGGGCAACCAGGACAACAACAGCTTCCGCGACGGCATCGACGGCAGCCGCCAGCTGTTCGCCCCGTCGATCAGCTGGCAGGTCACCCCCGACCTGAACTGGCTGGTGCAATACGAATACAGCCGCTACAACCGCACCCCGGACCGTGGCATCCCTGGGATCAACGGCCGCCCGGCAGATGTCAGCCGCAGCACCACCTATGGCGACACCCAGCGCGACTACATCGATGACCGCGCCCAGTCGCTGCGCTCGCGCCTGAACTACCAGCTGAACGAAACCTGGCAGTTGCGCCATACCTTGGGCCTGTTCAAGCTCGACAGTGAGTTCGACAACACCTACGTCACGGGCTACGACGCCAGCACCGACACCTTGACCCGCCAGCGCTGGCAGCAGGACCTGAACACCCGCAACCTGTTCAACAACCTGGAGGCCGAAGGCGACTTCGACACTCTGGGCCTGGAGCACAAGCTGTTGCTGGGCCTGGAGTTCGGCAACCAGAAGCGCGACCCGGTGCTGTACAAAGCGGTCGACCAGAAGCTGCAGGGCCTGGGCAAGCCCGGCCGCGACCAGCAGCTCAATGGCCCGATGACGGTGTTTAGTGACAACCATACCGTGGTCGATAGCCGCGGCCTTTATCTGCAAGACCAGATCCGCTTGAACGATCAGTGGCAAATCCTGGCTGGCGTGCGCTTCGACCAGTTTGAAGTGGGAACCACCAACAAGGATGGCGTGCGCGAAACACAGGACAGCAACAGCACCAGCCCACGCCTGGGTGTGGTCTACACACCGTGGCGCGACCATTCGTTCTACGCCTCGTGGAGCAAGACCTTCTCGCCGGTTGGCGGCGGTCTGATCGGCATCACCCCAGGCGCAAAGGGCAACGGTAACGATGCCAAGCCGGAAGAAACCCGCCAGAAGGAAATCGGCGTGAAAAGCGACTGGCTCGACCAGCGCCTGACCACCACCCTGGCCATCTACGAGCTGGAACTGTACAACCGCCGCACCCGCGACCCGCTTGTCCCGGAAAACATCTTGCTCAGCGGCATGCAGCGTTCGCGCGGTATCGAGTTGACCGCCACCGGCAACATCGTTGGCAACTGGTACGTGCGCGGTGGCATCGGCCTGCAGGACGCGACCATCGTCAAGGACAACAACGGCCAGGAAGGCAACCGCATCAATGATGTGGCCAAGCGCAACGGCAGCCTGTTCGTGACCTGGAAGCCGGAACTGGGCTGGTACGCCGAAACCGGCCTGACGCTGGTGGGCGAGCGATATGCGGACAACCAGAACACCACGGTGCTGCCGGGGTATGGCCGCTGGGATGCATTGGCGGGGTACCGCACGCAGGACTGGGATGTGCGGGCGGCACTGAGCAACATTGCCGACAAGACCTACTACAGCTCGGCGACCAGTGCGGCGCAGATCCAGGTGGGTGACCCGCGTAGCCTGGTGGTGACTGGCAGCTACAGCTTCTGATCTCTAGCGCCTGTGCCGGCCTCTTCGCGGGCTCGCCCGCTCCCACAGGGGCACCACATGCCTCGAAGCCTGTGAAGTACCTGTGGGAGCGGGCATGCCCGCGAAGAGGCCGGTACAGGTAATACCGATTCGATCAGTGCCAAACCGCCATCAGCGCCTGCATTTCTGCTTCGCTGATCAGCCCCTGGGGATATCGTCCGGCAAGCAGACGTTGTGGGTCGGTCGTCCTGACCCTGATGCATCCATGGTGTTTCAACCACTTCGCCACAAGCCTGAGCGATTGGTGATTCACTGCCGATGGGCGCAAAGCCGACTCACTTGCTGCGTTCATCTCTACACGTACTCCCTGGCCCGTGAGCGGCTAATCTACGTAAGGATTGTTACAGATCCGAGAGCGCGGCATGGCCGAGCTATCTGACTGAAAACAATACAAAACATATGCCAGCACAGGCCTGCGGACGGCCCCCGGAAACAAAAAAGGCCCGTCATCTGACGGGCCCCTTCATTCACCGTGCGCTCAACGCTTGACCGGTGCCGGCTGCTGCTGGGTCAGGCAGTGGATGTTGCCACCGCCCAACAACAACTCGCGACCTGGGATCATCACCACCTCGTGGTCGGGGAAGATCTTCGCCAGAATCGCTCTGGCCTCGGCATCTGCCGGGTCGTCGAAGCTTGGCGCGATGATGCCGCCGTTGACGATCAGGAAGTTCACGTACGAGCCGGCCAGGCGCACCGACGGGTCACGCTCCTGGCTGCCGGCCACCTGATCGACACCGGCACACTCTTCGGCGGTGGCGAACAGCGGGCCCGGGATCGGCATCTTGTGCACGATGAATTCACGGCCCTTGGCATCGCGGGTGTTCTTCAGCACCTCCATGGCGGCATGGCAGCGTGCATAGTTGGGGTCGTTGGAATCATCGGTCCAGGCCAGTAACACTTCACCCGGGCGCACGTAACAGCAGAAGTTGTCGACATGGCCGTCGGTCTCGTCGTTGTACAGGCCATCTGGCAGCCAGACCACGGTGTCCACCGCCAGCTGGTCGCGCAGCACCGCTTCGATCTGCTCGCGGTTCAGGTGCGGGTTGCGGTTGCGATTGAGCAGGCACTCTTCGGTGGTGATCACGGTGCCTTCGCCGTCCACGTGGATCGAGCCGCCCTCGAGTACGAAACCTTCGGTGTGGTAGCGCTGGCAGCGCTCCATTTCCAGGACCTTGGCTGCCAGCTCCTCGTCGCGGTTCCACGGTGCGTACAGGCCGCCGTCGAAGCCGCCCCAGGCATTGAAGCCCCAGTCCACGCCACGCACTTCACCCTGGTCGTTGATGACGAAGGTCGGGCCGGTGTCACGCACCCAGGCGTCGTCGTTGCTGATCTCGACCACGCGGATGTTCGGCTGGTCGAGCTGGCGACGGGCATTTTCGTACTGGCCAGCGGAAACCGCGACGGTTACCGGCTCGAAGCGGGCAATGGCCTTGGCCAGGGTCACATGGGCAGCCTGCGCCGGCTTGCCGCCCAGGCGCCAGTTGTCCGGCCGCTCCGGCCAGACCATCCACACCTGGGTTTGCGGGGCCCACTCGGCGGGCATGTGGAAACCATCGGCACGGGGAGTGGAGTTGAGGGTTTTCATGGTTGACCTCTGTGATGGCCCTGAGCCGGACTGTGCTGGGGCGTTTGTCAATTTATAACCGATATATATCGATATTTGAAGCCCGATAATCGGGAAAATCATGAGCGCTCAAGACATTAAATCGATAACAATCGATACATCCCCAACCTTGGCCGAGAACCAAAGCGGCACGACCTCTACCATAGACAGCCCTTGTGAATGCCGTTGAAGCCCAAGGCGGAAAAAACGGCCAGACCGGCTAGGGTCAATACATGAGCAGAACGGGCCAGCGAACCGCCATGAACATCATCCCTACCGCGATCCCTGAAGTACTGATCATCGAGCCAAAGATTTTTAGTGACAGCCGTGGTTTTTTCTTCGAGGCGTTCAACGCCCGTGAGTTCGCCCGGCAAACCGGCGTGAATGTCGAGTTCGTTCAGGACAACCACTCGCGCTCCATCAAGGGTGTGCTGCGTGGCCTGCACTACCAGGTGGAAAACACCCAAGGCAAGCTGGTGCGCGTGGTGCAGGGGGAAATCCGTGATATTGCCGTGGACGTGCGCAAGAGCTCGCCAACCTTCGGCCAATGGGTCGCGGTGCAGCTGTCGGCCGACAACCATCGCCAGTTGTGGATTCCGCCCGGCTTCGCCCATGGCTTTGCGGTGATAAGCGAGTCGGCCGAGTTTCTCTACAAGACCACCGACTACTACAACCCGGGCGCCGACCGCTGCATCCGCTGGGATGACCCGACGCTGGCCATCGACTGGGGGCTGCAGCAGCCACCGGTGCTGTCGGACAAGGACAAGCTCGGCCTGCCACTGGCAGAGGCGGAACTGCTGCCTTAACTAGCGCATAATTGCGGCAGACTTTTCTGGCGCCTTTACGTGATGATTGCAAAACCCACGCCCCCACGCCGTCCCCGCTGGCGCAGCCTGGCCCTGTTGGCCCTGTGCCTGGCCCCGTTACTGTGGCCCCTGCATCACCTGGCCGAACGTTACTACCAGGAAGAACTGGCCTCGCAGAACCGCCAGACTCTCGACCTGTACGTCGCCAACCTGCTCGGTACCCTGCACCGCTACGAAACCTTGCCGCAGATTCTCGGCGACCTGCCGGCGCTGCGCGGGGTGCTGGCCGACCCGTTCCGCCTGGAAGCGGTGACCAATGCCAACCGCCTGCTCAAGGACATCGTCCAGCAGACTGGCGCCGAGGTGATGTACCTGATGGACGTCAGCGGCAACACCCTGGCCGCCTCCAACTGGGACAAGCGCGACAGCTTCGTCGGCCGCAACTTCGCCTTCCGCCCCTACTTCAACGAAGCCATGGCCGGCCGCCTGGGGCGCTTCTTCGGCCAGGGCACCACGTCGGCCAAGCGCGGTTACTTCTTCGCCGCCGCCGTGCGAGACCGTGAACGCATCGTTGGCGTACTGGTGGTCAAGGTCGACCTCGACCACACCGAAACCCTATGGGGCCGCACCCCCGAGCAGCTGTTGCTGACCGACCACAATGGCGTGGTCATCCTGACCTCGCGGCCCGACTGGCGCTTCCGCGCGACCCGCGCGCTGACCGAGGCCGAGCGCCAGGCCATCATCGCCATCCAGCCCTACCCGACCCAAGCCCCGCAACCGCTGGTGCTCAACCAGGACGCCTGGATCAGCCAGACCCGCGACATCAAGGAAACCGGCTGGCAGGTCAGCATCCTCGCCCCGCGCATGCTGGTCGACCGTTCGGTGCAAACCGTGATGGCCATCGGCGCCGGCACCCTGCTGGTGCTGATGCTGCTGGCCGGCCTGGTGATGCAGCGGCGCCGTCACTACATCGACCGCATCGACTTCGAGGCACGTGGCCGCCAGGAACTGGAAAAACGCGTGGCCGAGCGCACCGCCGACCTCGAAGGCCTGAACACCCGGCTCAAGAGCGCCGTGCTGGAGCGCGAGAACGCCCAACAGGAGGCCGTGCGCGCCCAGGATGAACTGGTGCAGGCCGGCAAGCTGTCGGTGCTCGGCACCATGTCGGCCAGCATCAGCCACGAACTCAACCAGCCGCTGGCCGCCATCCGCAGCTACGCGGAAAACGCCGAGATCCTGCTCGACCACCAGCGTACCGAAGACGCCCGCGGCAACCTCAAGCTGATCGGCGAGCTGACCGGGCGCATGGCCTCGATCATCGCCCACCTGCGCGCCTTCGCCCGCCGTGACCGCCATGCCCCGGAGAGCGTGGCCCTGCAGCCAGCCCTGGACGATGCCCTGGCGCTGCTGGCCAAGCGCCGCCGGGCGATGGCCGTGGAGCTGATCCGCGACCTGCCGGAAGCCACCTTGTGGGTACAGGCCGGCGAGACCCGCCTGCGCCAGGTGCTCGGCAACCTGCTGGCCAATGCCCTCGATGCCCTGACCGAAAAGGCCAACCCGCGCCGCCTGTGGCTAAGTGCCGAGCAGCGCGATGACTGCGTCTACCTGTACATTCGCGACAACGGCCCCGGCTTCAGCCGCCAGGCCCTGGAGCACGCCAAGGAGCCGTTCTTCACCACCAAGACCCGCACCCAGGGCCTGGGCCTGGGCCTGGCCATCTGCGAAAGCCTGATGCGCGCCCTGGGCGGTGAACTGCTGCTGGCCAACCACCCGGAGGGTGGCGCACTGCTGACCCTGCAGCTGCGTGTGGCCGCGCCTGGCGCTACTTTGCCCAATTCGGAGGACCCCTCGGCATGACCACCGAGACACTGATCGACAGCCGAGCCCAGGTCATCCTGGTCGATGATGACCCGCACCTGCGCCAGGCCCTGAGCCAGACCCTGGACCTGGCCGGGCTCAAGGTGGTCGCCCTGGCCGATGCCCAGGGCCTGGCCGAACGCATCGAGGCCGACTGGCCCGGGGTGGTGGTCAGCGACATCCGCATGCCGGGCATCGATGGCCTGCAACTGCTGGAACAACTGCACGGCCGTGACAACGAGCTGCCGGTGCTGCTGATCACCGGCCACGGCGATGTGCCGCTGGCGGTGCAGGCGATGCGCGCCGGCGCCTACGACTTTCTGGAAAAGCCCTTTGCCAGCGATGCCCTGCTGGACAGCGTGCGCCGCGCCCTGGCCCTGCGCCGCCTGGTGCTGGACAACCGCAGCTTGCGCCTGGCCCTGAGCGACCGCCAGCAACTGGCTACCCGCCTGTTGGGCCAGTCGCCGTCCATGCAGCGCCTGCGCGAGCAGATCGGCGCCCTGGCCGGCACCCGCGCCGATGTGCTGATCCTGGGTGAGACCGGTGCCGGCAAAGAGGTGGTGGCCCGCGCCCTGCACGACCTGTCCAGCCGCCGCGACGGGCCATTCGTGGCGATCAACGCCGGCGCACTGGCCGAGTCGGTGGTCGAAAGCGAGCTGTTCGGCCATGAACCCGGGGCGTTCACCGGCGCGCAGAAACGCCGCATCGGCAAGTTCGAGTTCGCCAACGGTGGCACGCTGTTCCTCGATGAAATCGAGAGCATGAGCCTGGATGTGCAGGTGAAACTGCTGCGCATGCTGCAGGAACGGGTGGTCGAGCGCCTGGGTGGCAACCAGCTGATCCCGCTGGACATCCGCATCATCGCCGCGACCAAGGAGGACCTGCGCCAGTCAGCCGACCAGGGGCGCTTCCGTGCCGACCTGTATTACCGCCTGAACGTGGCGCCGCTGCGTATTCCACCGCTGCGCGAACGCGGCGATGACATCCTGGTGCTGTTCCAGCACTTCGCCGACGCCGCCAGCCAGCGCCATGGCCTGCCGCCACACGCTCTGCAGCCGGCCCAGCGCGCCATGCTGCTGCGTCACGACTGGCCCGGTAACGTACGCGAGCTGCAGAACGCCGCCGAGCGTTTCGCCCTTGGCCTGGAACTGGCCCTGGACGGCCAGGCGCCACCTGCGGCAATGCCTGCGGTACCGATGCCGAGCGGCAACCTCAGCGAACAGGTCGAGCAGTTCGAACGCTCGCTGATCGCTGCCGAACTGGCCCAGCCACACAGCTCCATGCGCAGCCTGGCCGAGGCGCTGGGTATCCCCCGCAAGACCCTGCACGACAAGCTGCGCAAGCATGGCTTGAGCTTCGACGGCGGTAGCGGCGGGCATGACGATCAAGAGGACAACCGTTAATGAACACCGATAGCCAGTACTTGCAGTCCGTCCTGCACGGCGACATCCCCCTGACCCGCGAAATGGGCCTGGAAGTGCTCGATTGGCAGCAGCACACCCTGCGCCTGCAATTGCCGCTGGCGGCCAACGTCAACCACAAGAGCACCATGTTCGGCGGCAGCCTGTACTGCGCCGCGGTGCTGGTGGGTTGGGGCTGGCTGCACCTGCGCCTGCGCGAGCTGGGGATCGATGACGGGCATATCGTCATCCAGGAAGGGCAGATCAGTTATCCGCTGCCGGTTACCGGGGCGGCGGTGGCGCGCTGTGCGGCGCCGGATGAAAAGACCTGGGAGCGGTTCTTGACCATGTACCAGCGCCGCGGGAGGGCACGGTTGACGCTGGAGACCACGGTGAGCAATGCCGGTGGTGACGAGCCTGCTGTAACCTTCAGCGGCCAGTACGTGCTGCACCGCTGACCGCGGGCAAGTACTGATGCCAGTCAGTTAGTGCTGTTGGGTCTGCTGCGCAGCCCATCGCCGGCAAGCCAGCTCCCACAGGTGCAGCGCCATGCTGAAGGTCCGCGCAGTACTTGTGGGAGCTGGCTTGCCGGCGATGGGCCGCAAAGCGGCCCCGGCGATATAGGCGGCGAAGCTCAAGTCCTGACGTCAGATCAGGCTCAGGAAGGCTTGGCGCCACGCAGCATTTGCCGGCAACGCCAGGAAATGCGGGTTGAGCAACGACTCCCGCGCCGGGTACCGGAACGGCAAGCCATCCAGCCCGATTACCTCCCCACCAGCCCCTTCCACCACGCCCTGCGCCGCTGCGGTATCCCACTGCGAGGTCGGTGCCAGGCGCGGATAGCAATCGGCGCTACCCTCGGCCAACAGGCAGAACTTCAGCGAACTGCCGATATTGGCCAGCTCCAGCTCACCCACCGCAGCCCCCAACCCGGCCAACAAGGCTTCCTGTTCCGGGCTGGAATGGCGACGGCTGGCAACCACGGTGAAACGCCCACCCGCCGGCGGCGCATTACGTACCTGGATCGCCTGGGCGGCCTCACCCGCTTCCGCACGCCAGGCGCCCAACCCGCGACCACCGAAGTAGCAGCGCCCGTTGGTCGGCATGGAAACCACGCCAAACACCACCTCGCCGTTCTCGACCAGGGCGATGTTGACCGTGAACTCTTCGCTGCCGGCAATGAATTCCTTGGTGCCGTCCAGCGGGTCGACCAGCCACCAGCGGCTCCAACCCTGACGCTCGGCCAGCGGAATGTTGCAGTCCTCTTCGGACAGCACCGGGATCTGCGGCGCCAGCGCCAGCAGGCCATCGGCAATCACCCGGTGCGCCGCCAGGTCGGCGGCGGTGACCGGCGAATCGTCGGCCTTGTTGGTCACGGCCACATCGGCGCGCCAGAACGGCAAGATCGCTTCGCCCGCCAACAGGGCCAGCTTGATCACTTCGTGCATCAATTGCAGGTCGTTCATGCTTCCAGCAGCCCCCGCTGAATCAGCAGGTCACGCGCCAGGTACAGCGCCGCCAGGGCACGCCCCTCGGTGAACTGTGGGTGCATGGCCAGGGCCGAGAGTTCGCGCAGGTTGACCTTGTCGACCCGCATCGGCTCCGGCTCGTCGCCCTCCAGGCGCTCCTCGTAAAGGTCGCTGGCCAGCACCACCTGGATCTTCTGGCTCATGTAGCCCGGCGACAGCGACAGCTCGGTCAGGTGCTCCAGCTGGCGCGCGCCAAAACCGGCCTCTTCCTTGAGCTCCCGGTCGGCTGCCGCCAGCACGTCCTCGCCCGGCTCGATCAGGCCCTTGGGCAACGACAGCTCGTATTCGTCGGTGCCGCCGCAGTATTCCTCCACCAGCACCGCGTGCTCGGCATCGAGCATGGCCACGATCATCACCGCGCCGTAGCCATTACCCCGGCCCACCAGGCGCTCGTAGGTACGCTCGTTGCCATTGCTGAAGCGCAATTGCACGGCTTCGACGCGAAACAGGCGGCTGCTGGCGACGATTTCGCGGCTGAGGACGGTGGGTTTCTGGCGCATGGGGCGGCTCCTTGGCGTGAACGGGTTACTATACCGTGGCTTGCCGACTGATCGAGAGTTTCCCATGCCTGTTCTTCCCTGGTCTGCCATCGATACCGTCCTGCTGGACATGGACGGCACCCTGCTCGACCTGCATTACGACAACCGCTTCTGGCTGGACCACCTGCCCCAGCGCTATGCCGAGCTGCACGGGGTGAGCCGGGCCATGGCGGAAATGGAGCTGCAGCCGCTGTTCGAACGCAATGCCGGCACGCTGAACTGGTATTGCCTGGACTTCTGGAGCCGCGAACTGCGGCTGCCGATCCGCGAGCTGAAACAGGAAATCGCCGACCTGATCGCCCTGCGCCCGGATGCCGATACTTTCCTTGCCGCGATCCGCGACGCGGGCAAGCGCGTGGTGATGATCACCAATGCGCACCGGGATTCGCTGTCGCTGAAGCTGGAGCGGGTGGAGTTGGCGCCTTATTTCGAACGGCTGATCAGCTCACATGACTACGGCTACCCGAAGGAAAGCCCGCAGTTCTGGGACGCATTGCAGGCGGACATCGGCTTTGAACCGGAGCGCAGCCTGTTCATCGATGACACCCTGGCGATTCTGCGCAGTGCACGACGGTTTGGCGTGGGGCATCTGCTGGCGGTGCGCCAGCCGGATAGCCAGGCAGGGCCGCGGGATACCGCGGAGTTTGCGGCGGTCGAGGATTACCGGGAATTGTTGGCAGGCTTGTGAGGGCCCTATCGCCGGCAAGCCAGCTCCCACATGTACCTCGCAGGCCCTCAGGCCTGTGATAATCCTGTGGGAGCTGGCTTGCCGGCGATAGGGCCGGTACAGGCTGCAGAGATCATTCAGGAATACGCAACACCTGCCCCGGATAGATCTTGTCCGGGTGCTTGAGCATCGGTTTGTTGGCCTCGAATATCTTCTGATACTTGTTGGGGTCGCCATACACCTTCTTCGAAATGGCGCTCAACGTATCACCCTTCTCCACCGTCACGAACCGCGCGGCCTGGGCCACCGGTCCGGTCACGGTGATCTGGTCATCGACACTGGCCACGCCAGCGACGTTGCCCGCCGCCAGGATGATCTTCTCCTTCTCCTCCTGGCTGGCCACCTCACCCTTGAGGATGATCGTGTCTCCCTCTACAGTGGCCGTGATATTCGGGTTGCCCAGGCCGACACTTTCCACGTGTTTCTTCAGCTGCTCTTCGGCATTGGCATTGCCGGGGGTCAGCAGGTCGATCAACTTCTCGCCCGCTTCCTTGACGAAACTGAACAAGCTCATAGCGCTCTCCTTGTTGACGAAACCTCGGACACAGCAGTCTAGGCCAGCTTTTCCCCTGGCGCCCCCATGCGACCAATCGACGCGGTCTATCAAGGCATAGACCCTAGCGATTAGACGCCGCCGGTCCGCACGCCTAGGCTTGTGCTATCTGAAAGCTGCCGATAGCCCCGATGAAAAGTCAGCCCCGATGAACAGCAAACCTCCGGTCTGCGCGGCCTCATCGCCCTTGACCATGCCCGCCGCCAGCAATACCTACGATTACGTCCAGCTCAATGACGCCAGACGCGACAGCACGCCCCTGGCCGAAGAAGTGGCCCTGGCCATTGTCTACAACGGCCTGAACCAGGCGGTGATGCTGGTCAGCCCCACCGACCTGGAAGACTTCGCCGTCGGCTTCAGTGTCGGCAGCGGCATAGTGGAAGGCACCACGGAAATCTACGACCTGAAACTCTCCGGCAGCGGCTCGGCAATGTATGCCGACCTGGAGATTTCCAGCCGTGCGTTCTGGAACCTGAAAAACCAGCGCCGCCAGCTGGCCGGCACCAGTGGTTGCGGCCTGTGCGGGGTCGAAGCACTGGAGCAGGCATTGCCAGAGCTGGCCAAGTTGCCTGGCGCCCCCTTGCCACCGGCGCAATGGCTGGTCGGCCTGCGTGAGCGTATCGATGCCTTCCAGCCCTTGGGCCAGCACTGCGGCGCGGTGCATGCGGCGCTGTTCATGGACCGCCACGGCGAACTGCTGCTCGGCCGCGAAGACATCGGCCGGCACAACGCCCTCGACAAGCTGATCGGCGCCTTGCTGCGCCAAGGCATCGACAGCCAGGGTGGCCTGGCCATCGTCACCAGCCGCTGCAGCCTGGAGCTGATCCAGAAGGTGCTGCGGGCCGGTATCCAGACCCTGGTCAGCCTGTCGGCGCCCACCGGTCTTGCCCTGCAATGGGCGCGCAAGCACAACCTCAACCTTATCCATCTGCCCAAGCACAGCGCACCGCGGGTCTACAGCCCAGCGGCGGAGTCGTAACAGTCGTGACCTCGTACCAACACCTCCCGGACAACGCCCCAGCCTCCTCCCCTCGCTACAAGCCCTACCACGGCCCCGCCGGTGGCTGGGGCGCGCTGCGCAGCGTGGCCAAGGTCTGGGTTGGCAGCGATAACGCGCTGAAGAACATTCGCGCACTGCTCAAGACCAACCAGAACGGCGGCTTCGATTGCCCCGGCTGCGCCTGGGGCGACTCGCCGGAAAGCGGCATGGTCAAGTTCTGCGAGAACGGTGCCAAGGCAGTGAACTGGGAGGCGACCAAGCGCCGCGTCGATGCCGCCTTTTTCGCCCGCTACAGCGTCACGTCGCTACTGCAGCAGAGCGACTACTGGCTGGAGTACCAGGGGCGCCTGACCGAGCCGATGGTCTACAACGCGTCCAGCGACCGCTACCAGCCGATCAGCTGGGACGCCGCCTTCACCCTGATCGCCCGCGAGCTGAACAAGCTGGCCAGCCCTGACCAGGCCGAGTTCTACACTTCGGGGCGCGCCAGCAACGAAGCTGCGTACCTGTACCAACTGTTCGTGCGTGCCTACGGCACCAACAACTTCCCCGACTGCTCGAACATGTGCCACGAGGCCAGCGGCGTGGCCCTGGGGCAAAGCGTCGGGGTCGGCAAGGGCACCGTCACCTTCGACGACTTCGAGCACGCCGACGCGATATTCGTCTGGGGCCAGAACCCCGGTACCAACCACCCGCGCATGCTCGACCCGCTGCGCGATGCGGTAAAGCGCGGTGCCCAGGTGGTGTGCATCAACCCGCTCAAGGAGCGTGGCCTGGAGCGCTTCCAGCACCCGCAGAACCCGCTGGAGATGCTGACCAACAGCGACCGGCCGACCAACACCGCATTCTTCCGCCCGGCCCTGGGCGGCGACATGGCGCTGCTGCGCGGCATGGCCAAGTTCGTCCTGCAATGGGAACGCGAAGCCCAGGCCAACGGCGAACCGGCAGTCTTCGACCACGCCTTCATCGCCGAACATGGCCATGGCGTCGACGACTACCTGGCGGTAGTGGATGCCACCCCGTGGGAGCACATCCAGACCCAGTCCGGCCTGGCGCTGGCCGACATCGAACTGGCCGCGCGCATGTACTGCCGTGGCAAGCGGGTGATCATGTGCTGGGCGATGGGCATTACCCAGCACCGCCACTCGGTGCCGACCATCCAGGAAATCGTCAACCTGCAGATGCTGCGCGGCAATATCGGCGTGCCAGGCGCAGGCTTGTGCCCGGTGCGTGGTCACAGCAACGTGCAGGGTGACCGAACCATGGGCATCAACGAGCGCCCGCCGGTGGCCCTGCTGGACGCCATCGAGCAGCGCTTCGGCTTCCCCGTGCCCCGGCACAATGGCCACAATACCGTCGAGGCGATCCACGCCATGCTCGACGGCCGGGCCAAGGTATTCATCGGCCTGGGCGGCAACTTCGCCCAGGCGACGCCAGACACCGAGCGCACCGCCCAGGCACTGCGCAACTGCGAGCTGACCGTGCACATCAGCACCAAGCTCAACCGCAGCCACCTGGTGCACGGCAAGCAGGCACTGATCCTGCCGTGCCTGGGGCGCACCGACATCGACCTGCAGGCAGAAGGGCCACAGGCGGTAACGGTAGAGGACTCGTTCAGCATGGTCCACGCCTCCAATGGCCAGCTCAAGCCGCTGTCGACGCAGATGCGCTCGGAGCCGGCGGTCATCGCCGGTATCGCCGCCGCCACCCTGGGCAAGAAGCCCGTGGACTGGCACTGGCTGGTGGCTGACTACGACCGTATCCGCGAGCTGATCGGCGACACCATCGCTGGCTTCAGCGGCTTCAACCAGCGCCTGCGCGAGCCGGGCGGTTTCTACCTGGGCAACAGCGCTGCCAGCCGCGAATGGAATACCAGCACCGGCCGCGCCAACTTCAAGGCCAACCTGCTGCCCGACACGCTGCTCGACGAGCGTGTACGCGCCAGCGGCCAGGTGCCTGACCTGATCATGCAGTCGATGCGCTCGCACGATCAGTACAACACCACCATCTACGGCCTGGACGACCGCTACCGCGGCGTGCGTGGCCAGCGCGAGGTGCTGTTCGCCAACGAAGCCGACATCATCCGCCTGGGCTTCCAGCCGGGGCAGCAGGTCGACATCGTGTCGTTGTGGGGGGATGAGCATGTGCGCCGTGTGCACGGCTTCACCCTGCTGGCCTTCGACATCCCGGCCGGGCAGGCGGCGGCGTACTACCCGGAGGTGAACCCGCTGGTGCCGCTGGAAAGCATTGGCGATGGCAGCCATACACCGACCTCGAAGTTCATCGCCATCAAGCTGGAGCGGGCGCGGGACGACGGGCGCATCCTGTAGGAATGGTGTTGGCCTCTTCGCGGGCATGCCCGCTCCCACAGGAGTTCCACATGTTTCGATTCCTGTGCTGTACCTGTGGGAGCGGGCGTGCCCGCGAAGAGGCCGGAAGCCGTGCCGCCAAAAACGAAAAAAGCCCTGTTCCATAGCGGTTCAGGGCTTCGTCATAAAGGTCTCAGACAGCGAAAAAACGATAAAGTTTCACAGTAAATACAGTAAGTTAGAGAATTGTGTACAACTCGTGTTACTCGTCGGATTTCCGTTGCCAGGCGTGCCTGCAAGGCTCAAAAATCGCCTCGTCATCCTTATGAGGCTCTCTTGATGAAGAAGTACTCCTCGATACTGTTGTTGTCTTTCAGCTTGCTCAGCGGCGTTGCCATGGCAGGCGGCACCACCGAGGCCGGCATTGGCGGCGCATTGGGTGGGGTACTGGGCTCCGTGGTGGGCAACTCCATCGGTGGTAGCACCGGCGGCGCCATTGGTGCCGGCCTGGGCGGCGCGGCTGGCGGTGCCTTGGGTGCCGACAAGCGTCAACGTGGCGAAGCCGCTATCGGCGGCGCGCTGGGCGCAGCAGGCGGTAACGTGGTCGGCCGCTCCGTGGGCGGCACTACCGGTAGCTACATTGGCGCAGCAGCCGGCGGTGGTGCCGGTGGCGCACTGGGTAACTACCTGGGTAAAGAGGCCGACAGAGACGATTACCACGATGGCCGCCGCTACCGTCGTGGTTATGACGACGACCGTCGCCACTGGGACCGTGGCCACCACTACGGCCATCGCAA
This sequence comes from Pseudomonas sp. B8(2017), assembly GCF_002113575.1. Lineage (NCBI taxonomy): Bacteria > Pseudomonadati > Pseudomonadota > Gammaproteobacteria > Pseudomonadales > Pseudomonadaceae > Pseudomonas > Pseudomonas sp. B8(2017). The sequence continues at coordinate 107,602 of NZ_NEIO01000006.1, read as the reverse complement.
GCACAAGCGCCACTGGCGCGACTAACGCCTGAGGGCCTTGCCCCGGCAACAAAAGCCCCGCCCCTGCCAGCGGGGCTTTTTTATGCCTGCTGTTCCAGCAGTACACCAGACAGGATCACCTGCAGCGCCTCTGGCAATGCCACTGGCCGGCCACTGGCGCGATCGATGAACACCTGCACCACCGAGCCTGCCGCACACGCCTCCGGCTCCCCCGGGCGGAACAGGGCCAGGCGGTACTCCACCGTACTGCCCGCCAGGCGTGCCACCCCCAGCCCCACTTCCAGCACGTCCGGGAAGCCTGGCAGCGCGTAGAAATCCGCCGCCGAACTGACCACGAAGGCCGCCAGCTCGCCGTCACGCAGGTCCAGGTCGGCCTGTTCGACGAGGAACGCCTGGATGGCGGTTTCGAAGAAGCCATGCACGGTGGCACCGGCGATGTGGCCGTTCAGGTCATTGTCCTGGGGGCGGGTGAGGATGGGGTGGAAGTGGGAGAAGGCAGTGCGCTGAGGGGATTCGGTCATCTGGCTGACTCTTGTCTTCGCAATGGATGCTGACAGTGAAACAGAAAAACCGGATTTCCGCTGCCCGCTCCCACAATGACCGCGCTAATTCACAGGAACAAAAAAGCCGCCCCAAGGGGCGGCTTTCTCATTGCGGGCAGGTGCAGCTTACAGCTGCGGGCCAGCGGCCTTGATGGCGTCGGAAACTTCGAACTTCTTGAAGTTTTCGATGAACAGCTTGGCCAGGCCTTTGGCGGCCTCGTCGTAGGCAGCCTTGTCAGCCCAGTTGGTGCGCGGGTTGAGCAGCTCGGTGTCAACGCCCGGAACGGCCTTCGGCACGTCCAGGTTGATGATGTCCAGGTGCTCGGTTTCGGCACCGATCAGCGCGCCGCTCTGGATCGCAGCGATCACGGCACGGGTGGTCGGGATGCTGAAGCGCTTGCCAACGCCGTAGCCACCGCCGGTCCAGCCGGTGTTGACCAGGTAGACCTTCGAGTCGAAGCCCTTGATACGCTTGATCAGCAGCTCGGCGTACTCGCCAGCCGGGCGCGGGAAGAACGGTGCGCCGAAGCAGGTGGAGAAGGTCGACTTGATGCCGCTGCCCGAACCCATTTCGGTGGAACCGACCAGCGCGGTGTAGCCGGACAGGAAGTGGTAGGCCGCCTGCTCGTTGTTCAGGATCGAAACCGGAGGCAGAACACCAGTCAGGTCGCAGGTCAGGAAGATGACTGCGTTCGGCTCGCCGCCCAGGTTCGCTTCGGAACGCTTGGCAACGTGCTCCAGCGGGTAGGCCGCACGGCTGTTCTGGGTCAGGCTGACATCGGTGTAGTCGGCGTGCTTGTTGGCGTCGAGTACGACGTTTTCCAGCACGGCGCCATGCTTGATGGCTTTCCAGATGACCGGCTCGTTCTTCTCGGACAAGTCGATGCACTTGGCGTAGCAACCGCCTTCGATGTTGAAGACCACGCCCTCGCCCCAGCCGTGCTCGTCGTCACCGATCAGGTAACGGCTTTCGTCGGCCGACAGGGTGGTCTTGCCGGTGCCGGACAGGCCGAAGAACAGGGTCACATCGCCCGCTTCGCCGATGTTGGCGGCGCAGTGCATTGGCAGCACGTCGGCAGCCGGCAGCAGGAAGTTCTGCACCGAGAACATGGCTTTCTTCATTTCGCCGGCGTAGCGCATGCCAGCGATCAGCACCTTCTTCTGGGCGAAGTTGATGATCACGCAACCATCGGAGTTGGTGCCGTCACGCTCAGGCTCGCACACGAAGTTGGCGACGTTGAGGACCTGCCACTCGCCACGGCCAGCCGGGTTGTACTGCTCCGGGTTGATGAACAGGCAACGACCGAACAGGTTCTGCCAGGCAGTCTGGGTGGTCATCTTCACCGGCAGGTAGTGCTCGGCGGCCGCCCCTACGTGAACGTAGGAAACGAAGTGATCCTGGGCGTTGTTGAACGCCTCGACGCGGTCCCACAGGGCATCGAACTTGTCGGCCGGGAACTTGCGGTTGATCGGGCCCCAGGAAATGGCGTCCTGGGTGGAAGGCTCTTCGACGATGAAACGGTCAGCCGGCGAACGGCCAGTACGGTGACCGGTCTCCACGACCAGTGCGCCAGTATCGGCTAGTACGCCTTCACCGCGTTGCAGCGCTTCTTTTACCAGCTCATCGACGCTCAGGTCGGTGTACACGGTGTTGTTGGCTTGCGTCATGAGATACCCCATCCGGCCCGAGGCCGAGTGCTCCAAACGTTTTGTAGTTGTCTTGAAAAAACTACTACAGCGAAAAAAGTGGCCGGATTATGCCAGAAACGCCCAAAAAAAGTAGGCCCCTCCTGTCAGAACTGCGCTTTTGCGCAATTCGACAGGAGATTGTCCTGTAGTTAAACGTTTCAGTGACGAGTTTCTGAGGCTACGTCAGTGCCGCCACCGGCAAACAGTTGCGCCACATCGCTGGCGTCGAAGAAATAGCGCTCGTTGCAGAACTGGCAATCGATCTCAACCTGCCCGCCGCATTCTTCCACCAGCGCCTTGGCATCGTGCTCGCCCAAACTGACCAGCGCATTGCCGGAACGTTCGCGCGAGCAGCTGCATTTGAAACGCAGCGGCTGAATATCGAACAGGCGTACTGCGTCTTCATGGTAGAGGCGGTGCAACAGAGTTTCGTTGTCTTCCGACCACTCTTCGGGCTTGAGCGTCTTGGCCAGGGCTACCACATGCTGCCAGCTGTCCTCGCGCTCTTCGTCGTCCGGCTGGCGATCGCGCGGCAACTGTTGCAGCAGCAAGCCACGGGCCTTGCCACCCACGGCGTTGAGCCAGAAGCGGGTGTTGAGTTGCTGTGACTGCACAAAGTAGTTGGTGAAGCATTCCGACAGGTCGGCGCCGTCGAGGTCGACGGTGCCCTGGTAGCGCTGGCCCTTGACCGGATCGATGGTCAGGGTCAGGTGGCCGTCGGGCATCAGCTGCGACAGGGTCGCATCCGCCGGGATCTGGTCCGCTTCGTAGCGGGCCATGCCACGGATGTCCCGGTCACCGGAACATTCGACCATCAACAGCGGGATCGGCCCTGCGGAACGCGCCTGCAGAATCAGCAGGCCGTCGAACTTCAGCGCCCCCACCAGCAAGGCGGTGGCGGCCATCAGCTCGCCCAGCAGTGCCTGCACCGGCTGCGGGTACTCATGACGCGCCAGCACCGCGGCGTAGCTGTCATCGAGAGACACCCACTCGCCGCGCACATCGCGCTCGTCGAAGATGAAACGTTGGGTGAAATCGGTATCAGGCAAGTCGCTCATAGGTTTTGGCTATCTGAAAATGATGACAAAATGGTTACAAGGGTTGTCGGAAACATCCGAGAACCCCGTGACAGAGCGCTCACAAGGCGCTCCGATTCCTGTTTGCAATAGAGGTATTTTATGGACAATCGACCACTGTTCCAAGCAAGGTGGTCCTGGGGGCCATTGGCAGCCTGTACGCTGCTTCCTGTCGCTCTACTGTGTTTCTGGTTATGGCCCATTGGCCAGATCTTGTGCCTGACTTTCGACGAGTGGCTGTTCCACAGCCTGAATGCGCCGCTGGCCCACAACACCACCTGGCGCTACATCTGGACCGTCGGTAGCCTGCGCCCATTCGACATCGTCGTCGGCCTGATCCTTCTGGCAGTGCTTATTCGTGGCGACTGGGTGTTCAAGGCATCCCAGGTGCGCCAGGCCTTTTTCGGCTTCCTGGTCACGCTAATCCTCTTAGTGGTGATTCGCGCGCTGTTTTCCAAGTGGGTGGATGCAGCCGGCTGGCAGCACAAGAGCCCTTCGATGATGTTCGACGATGTGGTGCACCTCAGCGACTACTATCCGAACCTGGAGGCGGCCTGGGAGCTCAAGGACCGTTCCAGCAAGAGTTTCCCGGGGGATCATGCCTCGGTGCTGCTGGTCTGGGCGCTGTTCATGAGCGTGTTCAGCCGCCGCCTGGTGCAGTACATGGTTGTCTGGGGGCTGGCGGTGTTGTTCATGTTGCCGCGCCTGGTGGCCGGTGCCCACTGGGGGCAGGATGACTACATCGGCGGGCTGCTGATGGCGGTGCTGGCGTTGGGCTGGAGCTGCTACACACCGCTGGCGGCCAAGGGGAGTGCGGTGCTGATGCGCTGGACGGCGCCGTTGTTCGCGATCGCAGCCAAGTTACCGTTGGTCGGGCGCTTGGCGGTAACCCGCTAGATCCTTGGGGCTACTGCGTAGCCCATCGCGACACAAGGCCGCTCCTACAGGGATTGCACAAGTTTCAGGGCTTGCGCAGTACCCGTGGGAGCTGGCTTGCCGGCGATGGGCCGCAAAGCGGCCCCGGCTATTCGAAGCTCCCATGCAACTGGTGAATCTGCCGCCGCTGCTTCTTGGTCGGCCGCCCATCGGTGGTCACGCCCATCGCCCCAGCCTTGCGCAGTTCCGCCGCCTGCTCACGCCGGCGCACGCTGTCCTCGGTCTCCTCGTACAACGTCTGCGCCTCTGGCGCCCCACGCCGCACCACCGACAGAGCCTTCACCACCACGGTGCGCTCGTCGAACCCGGTGCGCAGCACGAACTCGTCACCCACCCGCGGCTCCTTGCCCGGCTTGCAGCGCTCACCCCGGCAATGCACCTTGCCGCTCTCGATCGCCGCCTTGGCCAGCGCGCGGGTCTTGTAGAAGCGTGCCGCCCACAGCCATTTGTCCAGGCGGACCTTGTCGTCGTCTTCGGCTTTTTGTGCCATCCCGTTACCTCGAACGCTGTGTTTCATCGAACTGTACTACCGTAACGATCGGATGCAAAAAATCCCCGCCGTGCTTACAGTTCACCACCTCATCCGCAGGGTGCGTTCCGTGAAGACATTTGACCATTTGACTGTGATCGGCCTGCGCGAGTGGGTCGCCCTGCCCGACCTTGGCGTGGCCGGGCTGCGCGCCAAGATCGACACTGGCGCCAGCACCTCCAGCCTGCACGCCACCGAGGTGGAACCGTTCGAGCGCGACGGCCGGCCCTGGGTCCGCTTCACCGCACACCTGGGCTCGGTGGTGCAGTTGCGCCACCGCCGCTGCGAGGCACCGCTGGTGACCATGAAAACCATCAAGAGCTCCAACGGCCAGGCCCAGACCCGCTATGTCATCCGCACGTCACTGGCCCTGGGCGATGGTGTGTGGGAGGTGGAGTTCACCCTGGCCTGCCGCAAGAACATGCGTTATCGCCTGTTGCTGGGTTCCAAGGCCCTGATCCATGGCCAGCTGGTGGTCAACCCTGGCCTCAAATACGTACAAGACAAACCGGCCTTCCCGGCCACCCTTTCTCCTGCCACAGGTGCTGCATGAAGATCGCTGTGCTGTCGCGCAATCCGCGTCTGTATTCCACCCGCCGCCTGGTCGAAGCCGGTACCCAGCGGGGCCACGAAATGGTGGTGATCGATACCCTGCGGGCCTACATGAACATTGCCAGCCACAAGCCGCAGATCCACTACCGCGGCAAGCCGCTGGAAGGCTTCGACGCGGTGATCCCGCGCATCGGTGCCTCGGTGACCTTCTATGGCTGCGCGGTGCTGCGCCAGTTCGAGATGATGGGCGTGTATCCGCTCAACGAGTCGGTAGCGATAGCCCGCTCCCGCGACAAGCTGCGCTCGCTGCAACTGCTGTCGCGGCGCGGCATCGGCCTGCCGATTACCGGCTTCGCCCACTCGCCGGACGACATCCCCGACCTGATCCAGATGGTCAACGGCGCCCCGCTGGTGATCAAGGTGCTGGAAGGTACACAGGGCATCGGCGTGGTGCTGTGCGAAACCACCAAGGCCGCCGAATCGGTGATCGAGGCGTTCATGGGGTTGAAGCAGAACATCATGGTGCAGGAATACATCAAGGAAGCGGGTGGCGCGGATATCCGCTGCTTCGTGGTCGGCGACAAGGTCATCGCGTCGATGAAGCGCCAGGCCAAGCCGGGGGAATTCCGCTCCAACCTGCACCGCGGTGGGGTGGCCAGCCTGATCAAGATCACCCCGGAAGAACGCATGACCGCCATTCGCGCGGCCAAGGTGATGGGCTTGAGTGTGGCGGGTGTGGATATCCTGCGCTCCAACCATGGGCCGCTGGTGATGGAGGTGAACTCGTCGCCGGGGCTGGAGGGGATTGAAGTGACCACCGGCAAGAACGTGGCCGGCATGATTATCGAGCATCTCGAGAAGAATGGTGGGCCTAATCAGACTCGGACCAAGGGTAAGGGCTGATTCAAGCCTGTACCGGCCCTATCGCCGGCAAGCCAGCTCCCACAGGATTACCACGACCTTCAGGCTTGTGGATTACCTGTGGGAGCTGGCTTGCCGGCGATAGGGCCGATGCAGCCAACCAGATTCATACAGCATTACGCGGCAGCAACAGCCCCAAAGGCAACCGTACCCGCGCCTCGATCCCGCCACCAGAGCGGTTGCGCAGTTCCACATTCCCACCATGCTGCGCCGCAATCCGCTTGACGATCGCCAGCCCCAGCCCGGTGCCCTTGCCACCCCGGGCCCGGTCACCACGAATGAACGGGTTGAAGATGGTCTCCAGCTCCGACTCGTCGATCCCCGCCCCGCGGTCCAGCACGCTCAGCACCACATACGGCGCACTCTCGTCGCCCGACACATAGGCGGCCACCTCTACCCCCTTGCCGGCGTGGTGCAGGGCATTGCCGATCAGGTTGCCCAGCATGCGCTTGAGCGAAACCCGGCGCAGCGGGAACGGTGGGATCGGCTCCAGGCACAGCCGCACCCGTTCTTCCGGCTGGTTGTACGGCGCCACCACTTCGCGCACCAGGTCGGCCAGGTCGACCTCCTCAACCGGCTCGTCACGGCCATCGCGGATAAAGGCCAGGAACTGGTCGAGGATCGCGTCCATGTCCTCGATATCGCGGACCATGTCGTCACTCAGTTCGCTGTCGCTGTCCAGCAACGACAACGACAGGCGCAGGCGCGTCAGCGGTGTGCGCAGGTCGTGGGAAACCCCGGCCAGCATCAGCTCGCGCTCGCGCCCGGCTTGCTCGACATCCTCGGCCATCTGGTTGAAGGCCTTGTACACCTCGGTCATCTCGCTGGGCGTGTCGCTGATCGGCAGGCGCACGCTGCGCCCCTGGCCCAGCTGCCGGGCGGCGAACACCAGGCGCTTGAGCGGCTGGTTCAGCTGGCGCACGAAGATCCAGGCCGAAGCTGTGGACAACAGACCGATGGCCAGGAACCAACCCAGCACGTTCCAGATCTTCTGCCCACGCAGCGGGTGCGGGTACAGCGGAACCTTCAACCAGCCCGGGCCCAGGCTTGGCGCATTGACCCACAACGCCGGCGGCGCATGAATGCGCAGCCGTACCTCGGTGTCTTCGCCCAACTCGGCCTGCATCTGCCGTTGGTAGATTTCGCTGTAGGGCCAGTGCTGCTCACCCTCGGGCACGCCCGAGCCGGTGACCCGGATAAGGCCTGCCGCTTCGGCGATCTTGTCGCGGTTTTCTTCGTCGGCCGCCCAATAGGCGCGCAGGGTCAGCGCAACACCGTGGCTGTACTGACGGTCGACCAGCACATCCTCGTTCATCAACAGGTAGACCAGGGTCAAGGCCTTGGAGAACAGGACGACGATCAACACCAGCCACAGGGTGCGAGCGAAGAAACTTTGCGGAAACCAGAGCGGTGTTTTCATCGACGGCGCGGCATCATTTACCGGCGTTTCCGTCCGGCACGAACACGTAGCCCACGCCCCACACGGTCTGGATATAACGCGGCTTGGACGGGTCCGGCTCGATCATGCGGCGCAGACGCGAAATCTGCACATCGATGGAGCGTTCCAGCGCATCCCATTCGCGGCCACGCGCCAGGTTCATCAGCTTGTCGCGGGTCAGAGGCTCGCGTGCGTGCATCACCAGCGCCTTGAGCACGGCGAACTCGCCGGTGGTGAGCATGTGCACTTCGTCGCCACGCTTGAGTTCGCGGGTGGCCAGCGACAGCTCGTAGTCGCCGAAGGTGACCGACTCGTCTTCGCTACCAGGCGCACCCGGCACGCTCGGCGCCTGGCGGCGCAGCACGGCCTTGACCCGGGCCATCAGCTCGTCCGGGTTGAACGGCTTGCCCAGGTAATCGTCGGCGCCCAGCTCCAGGCCCTTGATACGGCTGAGCTCGTCGCCCTTGGCGGTGAGCATGATGATCGGGATCTGGTTGTTCTGCTGGCGCAGGCGCTTGCACGCCGACAGGCCATCCTCGCCGGGCAGCATCAGGTCGAGCACCACCAGGTTGAACACCTCACGCTGCAGCAGGCGGTCCATCTGCTCGGTGTTGGGCACCGCACGGGCACGGTAGCCCTTGCTGGTGAAGAAACGTTCCAGCAGGCTGCTCAGCCCCGGGTCGTCGTCGACGATGAGAATCTTGTCACCTTCAGCGGTGTTTGGCGTGCCGGTCATGAATAACTCCTCTGATATCGCCGCGCATTATGGCGTAGCCATTGCTGCACGTTGCGTGAGCATTGTTAGCAGATTTTTCCCCCGGCGCCAGTTTCGGCTGGCCGGGCGCCATCACCGCAAGCCGTTTGCGATGGGTATAATGCGCGGCTTTCATCCAGCGCCGCCGGGCGAAAGGCCCACAGGCGACCCCCGTATTCACAAATGTCAGGTGGTTTACATGGACAGCATCAACAGCCGTATCGCCGAGGAACTGGGCGTACGCCCCCAGCAGGTCGAGGCGGCCGTGGGCCTGTTGGACGAAGGCTCGACCGTGCCCTTCATCGCCCGCTACCGCAAGGAAGTGACCGGTAGCCTGGACGACACCCAGCTGCGCCATCTGGAAGAGCGCCTGCGCTACCTGCGCGAACTCGACGAGCGCCGCGCCAGCATCCTGGCCAGCATCGAGGAGCAGGGCAAGCTGACCCCGGAACTGGCCCGCGAGATCAAGCTGGCCGATACCAAGACCCGCCTCGAAGACCTGTACCTGCCGTACAAGCAAAAGCGCCGCACCAAGGGCCAGATCGCCCTGGAAGCCGGCCTCGGCGAGCTGGCCGACGGCCTGTTCAACAACCCAGACCTGGCCCCGGAAAGCGAAGCCGCACGCTTCGTCAACGCCGACAAGGGCGTGGCCGACGTCAAGGCCGCGCTGGAAGGCGCCAAGTACATCCTCATGGAGCGCTTCGCCGAAGACGCCGCCCTGCTCGACAAGCTGCGCAGCTTCCTCAAGCAGGAGTCGGTGCTCAGCGCCCGCGTCGTGCCTGGCAAGGAAGAAGAAGGCGCCAAGTTCCGCGACTACTTCGCCCATGACGAACTGCTGCGCAACGCTCCGTCGCACCGCGCCCTGGCAATTTTCCGCGGGCGTAACGAAGGCGTGCTGAGCGCCTCGCTGAAAGTCGGCGAAGAACTGCCCGGCACTCTGCACCCGTGCGAACTGATGATCGGCAACCACGTCGGCATCGAGAACCGCAACCGCCCGGCCGACAAGTGGCTGGGCGAAGTGGTGCGCTGGACCTGGAAGGTCAAGCTCTACACCCACCTGGAAACCGACCTGTTCGGCGAGCTGCGCGACAACGCCGAAGGCGAGGCGATCAATGTGTTCGCCCACAACCTGCACGACCTGCTGCTGGCCGCCCCGGCCGGCCCGCGTGCCACCCTGGGCTTCGACCCGGGCCTGCGCACCGGCTGCAAGATCGCCGTGGTCGATGCCACCGGCAAGCTGCTGGACCACACCACGGTCTACCCGCACGCGCCGAAGAACGACTGGGACCGCACCATTTCGATCATGGCTGCACTGTGCGCCAAGCACTCGGTGGAGCTGATCGCCATCGGCAACGGCACCGCCAGCCGCGAAAGCGACAAGCTGGTGGCGGAGCTGGTCAAGAAGTACCCGGCGCTGAAGATCACCAAGATCATGGTCTCCGAGGCTGGCGCTTCGGTGTATTCCGCATCGGAACTGGCCGCCCGCGAATTCCCGGACCTGGACGTGTCGATCCGTGGCGCCGTGTCGATTGCCCGCCGCCTGCAGGACCCGCTGGCCGAACTGGTGAAGATCGACCCGAAATCCATCGGTGTCGGCCAATATCAGCACGATGTGTCCCAGCTGAAACTGGCGCGCGGCCTGGACGCCGTGGTCGAGGACTGCGTGAACGCCGTGGGCGTGGACGTCAACACCGCCTCGGTGGCGCTGCTGACGCGCATCTCCGGCCTCAACGCCACCCTGGCGCAGAACATCGTCGCCCATCGCGATGCCAACGGCCCGTTCGCCACTCGTGCTGCGCTGAAAAAGGTCAGCCGCCTGGGTGAGAAAACCTTCGAACAGGCCGCCGGCTTCCTGCGCGTGATGAACGGCGACAACCCGCTGGACGCCTCCGCGGTTCACCCCGAGGCCTACCCGCTGGTGCAGCGCATTGCCGCCGACACCGACCGCGACATCCGCTCGCTGATCGGTGATAGCAGCTTCCTCAAGCGCCTGGACCCGAAGAAATTCACCGATGAAACCTTCGGTCTGCCGACCGTCACCGACATCCTGCAGGAACTGGACAAGCCTGGCCGCGACCCACGCCCCGAGTTCAAGACCGCCACCTTCCAGGACGGCGTCGAGGACCTCAAGGACCTGGAACCGGGCATGATCCTCGAAGGCGTGGTGACCAACGTCACCAACTTCGGTGCCTTCGTCGACATCGGCGTGCACCAGGACGGCCTGGTGCACATCTCGGCGCTGTCGGAGAAGTTCATCAAGGACCCACGTGAAGCGGTCAAGGCCGGCGACGTGGTCAAGGTCAAGGTCATGGAAGTGGACATCCCGCGCAAACGCGTCGGCCTGTCCATGCGCATGAGCGACACCCCGGGCGAGAAGGTAGACGGCAACCGCGGTGGTAACCGTGGCAATGGCGGCAACCGCCAGCAGCAGGCGCCGCGCCAGCGCGAAACCGCCACTGCGGCACCGGCCAACAACGCCATGGCCGCCCTGTTCGCCAACGCCAAGCAGCTGAAGAAGAAGTGATGGACGTTCCACGCGAATACGTCGAAAGCGCCTTCAGCCAGCTCCTCGGCTGCCGCCTGCAACGCCTGGAAACAGGTGTTGCCGAGGTAGCCCTGGCGCTCGAGCCACACTTGCGCAACCGTGGCCAGAAGCTGCACGGCGGGGCGATCTTCAGCCTGGTGGACATCGCCATGGGCCTGGCCTGCTCGGCCAGCCATGGCTTCGACCAGCAAAGCGTCACCATCGAGTGCAAGATCAACTACATGCGCGCCGTCAGTGACGGCGAGGTGCTGTGCACCGCCCGTGTGCTGCACGCCGGGCGGCGCACCCTGGTGGTCGACGCCGACGTAGTTCAGGGCGACAAGCTGGTGGCGAAAGCGCAAGGAACCTTCGCGGTTCTCTAGCTCACCAAGCGGTATCTGCGGTATTTTCGGCAACAGCCGGGGGCCGCTTCGCGCCCCATCGCCGGCAAGCCGGGCTCCCACAGGTAATCCACAAGCCTGAATATCGTGGTTTACCTGTGGAGCCCGGCTTGCCGGCGATGGGCTGCGAAGCGGCCCCCGAAGTCGGCGCTGCGCAATGCCGGAACCGCGTAAACCAGGCGACAACGCCAGTTCCTTTTCCCACTACCCTTGTAGACCGTCTTTTCTACCCCCATATTGGGGCGACTGACGCGTGAAGGAATACATCTTGAGCGACCTCCTCAACCGCCGCCTGAGCCTGCTCGGCGCCAATCTCCCCCTGCTCAAGCAGTGCCTGCACGGTATTGAGCGCGAATGCCTGCGCGTGACCGACGAAGGTCGCCTGGCCCAGACCCCGCATCCGCAAGCACTGGGATCGGCGCTGACCAACGAGCAGATCACCACCGATTATTCCGAGTCGCTGCTGGAGTTCATCACCCCAGCCCTGCCCGACCCGGCCAAGGTGCTGGAAAGCCTCGAAGAGACCCACCGTTTCGTCTACAGCAAGCTGGGCGACGAATACCTGTGGAGCCCGTCGATGCCCTGCACGCTGCCGGCCGAGGAGGACATCCCGATCGCCGAGTACGGCAGCTCGAACATCGGCAAGCTCAAACACGTCTACCGCAAGGGCCTGGCCCTGCGCTACGGCCGCACCATGCAGTGCATCGCCGGTATCCATTACAATTTCTCGCTGCCCGAAGCGCTGTGGCCGTTGCTGCGCGCCGCAGAAGGCGGCAGCGAGAGCGACCGCGACTACCAGTCGTCGGCCTATATCGCGCTGATCCGCAATTTCCGCCGCTACAGCTGGCTGCTGATGTACCTGTTCGGCGCCTCGCCGGCCCTGGACAAAGGCTTCCTGCGTGGCCGCCCGCACCAGCTCGAAGAGCTGGACGCCGAAACCCTGTACCTGCCCTACGCCACCAGCCTGCGCATGAGCGACCTGGGCTACCAGAGCAACGCCCAGGCCGGCCTCACGCCGTGCTACAACAACCTGGCCAGCTACACCGACAGCCTGCGCAAGGCGGTGGGCACGCCCTACCCGCCTTACGTCGAAGTCGGCACGCACGTGGATGGCGAGTGGGTACAGCTGAACACCAATATCCTGCAGATCGAAAACGAGTACTACTCGAACATTCGCCCCAAGCGCGTCACCTACACCGGCGAGCGGCCGATCCAGGCCCTGACCTCGCGCGGCGTGCAGTACGTGGAAGTGCGTTGCCTGGACATCAACCCGTTCCTGCCGGTGGGCATCGACCTGACCGAGGCGCGCTTCCTCGACGCGTTCCTGCTGTTCTGCGCGCTGGAAGACAGCCCGCAACTGGACAACGGCGAATGCGGCCAGTGCACCAACAACTTCCTGACCGTGGTCAAGGAAGGCCGGCGCCCGGGCCTGGAACTGCATCGCAATGGCCAGCCGATCGGCCTGAAGGCGTGGGCCAGCGAGCTGATCGAGCGTATTCGGCCACTGGCCGATCTGCTCGACCAGGCGCAAGGCGGTGCAGAACACGGCAAGGCCCTAGATGCCCAGCAGGCCAAGGTCGACGACGCCTCGCTGACCCCGTCGGCCCAGGTGCTGGCACGCATGACCGAGCATGACGAGAGCTTCGTCAAGTTCTCCCTGCGCCAGAGCCGCATCCACGCCGAAACCTTCCGCGAACAGCCACTGCCGGTCGAGCGCCAGCAGGCCTTCGAAACCCTCGCCCGCGACTCGCTGGCCGAGCAGTCGCGCCTGGAACAGCAGGAAGTCGGCGACTTCGACCTGTTCGTCGGCGCCTACCAGGCCAGCATCCTGGCGATCAGCAACTGATGACCCGCACTGCCACCCCGCGCAAGCCGCGCGCCAGCAGCCAGGCCAGGATCGAGGCGATCCTGGCGGCTGCACGCGAGTTGCTGGCCGAGCTGGGGGTGGCGAGCCTGTCGATCTACAGCGTGGCCGAGCGTGCGCAGATTCCACCGTCTTCGGTGTACCACTTCTTCGCCAGCGTGCCGGCGCTGCTGGAGGCGTTGACGGCCGATGTACACCGGGCCTTCCGTGAAGCGCTGAGCGCGCCGATCGACAGCAGTGCGTTCAACACCTGGCACGAACTGTCACGGCTGATCGAGCAGCGCATGCTGGATATCTACAACGAGGACGCCGCGGCGCGGCAACTGATCCTGGCCCAGCATGGCCTGAGCGAAGTGGTGCAGGCCGACCGGCAGCACGACATGGAACTGGGCGACTTGATGCACAAGTTGTTCGACCAGCACTTTCATCTGCCAGTGATGCCGGCGGATGTGGATGTGTTTGCCCTGGCCATGGAATTGAGCGACCGGGTGTATGCGCGGTCGGTGCAGCTGCATGAGGCGATCACCCCGCGCATGGCCGAGGAAGGCAAGCGAGTGTTCGAGGCGTATCTGGGGTTGTATCTGCCGCCTTTTCTGGCCAAGCGTTCCAGCTGAGATCATTGGGGCCGCTGTGCGGCCCTTCGCGGGCACGCCCGCTCCCACAGGGCCCGCGCAAAACCTGAAACCTGCGCAGTACCTGTGGGAGCGGGCGTGCCCGCGAAGGGCTGCAAAGCAGCCCCATGGCCCACACCCATCACAGCTTGGCGATGGATACTTCAGTCGACTTCACGAAGGCAATCACTTCACTGCCCACCTGCAGCTCCAGCTCACGCACGGAGCGGGTGGTGATGACCGAAGTGACGATGCCCGAGGCGGTCTGCACGTCGATTTCCGACAGTACCGGGCCTTCCAGGATTTCCTTCACGGTGCCTTTGAACTGGTTGCGAACGTTGATGGCTTTGATGGTCATGATTTGATTCCTTCTCTATGGCTTCAGTCTGGTAAGTGAGTCAGTCAGTGCGCCCAACGCAGTTGCGTGGGCAAAGGGGCTACAGGATCCGGCTCGGGCGCAGCGCCCGGGGCCGACAGAACACGGTTGAGCACTTCGCTTTCCAGCGCAGCCAGGCGGTGCGAACCACGCGCCCGAGGCCGTGCCAGGTCGACAGTGAGGTCGAGCCCGACCTCGCCGTCCTCGATCAGGATCACCCGGTCAGCTACGGCGACTGCCTCGCTGACATCGTGGGTGACCAGCAACACGGTGAAGCCGTGCTGACGCCACAGGCGTTCGATCAGTTGCTGCATCTCGATACGGGTCAATGCATCCAGCGCACCGAGCGGTTCGTCCAGCAGCAGCAGGCGCGGCTGGTGAATCAGCGCCCGGGCCAGGGCCACACGCTGCTTCTGGCCACCCGAGAGTGCCGCCGGCCATTCATTGGCGCGGTCGGCCAGGCCAACCGACTCCAACGCTTCCAGCGCACGCGGGCGCCAGTCGCCAGACAGGCCCAGGCCAACGTTGTCGATCACCTTCTTCCATGGCAGCAGGCGCGCGTCCTGGAACATCAGGCGGGTTTCTTCGCGGGCCTGCTCCAACGGCGCGGCACCGGCCAGCAACTGGCCTGCAGTGGGCTGATCGAGACCGGCCAGCAGGCGCAGCAAGGTGCTCTTGCCGCAGCCACTACGGCCGACGATGGCGACGAACTGGCCGGCAGGAATATGCAGCTCGATACCCTTCAGTACCTCGCGCTGGCCAAAGGTCTTGCGCAGGCCGCTGGAAGCCAGCGGGATGCCACGCAGCAGGCGTGGCGGCTGTTCCTTGAGTACGGTCATGCGCCCTCCTTCTTCGCCACTTGATAGGCCGGGTGCCAGCGCAGCCACACACGCTCCAGGCCGCGGGCGGCGAGGTCGGCAAGCTTGCCGAGCACGGCATACAGGACGATGGCCAGCACTACCACGTCGGTCTGCAGGAATTCACGGGCGTTCATCGCCAGGTAACCGATGCCGGCATTGGCCGAAATGGTTTCGGCAACGATCAGGGTCAGCCACATGAAGCCCAGGGCAAAGCGCACGCCCACCAGGATCGAAGGCAATGCCCCGGGCAGGATCACCTGGCGGAACAGGCTGAAGCCGGACAAGCCATAGCTGCGCGCCATCTCCACCAGCGCCGGGTCGACGTTGCGGATGCCGTGATAGGTGTTCAGGTAGATCGGGAACAGCGTGCCCAGCGCGACCAGGAAGATCTTTGCCGACTCGTCGATACCGAACCACAGGATCACCAGCGGGATCAGCGCCAGGTGCGGCACGTTGCGGATCATCTGCACCGAGCTGTCGAGCAGGCGTTCGCCCCAGTTCGACAGGCCGGTGATGAAGCCCAGCACCAGGCCGATGCTGCCACCGATGACGAAGCCCAGCCCGGCACGCCAGCCACTGATGGCCAGGTGGGTCCAGATCTCGCCGCTGCGCACCAGCTCGACGCCGGCGCTGACCACGGCGCTGGGCGCGGGCAGGATGCGCGTCGACAGCCAGCCGGCGCT
Organism: Pseudomonas sp. B8(2017); assembly: GCF_002113575.1. Taxonomy (NCBI): domain Bacteria; kingdom Pseudomonadati; phylum Pseudomonadota; class Gammaproteobacteria; order Pseudomonadales; family Pseudomonadaceae; genus Pseudomonas; species Pseudomonas sp. B8(2017). Next base: position 91,846 of record NZ_NEIO01000006.1, on the reverse strand, counting down.
GACCGCCAGCTGCCAGGCAGCCAGCAGCAGTACCGGCAGCGCCCATGGCGCCAGGCGCTGGCCAAGGTTGTTGGAAGTTGCACGACTCATGGCCTGGCCCTCAGCTCTGCGCAACGGACTTGGGCAGGATGTCGTTGGCCACCATTTCGCCAAACGGGCTCACATAACCACCGGTCTTGGCTTGCTCCGGGCGTTGCACATCCAGGTGCGGGAACAGCAGCTCGGCCACCCGGTACGACTCTTCCAGGTGTGGGTAGCCGGAGAAGATGAAGGTATCGATGCCCAGCTCGGCATATTCCTTGACCCGCGCCGCCACGGTCGGGCCATCCCCTACCAGCGCGGTACCGGCACCGCCACGCACCAGGCCGACACCGGCCCACAGGTTGGGGCTGACCTCCAGCTTGTCACGGTTGCCGTTGTGCAGGGCGGCCATGCGTTGCTGGCCGACCGAGTCGAAGCGCGCCAGCGAGGCCTGGGCGCGAGCGATGGTGTCGTCGTCCAAGTGCGAGATCAGCTTGTCGGCAGCGGCCCAGGCTTCTTCGTTGGTTTCCCGCACGATCACGTGCAGGCGGATGCCGAAGCGCACTTCGCGGCCCTGGGCGGCGGCTTTCTCACGCACCTGGGCAATTTTTTCAGCGACCGCACTCGGCGGCTCGCCCCAGGTCAGGTACAGCTCGACCTGCTCGGCGGCCAGGTCCTGTGCGGCTTCGGAGGAACCGCCGAAATACAGTGGCGGGCGTGGTTGCTGGATCGGCGGGTAGAGCAGCTTGGCGCCCTTCACCTGGATGTGCTTGCCGTCGTAGTCGACCACCTCGCCTTCCAGCACCTTGCGCCAGATACGGGTGAACTCTACAGAAGCTTCATAACGTTCCTGATGGTTCAGGTGCAGGCCGTCACCGGCCAACTCGTCCGGGTCGCCACCGGTCACCAGGTTGAACAGCGCGCGGCCGTTGGACAGGCGATCAAGGGTTGCTGCCTGGCGTGCCGCCACGGTCGGCGAAATGATCCCGGGGCGCAGGGCGACCAGGAACTTCAGGCGCTGGGTCACCGGGATCAACGATGCCGCGACCAGCCAGGAGTCCTCGCAGGAGCGCCCGGTAGGGATCAGCACGCCACCAAAGCCGAGCCGGTCGGCCGCCTGGGCGATCTGCTGCAGGTAGCCATGGTCGACGGCGCGCGCGCCATCGGAGGTGCCCAGGTACTTGCCGTCACCGTGGGTAGGAAGGAACCAGAAGATGTTAAGGCTCATTGGAGTTGTCTCCTCAAGGGGGCTCAGCCAGGGCGGCGCCCCGGCGCAGGCAAATCAATCAAGGCGCACTGGCGACCTTGGCCGGGGGTGTCCAGATCACGTCCTTGATGCTCAGCGGCTTGGGAATCAGCTTCAGTGCCTGGAACGTGTCGGCGATCTTCTGTTGCGCGGCCACCACTTCCGGGGTGAGCGGCGCGGCACCGTACCCTTGGCGCTTGACCGAGGTCAGGGTGATGTCGGCAGGCAGGCCGAGCAGCGGCGCGACCTGGTCGGTCACTTCCTGCGGGTTGGCCTGGGACCATTCACCCACGGCACGCACTTCTTCGATCAGGGTGTTGATCACCGCTAGGTGCTGGGTCGCGTAGTTGCGGGTGGCCAGGTAGAACTGATGGTTGTCGACCAGGCCCTTGCCGTCACGCAGGGTATGAGCCTGCAGCTGTTTCTCGGCGGCAGCCTGGTACGGGTCCCAGATCACCCAGGCGTCCACGCTGCCGCGCTCGAAGGCGGCGCGGGCGTCGGCCGGGGGCAGGTACACCGGCTGGATGTCGCTGTATTTCAGGCCTGCGTCTTCCAGGGCGCGAACCAGCAGGTAGTGAACGTTGGAGCCTTTGTTGAGGGCGACTTTCTTGCCCTTGAGGTCTTTGACCGACTGGATCGGCGAGCCCTTCGGCACCAGGATCGCCTCGCTGTGCGGCGCTGGCGGCTCGTAGGCGACGTACAGCAGGTCGGCACCGGCGGCCTGGGCGAACACCGGCGGGGTTTCACCGGTGACGCCAAAGTCGATGGAGCCGACGTTCAGCCCCTCAAGCAGCTGCGGGCCGCCGGGGAACTCGGTCCATTGCACCTGCACGCCCTGCTCGGCCAGGCGCTTTTCCAGCGTGCCCTTGGCCTTGAGCAGCACCAGGGTGCCGTATTTCTGGTAACCGATACGCAGGCTCTCGGCCTGGGCTTGGGTGATGGCGCCGAAGGACACAGCCGCCGCAAACAGGGCGACCAGACCGCGACGCAAGAAGACTGTGCGCATGGCGCTCTCCTGTGCGAGTGGGTTCGGGTTGCACCTGCTTGCCTCGTTGTCGGGCGAGTAAGGTGGTAAAGCGGGTTGGGCCGGTCAGATGCTCCAGCGAGCGCTGATCAGGCGTTCGTTCAATACGCCGGGGGCCACGGGGCGCGGCCGACGGGCCAGTGCAACGTGGAAGGTTTCCAGCGCGTCCTGCAGGCGCTCTTCCAGCGCCGCTACCAGCTGCGCGGGCCTGGAGCCTTCTGCGTAGGCGACCTGGCTGTCGTCGGCGAAGATCCCTTGCAGGGTCTCTTGCGCCTTGAGTGCCGACAGCACGGGTTTCAGTGCGTAATCCACCGCCAGCATGTGGGCGATGCTGCCGCCGGTGGCGATCGGCAACACGATCTTGTGTACCAGGGCGCGTTCGGGCAGCAGGTCGAGCAAGGTTTTCAGGGCACCGGCGAACGAGGCCTTGTACACCGGCGTGGCGACGATCAGGCCATCGGCCTGGGCCACCAGCTGCTGGAAGTGCTGCACCTGCGGGCTGTCGAATCGGGCGTGCAGCAGGTCTTCGGCGGGAAAGTCACGAACCTGGAACGTCACCACCTCGACGCCACGGTCCTGCAGCCACTGGCGAGAACGCTCCAGCAGCACGCCGGAGCGTGAACGGGTACTGGGGCTACCACCGATTGAGACGACCAGCATTGCAGCGCTTCCTTGTGTTCTGTTGGAGGTGACATTAACAGTCGCCGCATATATCTAGAAATCATATTTTTTCATTTGTTTATTCCATTTTTTATCTATCTGCTGTTTTGGCCCTTTCGCGGGTAAACCCGCTCCCACAGGGACCGCACAAGGCCTGAGACTTGCGCTATCCCTGTGGGAGCGGGTTTACCCGCGAAGAAGCCAACGCAGTTTCAGCAGGCATAAAAAAGGGCCGTCGAAACGGCCCGAATATCCCTGCTTTGGCTAAGAGCAATGCAACGAGGAATCCTTTAACGATTGGGCTGCGGGGTCAGCCGCAGATAGGGTTTGACCGCCCGGTAACCTTTGGGGAAGCGCTGCTTGATCTCTTCCTCGTCCTTCAGCGAGGGCACGATTACCACGTCGTCACCGTCCTGCCAGTTACCTGGTGTGGCGACCTTGTGGTTGTCGGTCAGCTGCAGCGAGTCGATCACCCGCAAGATTTCGTTGAAGTTGCGCCCGGTACTGGCCGGGTAGGTGATGGTCAGGCGCACCTTCTTGTTCGGGTCGATGACGAACAGCGAGCGCACGGTCAGGGTGTCGCTGGCGTTCGGGTGGATCAGGTCGTACAGGTCGGACACCTTGCGGTCGGCGTCGGCAATGATCGGGAAGTTGACCACGGTGTTCTGGGTTTCGTTGATGTCATCGATCCAGCGGTGGTGCGAATCGACCGGGTCCACCGACAGGGCGATGGCCTTGACCCCGCGTTTGGCGAAATCGTCCTTCAGCTTGGCGGTAAGGCCCAGCTCGGTGGTGCACACCGGAGTGAAGTCGGCCGGGTGAGAGAACAACACCCCCCAGCTGTTGCCCAGCCACTCGTGGAAGCGGATCTTGCCTTCGCTGGAATCCTGTTCGAAATCGGGGGCGATATCGCCGAGTTTTAGGCTCATGGGCTGCGGCTCCTGTGCTGGGTTCTGTACCGTGTGGGTTCAATGTGCCTGCATTCGATTAAAAACAAAAAGAATAAATACTGATTTGTTTATAACCATAATGCATACGAAATTGCAGACACAAAAAAGCCTCGCACTAGGCGAGGCTTCTTGTTCAGCTACGACTTACAGGAAGTTGTAAGTGTAGTTCACGATGAAGCGAGTCTGGTCTTTGTCACCGATGCTTTCGCCGCTACCACGGTAAACACCCTGACGCAGGCTGAAGCCCAGGCCTTTGAGGGAGCCTTGCTGAATGGTGTAGTCGACGCGTGCGTCACGTTCCCATTCGTTGTAGCTGCCGTCGCCCGACTTGTTGCGGATGTCGTCACCACGCAGGTAGGCCACCGAAGCCTTCAGGCCTGGAACGCCCAGGGACGCGAAGTCATAGGAGTACTGACCGAAGGTGGTGTTCTCACCGGCACGAGCGAACTGGTTGATCATGCTGTCGGTGAACAGGTAGAAGCTCGCGCCGCCATTGCCTTCCAGCGAGGAAGTGGCGCCGTCCTTGCGGACGCTACCTTGGTTCAGCCAGACGAAACCACCATCGTCACCCACTTGCTGGTGACCGAGCATCAGCGCGTGGCCACCCAGGGTGTAGGTGAACATGGCGCTCCAGGTCTTGTTGTCGACCTCGCCCGCGTTCTTCGCGTAGCCACCGTTGTTGTCGAAGGCGTAACCGGTCTCGCCATTCTTGCCGTCGCTGCGGCTATCGAAGTAGCGCAGGTCGGTCTTGAACGACTGGTTGTCGGCGATCTTGAAGACGTGGGTAGCACCCAGGAAGTGCTGCTTGTAGAAGTCTTCCAGGTTCGAGTAGTAGTACTGCAGGGTCAGGTCTGGAGTGAGCTTGTAGTCACCACCGGCGAACTGGAACTTGTTGCTGTCGCGGAAGGCGCCAGAAACGGAAAGACCGGTACGGTTGCTCGAAGCACGACCCATGGCGTGGGTCAGTTGACCTGCGTTGAAGGTCAGGTTGTCGATTTCCTTCGACTGCAGGGTGCCGCCCTCGAAGGTCTGCGGCAGCAGACGGCCATCGTTGGAGACCAGGATCGGCAGCATAGGCGCCAGGGCGCTACCGTAGTGGACCTCGGTCTTGGAGAAGCGAGCCTTGGCGTTACCACCAATGCGTGCCCAGTTGTGGACTGCCGAACCATCGGAGTCGCTTGGGAAGAAGGTGTTGTTGGCATCTGGGCGGCTACCACGGCCACCATCCAGGTGAATGCCCCACAGTGCCTGAACGTCGACACCAAAACCTACGGTGCCTTCGGTGAAGCCAGACAGGTAGTCGAGCTTGAAGCCCTGACCGCTTTCTTTCTGGTCGATACCGCTTTCGCGGTTGTCGTCGTTGAAGTACATGGTGCGCGAGCTGAGCGACAGTTTGCTGTCTTCAACGAAACCGGCAGCGCCTGCTTGTTGGGCGAGAACCCCCAGTGCCACGGCCAGGGCCAGGCTGGACTTGTACATGTTTTGCTCCTCTACGTTCTAATTCTTGTGTATCTCTGGCGGTGGGATCTGCTGCCCCGCTCACCGTGGATTGGCGATTTAGTCCCAAAGCGTGACCGTTTAGTCAATCGTTTCTAAACGTTTCGCGACTTTGGTCTAAGACGCCACCTGCGCTACAGGATAATGACAATCCTATAAATCCAAAATGACCGTTTTATGAATTGGTAAGATTTTTAAGGAATATGTTAGGAACTGTTACTGCGTTTCGTTAGTAGCAGCTCGCTTTTCATAACCACTGGTTATTTGCAAACGTTTGCTCATAACCTAATTCCGTATCGTTCTATCGGGACGAAAAAGCCTAGCAGCCGTCTGTGATTTCGCCATTGCCCAGGATTACCTATGTTGCGGCCTTCGTGCGCTCGATGTGGGAGCGGGCATGCCCGCGAACACCGGCTACGCCGGTGCCATCCACGGCGTCGCTTGCTTCGCGGGCACGCCCGCTCCCACAGAGGATCGCGTAAGACAGCGTGGTTAAAGCAATTGGCTCCTAAGCTAATGCAAAAAAGTTATTTATTTTACCTTTCTTAGATCATTTAGCCTTCTCGCCATCCATCACATCGATTGCCTGACGAGAGGTTCACCATGATCCCGCATGCTCCGCTGCGCCTGTTCGCCGCCCTGACCCTCGCCAGCGCCAGCTGGTTGGCCCAGGCTGCCGACCTGACCGTGGCCTACCAGACCACCGTCGACCCGGCCAAGGTGGCGCAGGTCGATGGCAACTACGAAAAAGCCAGCAAGGCCAGCATCGACTGGCGCAAATTCGACAACGGTGCCGACGTGATCACCGCCGTAGCCAGCGGCGATGTGCAAATCGGCTACCTGGGCTCCAGCCCACTGGCCGCCGCAGCCACCCGCAAGCTGCCGGTCGAGACCTTCCTGATCGCCACGCAGATTGGCGCCGGTGAAGCACTGGTCGCCCGCGACAGCATCAAGACGCCGCAAGACCTGGTCGGCAAGAAAGTCGCCGTGCCGTTCGTCTCCACCGGCCACTACAGCCTGCTGGCTGCGCTGAAGAGCTGGAACATCGACCCGTCCAAGGTGCAGATCCTCAACCTGGCGCCGCCGGCGATCATTGCCGCCTGGAAGCGCGGCGACATCGACGCCACCTACGTCTGGGACCCGGCCCTGGGCGTGGCCAAGGAAAACGGCAAGGTGCTGATCACCTCCGGCGAGCTGGCCGAGAAAGGCGCACCGACCTTCGACGCATGGATCGTGCGCAAGGACTTCGCCGCCAAGCACCCCGATGTGGTCAAGGCCTTTGCCAAGGTCACCCTCGACGCCTACGCCGACTACCGCAAGAACCCGCAAGCCTGGCTGGCCAACCCCGACAACGTGAGCAAGCTGGCCAAACTGTCTGGCGCCAAGCCTGCTGACATCCCGGTGCTGCTGCAGGGCAACGTCTACCCGCTGGCCGCCGACCAGGCCAACGCACTGGGCGCGCCGACCACCCAGGCGCTGACCGACACGGCCACCTTCCTCAAGCAGCAAGGCAAGGTCGACGCGGTGCTGCCGGACTACTCGCCGTACGTCAGCGCCCAGTACCTCCCCAACTAAGCCTGTAGAAAACCGACCGGAGCCTGCCATGGCCTTGCTCGAACTGGAGCGCATCAGCGCACAGTACCCCGGTGCCGAAACCCCGGTACTGGCCGACATCAACCTGAGTCTGGGGCCACGCCAACTGCTGGTGGCCCTGGGGCCTTCCGGCAGCGGCAAGACCTCGCTGCTCAACCTGATCGCCGGCTTCGTCGCCCCCAGCGGCGGGCGCATCACCCTGGACGGCGTGCCCGTCCAGGGCCCCGGCGCCGAGCGCGGTGTAGTGTTCCAGGACGATGCGCTGCTGCCTTGGCAGAACGTGCTGGGCAACGTCGCCTTCGGCCTGGAATTGGCCGGCGTGCCCCGCGCCGAGCGTGAAGCCAAGGCCCGCGAGATGCTGGCCCTGGTCGACCTCGACGGCTTTGGCGAGCGGCGTATCTGGCAATTGTCCGGTGGCCAGAAGCAGCGCGTGGGCCTGGCCCGGGCGTTGGCAGCCGACCCACGGGTGTTGCTGATGGACGAGCCGTTCGGCGCACTGGATGCCTTCACCCGCGAACAGATGCAGGAGTTGTTGCTGCAGGTATGGCAACGCACCGCCAAGCCGGTGTTCCTGATTACCCACGACATCGAAGAAGCAGTGTTCCTCGCCAGCGAGCTGGTGCTGCTGGCGCCCAACCCGGGGCGCGTGGTGGAGCGCCTGCAACTGGACTTCGGCCAACGCTACGCAGCCGGTGAACCGGCGCGGGCGATCAAGTCCGACCCGGCCTTCATCGAGACCCGCGAGCACGTACTGGCGCGGGTGTTCTCCCAACGTCAAAGCCTGCAGGAGCGCGCATGAGCAGCCTGGACCTGCCGGTCGCCGGCAAACGCAACACCCAACCCCGGCCAGCCACCAAGCTGCGCCGCCCCCTGCCCACCCGCTGGATCAGCACCCTGACCCTGGCCAGCCTGCTGTTGGCCTGGTGGCTGGTGACCGCGGCCGGCTGGATCGAGCCGCTGTTCCTGCCCTCGCCCGCCGACATCCTGGCCAAGGCCGGGACCCTGCTGACTCAAGGCTACATGGATGCCAGCCTGTGGCAGCACCTGGGTGCCAGCCTGGGGCGCATCGGCGTGGCCCTGCTTGCCGCCACCCTCACCGCCATCCCGGTGGGTATCGCCATCGGCTACAACCGCGTGGCCCGCGGCATTCTCGACCCGCTGATCGAGTTCTACCGGCCGATCCCGCCGCTGGCCTACCTGCCGCTGATCGTCATCTGGTGCGGCATCGGCGAGCTGTCCAAGGTGCTGCTGATCTACCTGGCAATCTTCGCCCCCATCGCCATTGCCACCGCCACCGGCGTGCGCACGGTCGACCCGGCCAAGCTGCGTGCCGCGCAGTCGCTGGGCGCGACCAAGGCCCAGCTGATCCGCCACGTGATCCTGCCCAGCGCCCTGCCCGACATCCTCACCGGCATCCGCATTGGCCTGGGGGTTGGCTGGTCGACCCTGGTGGCCGCCGAGCTGATCGCCGCCACCAGCGGCCTGGGCTTCATGGTGCAGTCGGCGGCGCAGTTCCTGGTTACCGATGTGGTGGTGCTGGGGATCCTGCTGATCGCGCTGATCGCCTTCGCCCTGGAAATGAGTCTGCGTGCCCTGCAACGCAAACTGGTGCCTTGGCACGGGCAGAGCCACTGAATCCTGTTGACCACGCCAGCAGCCTGGCGCCTGATTGAAGAGACCGACATGAGCCTGACCATCACCCCCCTCAGCCCGGCGCTTGGCGCCCAGATCAGTGGCGTGGACATCAGCCGCGATATCACCGTTGAAGAACGTGACGCCATCGAGCAGGCGCTGCTGCAACACCAGGTGCTGTTCTTCCGCGACCAGCCGATCAACCCGCAGCAGCAGGCACGTTTTGCCGCCCGCTTCGGCGACCTGCACATCCACCCGATCTACCCCAACGTGCCGGAAACCCCGCAGGTGCTGATCCTCGACACGGCGGTTACCGATGTGCGCGACAACGCCGTGTGGCACACCGACGTGACCTTCCTGCCGACCCCGGCCCTGGGCGCGGTGCTCAGCGCCAAGCAGTTGCCGGCCTACGGCGGCGACACCCTGTGGGCCAGCGGCATCGCTGCCTTCGAAGCCTTGTCGGCGCCGCTGCGCGAGCTGCTCGACGGGCTGACCGCTACCCATGACTTCACCAAGTCGTTCCCGCTGGAGCGCTTTGGTACCACGCCGGAAGACCTGGCGCGCTGGGAAGCAACCCGGCGCAACAACCCGCCGCTGTCGCACCCGGTGGTGCGCACGCATCCGGTGAGCGGGCGCAAGGCGTTGTTCGTCAATGAGGGGTTCACCACGCGCATCAATGAGCTGAGCGAACTGGAAAGCGAGGCACTGCTGAAGCTGCTGTTTGCCCATGCGACGCGGCCGGAGTTCAGCATTCGCTGGCGGTGGCAGGAGAATGACGTGGCGTTCTGGGACAACCGCGTGACCCAGCATTTTGCCGTGGATGACTACCGGCCGAACCGGCGGGTGATGCATCGGGCGACCATCCTCGGGGATGCGCCCTTCTGATAGAGATGCATCAGCAGTGCCGGCCTCTTCGCGGGTAAACCCGCTCCCACAGGTACCGCACCGGTATTGAAGCCAGTGTTATACCTGTGGGAGCGGGTTTACCCGCGAAGAGGCCGGTACAGGTTATTACCTGACCAAATGCAGGTACTGCATGTGCCGTTCGTACTGGTCGAGGATGTCGTTGATGATCTGCTCCTTGCTGTAGCCCACCAGGTCATAGTTCTGGCTGCCTTCGCTGAGGTGCACCTCCGCCCGGTAGTAACGGCGGTTCTTCAACTCTTGCGTACCCAGCCCACCCAGGGCGAACGATGGCGTGAAGTAGCCACGCATCTGCACCTGGTAAATGAACGGCTGTTCCTCGCCATGGCCAATCTTCAGGCTGACGTTGTCGTGGCTCGGGTCGTCCTGGGTAATCAGCACCAGGCCCTTCTGCTCGAACACTTCACGCACATCGGCAATTGCCGGGCGCACCACGTCGTCCATGAAGCGGTACACCTCATCACGCGACGGGAAGTGCACCGCCTGGCTCAGGCGCTGGCGCCAGCCACCACGGCCGCGGCGTGACTGGGCGAACGGGGCCAGCGAATGCATCTGCGCGATCTGCCGTTGCGACTCCAGGTAGAACGCCTTGTGCAGCCCCCACATCATGCACAGCAGGATCAGCGAGAACGGCAGCGAGGTCAGCACCACCGCCGATTTAAGCGAATCGATGCTGCCGGCGAACAACAGCGCACTGGTGATCAGCGCCGTCATCGCGCCCCAGAAGATGCGCAGCCAGTTCGGCCCATCCTCGTCGGCATCACCACCCTTGGCCGACAAGGTCGACAGCACCACGGTGCCCGAGTCGGCCGAGGTGACGAAGAACACGAAACTGATGAACACCGTCATGGCGATCACCGTCTTGCTCCAGGGGTAGGTCTCCAGCAGCAGGTACAGGCTCATCGACGGGTTATCCAGCGCCGACTGGCCCAGAGCGGTCATGCCGTGGTTGATGACCTGGTCCAGGGCGCTGTTGCCGAAGATCGACATCCACGCCAGGGTGAAGCCCAGCGGAATCAACAGCACACCAAAGACGAACTCGCGGATGGTGCGGCCACGGGAGATGCGGGCGATGAACAGGCCCACGAACGGCGCCCAGGCAATCCACCAGGCCCAGTAGAACACCGTCCAGCCGCCCAGCCAGTCACGGTTCTCGCCGTAGGCATAAACGTCGAAACTCTTGCGCGGCAAGGCCCCCAGGTAGTCGCCGAGGTTCTGGATCAGCGTGTTGAACAGGTGCTGGGTAGGCCCGGCGAACAACACGAACAGCAACAGCGCGCAGGCCAGGAACAGGTTGATGTCGCTCATCACCCGCACGCCCTTCTCCACCCCGGCGACGGCCACGGCCACCGCCGCGCCCATCATCAGGGTGATGAGCAGCACCTGCACCCACTGGCTGTGGTCGATGCCGAACAGGTAGTCGAGGCCGGCGTTCAGGTGCAGCACGCCAAAACCCATGTCGGCACCCAGGCCGAACACCGTGGCGATGATGCCGAAGCCGTCCACCGCATAACCGATGGGCCCGTTGATGCGCTTGCCGATCAGCGGGTACAGCGCCGAACGCAAGGCCAGCGGCAGGTTGTGCCGGTAGGCGAAGTAGGCCAGGGCCATGCCGACGAAGGCGAACACGCCCCAGCCATGCAGGCCCCAGTGCAGGAACAGGATCTGCATTGCCTGGCGCCCGGCCTCGGCCGTGCCCGCTTCGCCCTGGGGCGGCTGCAGCATGTGGGTCAGGGGTTCGGACACGCAGAAGAAGAACAAGGTGATGCTGATGCCGGCGGCGAACAGCATGCCGGCCCACGACAGGTAACTGAACTCGGGCTCGTCGTGGTCGGCACCGAGCTTGATCTTGCCGTAGCCGGACAAGGCGGTGACCACCACGAAGACCAGGTACAGCGTCATCGCCAGCATGTAGTACCAGCCGACCGTGTTGGCCGCCCAGTTCTGCGCCGCCAGCAACCAGTCGCCTGCTGCTTGCGGATAGGAAATGACCACCAGGCCGAAGATGAGGATGAAACTTGCCGCGAAATAGAACACCGGAGGGTTCATGCGGATCTTGCCATTGGCAAGGGAAGGGGTCGGTGCACTCATTGGGGGCGCACCTCGTCGAATGACGTAAGGCTCGGAATGAACGGGTTCAGCAAAGGAATCCTCCTGTTGAACACCGGCAGCGGACCAGCGTTTTTCATTGAACAAGCGTTCAAGTTAAACATGGATCGGATTTCAATGCGAATCGGGGCGCTGATTGGTGCCCTCCTGCACTGGCCTCTTCGCGGGCTTGCCCGCTCCCACAGGGACCGCACAGACATTGAATCTTGTGCAGTACCTGTGGGAGCGGGCAAGCCCGCGAAGAGGCCGGTACAGGCCAAGGAAATACCAGATCAGTTCTTGTCCTGGCAATCCAGCTGCAGGTTGGCCTGGGTAATGTTGCTCTCGGCCGGCACACTGCGGGTCAGCCACACATTGCCGCCAATGGTCGAGCCTTTGCCGATGGTGATCCGCCCCAGCACAGTGGCCCCGGCATAGATCACCACATCGTCCTCGACGATCGGGTGGCGTGGCAGGCCCTTGTGCAGGGTGCCCGACTCATCGCTGGGGAAGCGCTTGGCGCCCAGGGTCACTGCCTGGTAGATCCGCACGCGCTCGCCGATGATCGCGGTTTCGCCGATCACCACGCCGGTACCGTGGTCGATGAAGAAGCTCGGGCCGATCTGCGCCCCGGGGTGAATGTCGATCCCCGTGGCCGAATGCGCCAGCTCCGAGCTGATCCGCGCCAGCAGCGGCAGGCCGGCCTGGTACAGATGGTGCGCCAGGCGGTGGTGGATGATCGCCAGGATGCCTGGGTAGCACAGCAGCACTTCATCGACACTGCGCGCCGCCGGGTCGCCGTGGTAGGCGGCCAGCACGTCGGTGTCGAGCAGCACGCGCAGGCCCGGCAGGGCGGCGGCGAAGCCCTGCACCAGGCTCAGCGCATGGGCATCGACGCCGGCCAGCTCGCCCTTGCTTTGCCGTGCGGCGTAGCGCAACTCCAGGCGGGCCTGGGCCAGCAAGGCGGTCAGCGCGGCATCCAGGGTATGCCCGACGTAGAAGTCTTCGCTTTCTTCGCGCAGGTCGACCGGGCCAAGGCGCATGGGGAACAGTGCGCCGCACAGTTGCTCCAGGATGTGCCGCATCGCTTCGCGCGAAGGCAGCTCACGCCCGCCCTGCTCGCCGCTGCTGCGGCCATTGCGGGTACGCCATTGTTCACGGGCACCGCGCAGGCCGTTGACGATGCTCTGCAACTGCCAGTGCCCGGATGAAGGTTGTTCGCTCACGGTTTTCTCCTGCCTGAGTAGGCCAAACTCATTTTTATTTGCAGGTCCGGCCTCTTCGCGGGCTCGCCCGCTCCCACAGGGACTGCACAGGTTTCGATGCCTGTGCGGTCTCTGTGGGAGCGGGTTTACCCGCGAAAGGGCCGAACCTGCCTACATGCAATCCACTCTACGGCAAATCCATCCCTTGGAAAAAACAACGCTTTATTCCATCCTGCGCTAAGTCAGGCATAAGCCGCGATGACGGAGCAGGCAACCTCGCCTACCCTCAAAGCAGCCAGCACCTGGCAAAAACTAAAAAGGAAATAACAAAATAATTTTTTAGTATTTCCTGGCCTAAGCAGCCGACCCTATAGTCGCCACCCACCACTTACACAACAAGCGCGGGGCTCTGAAATGTCGAAATTCGCCAAACCGCTACTCAACGCCAGCCTGGCACTCCTGCTGGGTGCCGGCCTGCTCGGCCAGTCCTTCGCCGGCGAGCAGCTGAAGACCATCCAGGAAAAAGGCGTGATCAACGTCGGCCTCGAAGGCACCTATCCACCGTTCAGCTTCCAGGACGAAAACGGCAAGCTGACCGGCTTCGAAGTGGAACTGTCCGAACTGCTGGCCAAGGAGCTGGGGGTAAAGGCCAAGGTGCAGCCGACCAAGTGGGACGGCATCCTCGCCGCACTGGAGTCCAAGCGCCTGGACGTGGTGATCAACCAGGTGACCATTTCCGAAGAGCGCAAGAAGAAGTATGACTTCTCCGAGCCTTACACCATCTCCGGCATCCAGGCGCTGATCCTGAAGAAGAAGGCCGAGCAGCTGAACATCCACAAGGCCGCAGACCTGGCCGGCAAGAAGGTCGGCGTGGGCCTGGGCACCAACTACGAGCAATGGGTCAAGAAGGACGTGCCGCAAGCCGATGTGCGCACCTATGAAGACGACCCGAGCAAGTTCGCCGACCTGCGCAACGGCCGCATCGACGCCATCCTGATCGACCGCCTGGCCGCGCTGGAATACGCGCAAAAAGCCAAGGACACCGAACTGGCCGGCGATGCCTTCTCGCGCCTGGAAAGCGGCGTGGCCCTGCGCAAGGGTGAGCCGGAACTGCTGGCAGCGATCAACAAGGCGCTGGACAAGCTCAAGGCTGACGGCACGCTGGCCAAGCTGTCCGAGAAATACTTCGGTGCCGATGTCACCAAATGATTGCTGAAAGCCTGCAACTCGTTGTCGACTCCGCGCCCTTCCTGCTGAAGGGCGCGGGTTATACAGTGCTGCTCAGTGTTGGCGGCATGTTCTTCGGCCTGCTGCTGGGCTTTGCCCTGGCACTGATGCGGTTGTCGAAGATCTTGCCGCTGAACTGGCTGGCGCGGGTCTACGTGTCGTTCTTCCGCGGCACGCCGCTGCTGGTGCAGCTGTTCGTCATCTACTTCGGCATGCCGCAGATCGGCATCGAGCTCGACCCGATCCCGGCCTCGCTGATCGGCCTGTCGCTGAACATGGCCGCCTACATCTGCGAAATCCTGCGCGCGGCGATTTCCTCGATCGACCGTGGCCAGTGGGAAGCCGCCGCCAGTATCGGCATGACCCGCGTCCAGGCCATGCGCCGGGCGATCCTGCCCCAGGCCTTGCGCACCGCACTGCCGCCGTTGGGCAACAGCTTCATCTCGCTGGTCAAGGACACCGCCCTGGCGGCGACCATCCAGGTGCCCGAGCTGTTCCGCCAGGCCCAGCTGATTACCGCGCGCACCTTCGAAGTGTTCACCATGTACGTGGCGGTGGCGGTCATCTACTGGGTGCTGTGCAGCATCCTCGCGCACTTCCAGAACCGCATGGAAGCGCGAGTCAACCAGCATGACCAGGAGCATTGAGCATGATTGAAGTCAAAGGCCTGACCAAGCGGTTCAAGGGCCAGACCGTGCTCAACGGTATCGACCTGACCGTGCAGCCCGGCGAAGTGGTGGCCATCATCGGCCCCAGCGGCTCGGGCAAGACCACCTTCCTGCGTTGCCTCAACCTGCTGGAAACACCCGATGCCGGGCAGATCCAGATTGGCGACATCAGCATCGACGCCAACCGCCCGCTGGGCGGGCAGCAAAGTGCGATTCGCCGCTTGCGCCAGCAGGCCGGGTTCGTGTTCCAGAACTTCAACCTGTTCCCTCATCGCACCGCCCTGGAAAACGTGATCGAGGGGCCGGTGATCGTCAAGAAGACGCCCCGCGAGCAGGCCATCGAACTGGGCCGGCGCCTGCTGGCCAAGGTTGGCCTGGCGGGCAAGGAAGACGCCTACCCGCGGCGCCTTTCCGGTGGCCAGCAGCAACGGGTGGCCATCGCCCGCGCCCTGGCCATGGAGCCGGAGGTGATCCTGTTCGACGAACCGACCTCGGCGCTGGACCCCGAACTGGTGGGGGAAGTGCTGGCGACCATCCGCGGCCTGGCCGAGGAGAAGCGCACCATGATCATCGTTACCCACGAGATGAGCTTTGCCCGCGATGTGGCGAACCGGGTGATCTTCTTCGACAAGGGCGTGATCGTGGAACAGGGCGAGGCCAAGGCGCTGTTTGCGGCGCCAAAGGAAGAGCGTACCCGGCAGTTCTTGCGCAAGTTCCTGGGGACTGCTGCCTCCGAGTAAACCTGCACTGGCCCTATCGCCGGCAAGCCAGCTCCCACAGATACCCCACAGTAATCAAGACCTGTGGCGTCCTGTGGGAGCTGGCTTGCCGGCGATAGGGCCAGTACATCCACAGCAAATCCCTCCTTCTATACATATTCCAAAGAGTTAGTTCATAAACTTTTTATAAAGCATTAGGGTATATAAACCGGACCACCGGACCAGCACACATCTGTCGCGATCAGCTGTAGCGGCATTACTTTTTTGTGAGGTCAGGAATGGTCAGGATCACAATCACCCCAGTGCGTAACGCCAGGGCATTGAGTGCAGCCAAGGAGCGGTACTGATGTCCAGCCAACCCAATACCCAATTCCACAGCGATCTCGACAGCTCGCCCCTGCTGCTGCCGGCCAAGGTACTGCGCAACGACGCCGAAGCCCTGCAAGCGGCCCGCGAACTGGCCGAGGTCGCCCGCGAGCAGGCCGCCCGCCGCGACCAGCAACGCAAACTGCCATGGGCCGAGATCGAACTGTTCACCCGCAGCGGCCTGGGCAGCATCAGCGTACCCAAGGCCCATGGCGGCCCCGATGTGTCATTCGAGACCGTGGCCGAAGTGTTCCGCCTGATCAGCGCCGCCGACCCGGCCCTGGGGCAGATCCCGCAGAACCAGTTCGGCATGCTGCAACTGCTGCGCCTGACTGCCACCGAGGCGCAGCAGGCGGTGATCTTCCGCAGCGTGCTCGATGGCTGGCGCATCGGCAATGCCGGCCCCGAACGCGGCACCAAGGACACCCTGACCCTCAAGGCCAGGATCACCCGCGTCGGCGACAGCTATCACATCAGCGGCGAGAAGTTCTATTCCACCGGTGCCCTGTTCGCCCACTGGGTGGCAGTCAAGGCACTGGACGACGAAGGCCGCCAGCGCCTGGCATTCGTGCGCCGAGGTAGCCCGGGGCTGCGCATCGTCGATGACTGGTCCGGGTTTGGCCAGCGCACCACTGCCAGCGGCACCGTGCTGCTCGACCAGGTACCGGTGGATGCCGACCTGGTGATCGACAACTGGCGCCAGCGCGACATTCCCAACATCCAGGGCGCTGCTTCGCAGCTGATCCAGGCGGCGATCGATGCTGGCATCGCCGAAGCGGCGATCGAAGACGCCATCAGCTTCGTGCGCGAAAAGGCCCGGCCATGGATCGAGGCCAAGGTCGACCGCGCCAGCGACGACCCTTATGTAATCGCCGACATCGGCCGCCTGAAGCTCGAGCTGCACGCCGCCGAAGCGCTGCTGCGCAAGGCCGCGCGGGTCCTGGACGAGGTCAACGCCGCGCCGATCGATGCAGCAAGCGCGGCACGGGCCTCGATCGCGGTGGCCGAGGCCAAGGTGCTGACTACCGAGATTGCCCTGCAGGCCAGCGAAAAGCTGTTCGAGCTGGCCGGCAGCCGCGCCACCCTCGCCGAGTTCAACTTCGACCGCCACTGGCGCAATGCCCGGGTGCACACCCTGCATGACCCGGTGCGCTGGAAGTACCACGCGGTTGGCGCTTACCACCTCAACGGCACCTTGCCCGCGCGGCATTCCTGGATCTGACTTGCTGCCTTTGGGGCTGCTACGCAGCCCTTCGCGGGCTCGCCCGCTCCCACAGGATTACCAGCGCCTGAACAGGCATCACTTTACCTGTGGGAGCGGGCGAGCCCGCGAAGGGCCGCGCAGCGGCCCCCGGAGAAACACCATGACTACAAACATCATCACCAGCGACACCGAAGCCCTGAACGTCGCCGAAGAAGTCGCCCGACACCTGCGCCGCGACAGCGCCCTGCGCGACCGCGAGCGCCGCCTGCCGCACGCCGAACTGGAACTGTTCACCCGCTCCGGCCTGTGGGCCATCAGCGTGCCCAAGGCCTTTGGCGGCGCCGGCGTGTCCAACGTCACCCTGGCCAAGGTCATCGCCCGCATCGCCCAGGCTGACGGCTCGCTCGGGCAAATCCCGCAAAACCATTTCTACGGCCTGGAAGTGCTGCGGGTAAACGGCACACCCGAACAGCAACAGCGCCTGTACGCCGAAGTACTGGCCGGCAGCCGCTTCGGCAACGCCCTGGCCGAACTGGGCACCAAGACCGCCAACGAGCGCACCACTCGCCTGACCCGCGACGGCGATGGCTTTCGCATCAACGGCCGCAAGTTCTACTCCACCGGCGCCATCTACGCCCAGCGCATTCCCACCTCGGTGGTCGATGAACAGGGCGTGCAGCACCTGGCCTTCGTCCCGGCCGACAGCCAGGGCCTGCAGGTGATCGACGACTGGAGCGGCTTCGGCCAGCGCACCACCGGCAGCGGCTCGGTGGTGTTCGACAACGTGTACGTCAGCGCCGCCGACGTGGTGCCGTTCCAGAGCGCCTTCGAACGCCCTACCCCGGTCGGCCCGCTGGCGCAGATCCTTCATGCGGCCATCGACACCGGCATCGCCCGCGCCGCATACGAAGATGCCCTGCACTTCGTGCGCACCCGCAGCCGCCCCTGGGTCGACTCCGGCCTGGACAAGGCCAGCGATGACCCGCTGACGCTGAAAAGCTTCGGCCACCTGGCGATCCGCCTGCACGCCGCAGAAGCCTTGCTGGAACGCGCCGGCGAATACCTGGACCGCGCCCGCGACGACAGCACTGCCGACAACGTGGCCGCCGCTTCCATCGCGGTGGCCGAGGCCCGTGCCATCAGCACCGAGATTTCCCTCGCGGCCGGCACCACCCTGTTCGAACTGGGCGGTAGCCAGGCCACCCTGGCCGAACACAACCTCGACCGCCACTGGCGCAACGCCCGCGTGCACACCCTGCACGACCCGGTGCGCTGGAAGTACCACGCCATCGGCAACTACTACCTCAACGATGCCAACCCACCACGCCGGGGGACCATCTGATGGCCAAACAGATCCTGCTCAATGCCTTCAACATGAACTGCATCGGGCACATCAACCACGGCCTGTGGACCCACCCACGGGACACCTCGACCCAGTACAAGACCCTGGATTACTGGACCAGCCTGGCGCGCCTGCTGGAGCGCGGCTTGTTCGACGGGCTGTTCATCGCCGACATCGTCGGCACCTACGACATCTACGGCCAGTCGCTGGACGTCACCCTCAAGGAGTCGATCCAGCTGCCGGTCAACGACCCGCTGCTGCTGGTTTCGGCCATGGCCGCCGTCACCCGCCACCTGGGCTTCGGCCTTACCGCCAACCTCACCTACGAAGCGCCGTACCTGTTCGCCCGGCGCCTTTCCACCCTGGACCACCTGAGCAATGGCCGGGTGGGCTGGAACATCGTCACCGGCTACCTCGACAGCGCCGCCCGGGCCATGGGCCTGGCGCAGCAACCCGAGCATGACCGCCGCTACGACCAGGCCGACGAGTACCTGCAGGTGCTGTACAAGCTGCTGGAAGGCAGCTGGGCCGACGATGCCGTGGTCGCCGACCGCCAGCAGCGCGTCTATGCCAGGCCCGACAAGGTGCGCAAGGTCAACCACCAGGGCGAGTTCTACAAGGTCGACGGCTACCACCTGTGCGAGCCCTCGCCGCAACGTACACCGGTACTGTTCCAGGCCGGCAGCTCGCAGCGTGGCCTGGCCTTCGCCGGCAACCATGCCGAATGCGTGTTCATCAGTGGCCAGGACAAGGCCGCCACCCGCGCTCAGGTCGACAAGGTGCGCGCCGCCGCCCAGGCCGCTGGCCGCGACCCGCAAGCAGTCAAGGTGTTCATGGGCATCACGGTGATCGTCGCCGCCACCGAGCAGCAGGCCCAGGCCAAGCATGCCGAGTACCTGCGCCATGCCAGCGCCGAGGCCGGGGTCGCGCACTTCGCAGCGTCCACCGGCATCGACTTCGCCGCCTACGCCCTGGACGAGCCGATTGCCTTCAGCCAGGGCAACGCCATCCAGTCGGCCACGCGCCAGTTGCAGGACAACGCCTGGACCCGCCGGCGCCTGCTGCAGCAGCACGCCCTGGGTGGCCGTTACGTGACCCTGGTCGGCGCGCCCGAGCAGGTGGCCGAGCAGCTGATCGCCTGGATCGATGAAACCGGCCTGGACGGTTTCAACCTGACCCGCACCGTAACCCCGGAAAGCTTCGAGGACTTCATCGACCTGGTCATCCCGCAGTTGCAACAGCGTGGCCGCTACAAGACCGCCTACGCCGAAGGCACCCTGCGCGAAAAACTGTTCCAGGCCGACCACCCGCACCTGCCCGCCGACCACCCGGGCGCGGCTTACCGCTTTACCTCTACCCCTGCCCCGACTGGAGCCCTGCACCATGCTTGATAAACTGTTCCGGCCCGTCGCGGCCATTGCCCTCACCCTCGGCCTGTCCGCCAGCGCGCTGGCTGCCGAACCGCTGAAGATCGGCACCACCTCGGCCTTTGCCATCCCGCTGGAAGCCGCAGTGGAAGAAGCGCACAAGCAAGGCCTGGAAGTGAAGCTGGTCGAGTTCAGCGACTGGATCGCACCCAATGTCAGCCTCAACAGCGGCGACATCGATGTGAACTACTTCCAGCACATCCCGTTCCTGGAAAACGCCAAGGCGGCCGCGGGCTTCAACCTGGTGCCCTACGCCCCGGGCATCATCAACAACGTCGGCCTGTACTCGAAAAAGTACAAGAGCTTCGCCGACCTGCCCGAAGGTGCCAGCGTGGCCATCGCCAACGACCCGATCAACAGCGGCCGTGGCCTGCAGCTGCTGGCCAAGGCCGGGCTGATCACCCTCAAGCCGGGGGTCGGCTACAAGGCCACCGAGGACGACATCGTCGCCAACCCGAAGAAACTGAAGATCCTTCAGGTCGAGGCCGTACAGCTGGTACGCGCCTATGACGACGCCGACCTGGTGCAGGGCTACCCGGCCTACATCCGCCTGGCCAACAGCTTCGACGCTGGCTCCGCTCTGCTGTTCGACGGCCTGGAGAACAAGGAGTACGTGATCCAGTTCGTCATTCGCCCGCAAAGCAAGGACGACCCACGCCTGGCCAAGTTCGTCGACATCTACCAGCACTCGCCAGTGGTGCGCGCAGCCTTGGACAAAACCCACGGCAAGCTCTACCAGGCCGGTTGGGAGGGCTGACATGAGCCAGGCCAGCGCGCTCCGGGCGCCCACCGCACAACCACTGCCGCCAACGGCCAGGGAGCAGGCCTTGCGCCCGGAGGTCAATGAAGCCCATGTGCGCTTCATCGGCCTGGGCAAGACCTACCCGGGCCAGGCGCAACCGGCCTTGCAAGGCATCGACCTGAACATCCGCCATGGCGAGATCTTCGGCATCATCGGCCGCAGCGGCGCCGGCAAGTCATCGCTGCTGCGTACCATCAACCGCCTGGAGCAACCCAGCCAGGGCCGGGTGCTGATCGACCAGGTAGACATCGCGCCCTTCGACGAGGACCACCTGGTAGCCCTGCGCCGGCGTATTGGCATGATCTTCCAGCACTTCAACCTGATGTCGGCCAAGACCGTGTGGCAGAACGTCGAGCTGCCCCTGAAGGTGGCCGGCGTGGCCAAGGCCGAACGCCAGCGCAAGGTACGCGAACTGCTTGAGCTGGTCGGCCTGCAGGAAAAGCACCACGTGTACCCGGCGCAGCTGTCCGGCGGGCAGAAGCAGCGTGTGGGTATTGCCCGGGCGCTGGTGCATGACCCCGAGATCCTGCTGTGCGACGAGGCCACCTCGGCGCTGGACCCTGAAACCACCGCTTCCATTCTCGAACTGTTGCGCGACATCAACCAGCGCCTGGGCCTGACCATCGTGCTGATCACCCACGAGATGGCGGTAATCCGCGATATCTGCCACCGGGTGGTGGTGCTGGAACGTGGAGAAGTGGTCGAGCAGGGTGAGGTCTGGCGGGTGTTTGGCTCACCACGCCACGAGGTCACCCGTACCCTGCTGGCACCGTTGCAAGCCAGGTTGCCAGCCGCGCTGCAAGCCAGCCTGCGGGCCAGCCCGGCAAGCCGCGACAGTGCCGTGGTGCTGAGGCTGACCCTGGTCGGCGAGCCCGAACTGTCTGCCCTGTTCAACGACCTTGGCGGCCGCGTGCGCCTGCTGCAGGGCGGTGTGGAAACCATTGGCGAGCATGCCCTGGGGCAGCTGATCCTGTCGGTGCAGCAGTCGCCGCACGACACCCATCAATTGCTGGAACGCGCCCGCCGCTGGGCCGAGGACGTGGAGGTACTGGGCCATGTGGTTTGATCGCCTGCTGGAAGGCTTGCTCGATACCCTGCTGATGGTTGGCGTGTCGTCGCTGATCGCCCTGCTGGTGGGGGTACCGATGGCTGTGCTGCTGGTCACCAGCGACAAGGGCGGGATCTTCGAGGCGCCGCTGCTGAACCGGGTGCTGGGTGCCTTCGTCAACCTGTTCCGCTCGATCCCGTTCCTGATCCTGATGGTCGCGCTGATCCCCTTCACCCGCCTGGTGGTGGGTACCACCTATGGCGTGTGGGCGGCGGTGGTGCCGCTGACCATTGCCGCCACGCCGTTCTTCGCGCGGATTGCCGAGGTCAGCCTGCGCGAAGTCGACCACGGCCTGGTGGAGGCTGCGCAGGCCATGGGCTGCCGACGCTGGCACATTGTCTGGCACGTGCTGCTGCCAGAGGCGCTGCCGGGGATTGTCGGGGGCTTCACCATTACCCTGGTGACCCTGATCAACTCCTCGGCCATGGCCGGAGCGATCGGTGCCGGGGGACTGGGGGACATCGCCTACCGCTATGGCTACCAGCGCTTCGACAGCCAGATCATGCTGACCGTGATTGCCATGCTGGTGGCGTTGGTGGCGTTAATCCAGCTGGGTGGAGACCGGTTGGCGAAAGGCTTGAACAAACGATAGTTCGGGGGCCGCTGCGCGCCCCATCGCCGGCAAGCCAGCTCCCACAGGGCCAGCGCTGCCCTCTAGCCTTGTGAGTACTTGTGGGAGCTGGCTTGCCGGCGAAAGGGCCGCAAAGCGGCCCCGGCGATCTCAACCCCAGCGCAAATCCCCGGCAGGCACCGGCCGCCCGAACCAGTACCCCTGCCCCAGCTGACACAGCTCATGCAGCAGGAAACTGGCCTGCTCTGCCTGCTCGATGCCCTCGGCATGCACCTGCATGCCCATGCTGCGGGCCAGGGCGATGATCACCCGGACGATCGCGATGTCGTCCTCATCCAGCGGCAACCCGGCAACGAAGCCCTGGTCGATCTTCAGCTTCTGCACCGGCAAGCGCTTTAACCGCAGCAGCGATGAATAACCGGTGCCGAAGTCGTCGATGGCCAGGGTCACCCCCAGCTCGCGCAGGCGATGCAACTGCTCCAGGGCCACCTCCGGGTCCTCCATCACCGCGCTCTCGGTCACCTCCAGCTCCAGCAAGGCCGGGTCCAGACCGGTGTCGTGCAGCACCTCGGCCACCTGCTGGTACAGCTCGTGCTGGCCAAACAGGCGGCTGGAGATGTTCACCGCCACGAACGCCAGCTGCCGCCCTTCACCCTGCCATCGCACCATCTGCCGACACGCCTGGCGCAGTACCCAGGCGTCGATCTCGGCAATCAACCCGGTACGCTCGGCAATCGGGATGAACTCGCCCGGCGGCACCAGGCCGCGCTGGGGGTGCTGCCAGCGCACCAGGGCCTCGACGCCGACCTGGCGGCCGCTCGCCAGGTCGTGCACCGGCTGGTAGAACACCCGCAGCTCGTCCTGCTCCAGGGCCCGGCGCAGATCGCCGGCGGTTTCAACCCGCTGCTGGGCGTGGGCGGTCAGCTCTTCGGTGTACAGCGCATAGCAGGCCCGCCCGTTGCTCTTGGCCTTGTACAACGCCGAGTCGGCATTGCGCAGCAACTGCTCGGCACCCAAGGCATCGCTGGGGAACAGGCTGATGCCCACGCTGACACTGATGAACAGGCGGTGACCGTCGAACAGGAACGGCTCGCGCATGCGCTCGATGATGCCCTGCGCCAGCTTGCCCGCCTGGCCGACCTCATGGCAGTTTTCCGCCAGCACGCCAAATTCGTCGCCCCCAAGGCGCGCCAGGGTCACGCCGCTGCCCAGCACCTCACCCAGGCGCTCGCCCACCAGTTTCAGCAACTGATCGCCAATGGTATGGCCAAGGCCGTCGTTGATGCTCTGGAAGTGGTCCAGGTCCAGCAACAGCAGGGCACAACCACGCTTGTTGGCCTGGGCTGCCGCCAGGGCCTGCTCGACCCGGTCGTTGAACAGCAGGCGGTTGGGCAGGTCGGTCAGCGGGTCGTGGTGGGCCAGGTAGGCCAATTCCTGTTCCGAATGCTTGATCGCGCTGATGTCGCTGAACACCGCCACGTAATGGCTGAGCTCGCCTTCATCGTCGCGGATGGCGCAAATGGTCTGCCACTGCGGGTAGATTTCACCACTCTTGCGCCGGTTCCAGATTTCGCCGCTCCACTCGCCCTTTTCCGCCAGGGTGGCGAATATCTGCTGGTAGAACGCCAGGCCATGGCGGCCCGACTTGAACTTGTTCGGACGCTGGCCGATGACCTCGTCCTGCTGGTAGCCGGTGATTCGCATGAAGGCACGGTTGACGTGCACGATCAGGCCATCGCGATCGGTCACCAGCACGCCTTCGAGGGTGCTGTCGAACACTGCCGCAGCCATGCGCAGGCGTTCACGGTCTTCACCACGCATACGCGCGCCAACGCCGATGAAGTCGAGCAGACGTACCCTCGATACATAGATCAGCAAGGCGCTCAGCAGCACCCAGACCACCACGTTGATCTGCCGGCCCACGGTCAGTGCCAGGGGATCCTCGGTCATGCCGTGCAACACCACCTCGGCCAGCGTCAGCCAGAGGATCGAGAGCACCACATACAGCGCAGCCATGCGCAAGGCGTCGCGAACGGAAACAGACATGTCGGGTGCAATTGCCCATAAAAAATGATGGGGCATTATAAAGGCTGAAACATGTCGTGACTTCCTATCTGAACGGGTGACTGTATTTATTTCCTGCCCAAGGGATAATCAGCCCCTCCTCCTGCATTCCGAGGGTATTTACACCTATGTGGTACAACGGCCTGCTCGACTTGTCGGCCTGGCAACTGGTCGGCATCACCCTGCTGATGACCCACGTGACCATCGTCAGCGTCACGGTCTACCTGCACCGCTATTCCGCGCACCGGGCCCTGGAGCTCAATGGCGCGCTCAAGCACTTCTTCCGTTTCTGGCTGTGGCTGACCACGGCGCAGAACACCCGCGAATGGACTGCCGTCCACCGCAAGCACCACGCCAAGTGCGAAACCCCCGACGACCCGCACAGCCCGCTGTACAAGGGCCTGGGCACGGTGCTGCGCAAGGGTGCCGAGCTTTACCGGGAAGAGGCGCGCAACCCGGAAACCCTGCGCATCTACGGCAAGAACTGCCCGGACGACTGGATCGAGCGCAACCTCTACTCGCGCTACAAGCTGGGCGGCATCGCGCTGATGGCGGTAATCGACCTGCTGCTGTTCGGCACCATCGGCATCACCATCTGGGCAGTGCAGATGATGTGGATTCCGTTCTGGGCCGCCGGCGTGGTCAACGGCCTGGGCCACGCTCTCGGCTACCGCAACTTCGAGTGCCGCGACGCCGCCACCAACCTGGTGCCGTGGGGCATCGTCATCGGTGGCGAAGAGCTGCACAACAACCATCACACCTACCCCAACTCGGCCAAGCTGTCGGTCAAGCGCTGGGAGTTCGACATGGGTTGGGCGTGGATCCGCCTGTTCTGCCTGCTGCGCCTGGCAAAGGTGCAGCGCGTCGCGCCCATCGCCCACCGGGTGGCCGGCAAAGCCAGCCTGGACATGGACACCGCCATGGCCATCCTCAACAACCGTTTCCAGATCATGGCCCAGTACCGCAAGCTGGTGATCGGCCCGCTGGTCAAGCAGGAACTGGCCCGCGTCGATGCCTCGCTGCGCCACCACTTCCGCCGCGCCAAGCGCCTGTTGTCGCGCGAGACCAGCCTGCTGGAAGACCGCCACCATGTGCGCATCGAGTCGATGCTCGCCCACAGCCAGGCGCTGAAGACCATCTACGAAAAACGCCTGGCCCTGCAGCAGATCTGGGCGCGCACCAGCGCCAACGGCCACGACATGCTGGCCGCCATGAAGGACTGGGTACACGAGGCGGAAACCAGCGGCATCCATGCCCTGCGCGACTTCGCGGGACAGCTCAAGACCTACTCCCTGCGCCCGACCGGCGCCTGACCGCCGTTGATCGGCACGCCCCTTTGGCGGGGCGTGCCGCCCGGAACTTCGCCCTCTCGTTTACACTCATATCTGGCACATCGCCCGCGTGGCGGGCCAGATGCTGGCCGCACGCTTTCACGCCGAGATCTGCTCCGTGCACATGGCCAAGAACATTCCAACGACACTGCCCGGCACCCCGCCTCCCGAAGCCGCCCAGACCTTGCTTGCGCTGCTCCACGCCCAGGGCGAGGTTGCCCGCCTGAGCGAGCGCGAGCAGCTGTTCAGCTCGCTGCTCGACAGCGTCAACGCGGTGCTATGGGCCTTCGACTGGGAAGCCCGTCAGGTGCTGTACGTCAGCCCCGCCTACGAGCGCATCTTCGGCCGCCCGGCCAGCCTGGTGCTGGCCGACTACAACGAGTGGCGCGACAGCATCTACCCGGACGACCTGGAGTTCGCCGAGCGCAGCCTGGCCCAGGTACTGCTCAAGGGCTCGGTGGAAGACCGCGAGTACCGCATCCTCAATGCCGACGGCCAGCTACGCTGGCTGAGCGACAAGTGCTACATCAACCAGCAACGCGATGGCGACCGGGTGATCATCGTCGGCATCGCCGAAGACATCACCGAGAAGAAGCAGCTCGAAGGTGAACTGCAGCGCCTGGCCACCACCGACGTGCTGACCCAGAGCAGCAACCGCCGGCACTTTTTCGAATGCGCCCAGCAAGCCTTCGACAGCGCCCGCGAAGACGGTACGCCACTGGCTTTCCTGCTGCTGGACATCGACGACTTCAAGCGCATCAACGACAGCTACGGTCACCAGGAAGGCGACCAGGTGTTGCAGCAGATCGCCGATAGCGGCAAGGCCGTGCTACGCCGAGGTGACCTGTTCGGGCGCATTGGTGGCGAGGAGTTCGCGGCAGTGTTCCCCGGCTGTAGTGCCCAGGTCGCGGAGCAGATTGCCGAGCGCTTGCAACGGCAGATCCAGCGGCTGAGCTTCAGCCATGGGGAGCAGACCTACGGGGTGACGGTGAGCCAGGGGGTGACCGGGCTGACTGACGACGATGTGGCACTGGACAGCCTGTATGCCAGGGCCGATGCGGCGATGTACCAGGCCAAGCGCCAGGGCAAGAACCAGATCGTCCGCGGCTGAGCCCTGGGGGTGCTCTGCACCCCAATCGCCGGCAAGCCAGCTCCCACAGGTACGGCGCAATCCTCCAGCCTTGTGCAGTACCTGTGGGAGCTGGCTTGCCGGCGATGGGCCGCAAAGCGGCCCCAAAATCTCAGCTGGAAACCTCGGCCTCAGCCACCGGCGGCTCTTCCTGCGGCTTCACCTCCGGGTTCTCCACCTTACGCAACCGCCTCAGTTCCGGCAGGCCAAGCTTGAGCAGGCGCGCGGTCTTGCTGCTGGCCACCTTCTCCAGCCCCTGCTCGGCCGGCAGCCGCGACAACTGCCCGGCCAGGTTCATGGCCAGGATCTCCCGCGAATACACCCCGCCGCCCAGCTGGTAGATCGCCGCGATCAACTCGCGCAACCCCAGCGGCAACCGCCAGCGCGTACGCAGCGCCGAGCCGAACGCCGCCCCGAACTCATTGAGCGACAGCTGCACCTGGTCCTCATCCAGCTCGCCCCCAGCCAGCCGCCATTCCTGCAGGCAGCGCAGCACCGCCAGGTCGCCCAGGCAATGCAGCAACCCCGCGCAATAACAACGCCCTTCGTCCAGCTCGAGCATGCGTGCCAAGGTGCGGCCATATTCGGCAGCGTGCAGCGACAACTCCCAGTAACGGGCCGCATGCTCCGCCAGCAGCGGGTCGCTGAGGCGCGCACTGCGCTTGAGGGTCATGCCCAGGATCAGGTTCATGCTCTGGGTGCTGCCAAGCTTGTTCAAGGCCTGCAGCAACGTTTGCACCGGTGCTTCGCGGTGCAGCGCTGCGCTGTTGGCCGCAGCGATCAGCACGGCGGTGATCTGCGGGTCGCCCTGCACTTCCTCTTCGAGCACTCTCAGGTTCAGGCCCTGGGGGTTGAGCGCGCGCTTGATCGCCACCTGCACATCGGCCAGCAGCGGCCCGCCATCGGCGGTAGCGCGACGCTGTTCGAGGTAGGCCGGCAGGCTGGCACCTGCCTGCAAGGCCGGCACCGGGCAGGCGATCTCTTCGCCAACCGCCAACAGCAGCTCTTCCAGGCGCTTGCGCAGGGTGTCCAGGTTCAGCGGCTTGCTCAGGTAGGCCGTGGGGTGCAAGGGCAGTGCTTCGCGCACACTGGCACTGTCGCTGCGGTTGCTCATGAGAATGAACGGCAACCCCGAACCTTTGGCGCGCACCTTGCGCAACAGGTCGAGGCCATCGACACCGGCCAGTTCGCGCGCGGCGATGATCAGGTCGGGCTTGCTGGACAGCGCACTCAAGGCCTGCGAGCCGTCGGCGCAGACCTGCAGCCGGGCATCACAGCGCACGCTTAGCAGCATTTCGCTGAGCATGTCGCGTACCCAGGGGTCGCCCTCGACAATCAGTACACTTGGTGGGGTGGGGTCTGCAGCGTTCATCGCCAACTCCTGAATAGCCCTGACACACAGTCCGTCGCAGCTTCCTGAGCAAATCCTCCGACAACGATAGCGCCCCAAGGCTTTCCTGGGCACAAAAAAAACCCGCCGAAGCGGGTTTTTTCTGAAGCACGTCACATCAGGCGATTTCAGCGAAGCACTCTTCGATGATAGCCAGGCCTTTGTCCAGCAGAGCGTCTTCGGCGGTCAGCGGAACCAGGATACGCAGGACGTTGCCGTAGGTGCCGCAGGACAGCAGGATCAGGCCCTTTTCGCGAGCCTTGGCGACAACCTGGCCAACGGCAGCAGCGTTCGGGGTGTGAGAGCCTTTCTCGAAGACTTCGACAGCGATCATCGAGCCCAGACCACGGACGTCGCCGATGATCGGGTACTTCTTCTGGATTTCGCGCAGGCCAGCGGTCAGGCGCTCACCCACAGCTTTGCTGCGATCCAGCAGTTTCTCTTCTTCGAACACTTCGATCACGGCCAGGGCCGCGGCGCAAGCGATCGGCGAACCGGCGTAGGTGCCGCCCAGGCCGCCAGGAGCGATGGCGTCCATGTACTCGGCCTTGCCGCACACACCGGCCAGCGGGAAGCCGCCAGCGATGGATTTGGCGAAGGTGGTCAGGTCAGGCGCAACGCCCATCTGTTCCATGGCGAAGAAGGTGCCGGTACGGCCAGCGCCGGTCTGTACTTCGTCGGCGATCAGCAGGATGCCGTGCTGGTCGCACAGGGCGCGCAGGCGCTTCATCAGCTCTTTCGGCGCTGGCAGGAAGCCGCCTTCGCCTTGTACCGGCTCGAGGATGATCGCGGCGATGTCGCGCGGCTCGGCGTCGTTCTTGAAGATGCGCTCGACCGAGGCGATGGCGTCGTCAACGCTGATGCCGTGCAGTTCGCTCGGGAACAGGGCGCGGAAGATGCCACCTGGCATCAGGCCCATGCCAGCGGAGTACGGCACGACCTTGCCGGTCAGGCCCAGGGTCATCATGGTACGGCCGTGGTAGCCGCCGGTGAAGGCGATGACGCCAGCGCGGCCAGTGGCGGCACGGGCGATCTTGACGGCGTTTTCAACGGCTTCGGAGCCGGTGGTGACCAGCAGGGTCTTCTTGTCGAAGTCGCCTGGGACCAGCTTGTTGATCTTTTCGCACAGCTCTACATAAGGTTCGTAGGCCAGCACCTGGAAGCAGGTGTGGCTGACCTTGGTCAGCTGCTCTTGCACGGCCGCAACCACTTTCGGGTGCAGGTGGCCGGTGTTCAGTACTGCGATGCCGCCGGCGAAGTCGATCAGTTCGCGGCCTTCAACGTCGATCACGGTCGAGTTCTTCGCGGTATCGACGAAGATCGGGTGGATCTGGCCAACGCCACGTGGGACGGCGGCGACACGACGTTGCATCAAGGATTCGTTGGTCTTGCTCATAATGCCCTCATTGCGCCGGTTTGGAGTGGCGCTTTTATTCGGGGGTGGCTGGGAGTGCTCGCGAACAGTATTCGTTGATCGACTGCCGTGAACGCCCTGGCCACCAGGTACTGCGATGTAAAAAAGGCCAGCGAGACGTCGCTCTCGCGCCCCGCTGGCAGAGGTAAAGCCGTTACCGTGCTATCAGACGCTGATGCACAGGTATTTGATTTCGAGGTAGTCCTCGATACCGTACTTGGAACCTTCGCGGCCCAGGCCCGAAGCCTTGATGCCACCGAACGGTGCCACTTCGTTGGAGATCAGGCCGGTGTTGATACCTACCATGCCGTATTCCAGGGCTTCGGCAACACGGAACACACGGCTCATGTCGCGGGCGTAGAAGTACGAGGCCAGGCCGAACTCGGTGTCGTTGGACATGGCGATGACTTCGGCCTCGTCCTTGAAGCGGAACAGCGGCGCCAGCGGGCCGAAGGTCTCTTCCTTGGCGACAGCAGCGGTCTTCGGTACGTCGACCAGAATGGTCGGCTCGAAGAAGTTGCCTTCGATGATCTTGCCACCGGACAGTACCTTGGCGCCTTTGCCAACGGCGTCTTCGATGTGTTCCTGGACCTTGGCGACAGCCTTGCCGTCGATCAGCGGGCCAGTGGTGGTGCCTTCTTCCAGGCCGTTACCGATCTTCAGCTTGGCAACAGCGGCGGCCAGCTTCTGGGCGAACGCGTCGTAGACGCCGTCCTGCACGTAGATACGGTTGGCGCAGACGCAGGTCTGGCCGTTGTTGCGGTACTTGGAGATGATCGCGCCCTCGACCGCCTTGTCCAGGTCGGCGTCGTCGAACACGATGAACGGGGCGTTGCCACCCAGCTCCAGGGAAACCTTCTTGATGTCCTTGGCGCATTCTTCCATCAGCTGGCGACCGATTTCGGTCGAGCCGGTGAAGGACAGCTTGCGGACCAGGGAGTTGCCGGTCAGTTCACCGCCAACTTCGCCAGCGCTGCCGGTAACCACGCTCAGCACGCCAGCCGGGATGCCGGCACGGTGGGCCAGCTCGACCAGGGCCAGGGCGGAGTACGGGGTCTGCGAGGCAGGCTTGAGCACCATGGTGCAGCCAGCGGCCAGGGCCGGGCCGGCTTTACGGGTGATCATGGCGGCCGGGAAGTTCCACGGGGTGATGGCCGCGGTAACGCCGATTGGCTGCTTGATGACGATCAGGCGCTTGTCTGGCTGGTGGCCCGGGATGGTGTCACCGTAGACGCGCTTGGCTTCTTCGGCGAACCACTCGATGAACGAGGCAGCGTAGGCGATTTCGCCCTTGGCTTCGGCCAGCGGCTTGCCTTGTTCGGTGGTCATCAGGCGAGCCAGGTCGTCCTGGTTCTCGATCATCAGTTCGAACCAGCGACGCAGCTTGGCCGAACGCTCCTTGGCGGTCAGGGCACGCCAGGCCGGCAGGGCCTTGTCGGCGGCTTCGATGGCGCGGCGGGTTTCCGCGGTGCCCATCTTCGGCACGGTACCGATGACTTCACCAGTGGCCGGGTTGGTGACCTTGATGGTCTGGCCGTTGTCCGCATCCAGCCACTCACCATTGATGTAGGCTTGCTGGCGGAACAACTGAGCGTCTTTGAGCTGCATGTCGGCTTCCCGAATTGTTGATTGTTGAAAAGCGCCCAAGGCAGGGCATCGAGCGTTTGAAATCTCAAACGAATGCTAAGCGGCTGCTGGGGTGTTGGACAATAGGCTGTTCGAAAAAAAGAACGAATGGTTGAACACCCTGGCGGAAATTTCATCATTTGCATAATGGCAACGGGCCTCTTCGCGGGCACGCCCGCTCCCACAGGTACCCCACCGGTTTCGAACTCGGTGCAGTACCTGTGGGAGCGGGCGTGCCCGCGAAGAGGCCAGTACAGGTTAGACGAACGAGCTGAAGGAAATGTGATGGGAGGACCGACGGCCCTCCCGGAAGGGATGGGTCAGAAGGCCTTGGCCAGGTCGATCACCAGGGCCCGGTACCCCACGCTGCCCGGCTGCCGGCTGTGCACCTTCAGCTCCACCAGCACCTCCTGGGTCCCGCGCCGCACCTCGTTGAGCACGGTGGTGGTCAGTTTCTCCGGGGTCAGGAAGTTCACCGAGGCCGAGTAGATGAACTGGGTGTCGGTCTCCGGCCGGTAGGCCACCACCGAGGTCACCGGGCTGTACCACTCGTCACCGCGCTCCTTGCCATATTCCCACACCTGTTCGACCGTGCCCTTGGCCTCGTCGATGCGGTACTCCACCGCCCGGCTGTAGTTGCCGGTCAGCCTGGTCGGCGCAAAGTCGCGGCCCCAGCCGTTGTCGAACACGGTCAGTGTGCCTTTGCCGGTCAGCCAGGCGGTGTGCTGGGTCCACGACCAGTCGAAGCCTTCGCTCGCCACCGGCTTCAGCACTTTCTCGCGCAGACGCTCAGGCCAGCCTTGGGGCGAGGCGAGAATCCACTTCACCTGCTTGTCGCGGCCGATCTTCACCACGCCCTGGTGCCGTGCTGAAACGATGATGCTGTCATCATCGGCGTCGTAGTCGATGGCATTGACGTGCGCCCAGTTACGCCCGGTGCCCACCCCCGGGGTGTCACCAAAGGGCAGGTCACCCTCGGCCAGTTCATTGGCCAGCCGCTCGTCCTGTTTCTGCACCCCGGCCGGCAACTGGATGGCTGCCTTGCCCAGGGTTTCCAGCAGGTCGCCACGGTACGGGTCGAGGATCTGGTTGAGGTCCCAGAAGTCCAGCACATCACCGGCCTCGTCGACCTCGATGATGTGGTCGCGGATCGAGCGCACGCGCTTGCCGTCGGGCCGGCGATAGTCGCTGGTGCCCACCCGCAGCAGGTAGGTGCCATTGGCGGTCTCGCGGATTTCATGGGAGAAGTCGGCGAACTTGTCGGGCAGGCTGCGCTGCCAGATGCGCCGGCCCAGCAGGTCGTACTTGGAGTAGGTCTGGCCCTGGCCCCAGATCAGCTTGCCGTCGCGAGTCTGCTGGAAGCCCATGGTGCCGCCCAGGCCATCGCGGCGGTTGGAGTCGTGGATCTGCTCGATGTCCAGGTACCAGCGCACGTCGCCATTGCTGTCGGCGATCCAGTTGTTGCCCACCTGGTCCCATTCCGCCGCGCCGCCCAGGGCATTCCACTTGAAGGCGCGCCCGCCCGGGATGTCCCCCTGCAGGTGGTTGAACAGGTACAGGCGCTGTTCAAAACCTGGCGCTACCTTGACTGGCTGCACTTCAGGCAAGGCGGCGGTCTGCCTGGCCACCACCGGCAGGCGCACGGCCGGGGCGTAGATCTGGTACTGCTCGCGGATGCGCTCGCCGTCGAGCTTGTAGGTCACTTCCACCTGGTTGACGTGATCCGGGTACAGGCCGAATACCGGGATGCCGCCATAGGTCCACAACGAACGGTCGGACACCTCGTAGGCGATGTCCACACCGCGCTCGCCCCGCCCCAGCACGCGCACGTGCGCGGCACTCAGGCTGCGCCCACCGTCGCGAATGATCGCGGTCAGCGGCGCCAGGCGATACGGGTTGACCACCACGTCGCCGAGCAGCGCCTCGTCACGCTCGGGAACCTTGGCGGTCAGGCAGGCGCCTTCAGGCAATGCAGGGGTTTCGGTCTTGGCATTCATGGCATAGCTCCTTGTGCTCAGAAGTCGTAACGGGCGGTGGCGCCGAAAGTGCGCGGGGTGCCGAGCACGCCGGCATAGCCACCGTTGGCGGAGTTCCACAGGCTGGTGAAGTAGGTCTTGTCACCGGCGTTCTTCACCCACAGCGACAGGTCGACCACGCCGTCGCCCTGGTCCAGGCGCACACCGGCGGAAAGGTTGACCAGCGCGTAGCTGGGGATCTGGCCGAAATCGGAATCGTCGATGGTGCCTACTGCCTTGGAGCGGAAGGCGTAGCTGGCGGTGACGTAGGGTTCGATGTGCTCGCTGGCCTGCCACTTGTACTGGGTGTTGAGGTTGGCGATGTACTTGGAGGCGCCGACCACCTGGTGGCCGGACAAATCGCAGGTGGCAGTGGCATTGGCCAGGCTCACCTCCGGCGGGCATGGGGCGTCCTTGTACTCGGTGTAGCGCACGTCGTTCCACGAGCCGTTGAAGTTGACCGTGAGGCCGCGCAGCGGCAGCGCCGTGGCTTCGAACTCCAGGCCACGCGAGCGCACGCGACCGGCGTTAGCCAGGTACTGCACGCGGTTGATCTGGTCGTAGACGTTGGCCTGGTAACCATGCACTTCGGCCCAGAACAGGTTGGTATTGAGTTGCAGGCGGTCGTCGAACAGCGAGCTTTTCAAGCCGAGTTCGGCGTTGTTGACCCGCTCGGTGCCGACCAGCAGCGAGTCGGTGCCCAGCCGTGGCGCAGCGCCAACGGTAAGGTTGATGCCGCCAGACTTCTCGCCGTGGGTCAGGGTGGCGTAGCCCAGCAACTGTTCGTTGAACCGGTAGCTCAGGCCCAGCAGGCCAGAGGGGCTGAAGCTGTACTGGTTGAGGTCGCCTGAATCGTAGGCGCCTACCCGGGCCTGGCGTGCTGCAGCGGCGGCCCCGGTTACTGCCGCACCGCCGGTTGGTGCATCGCGGGTCACCCAGGCGCTCTTTTCTTCATAGGTGCCGCGAACGCCGGCGGTGAAGTCCAGGCGGTCGGTGATGTGCCAGGTGCCCTGGGCGAACAGCGCGTAGCTGTCCGTATCGATGTGCCCGTTGCCAATGGTGTCGACGTTGGCCAGGGCGCCGGCCGGGGTGAGGTTCCAGATGTCCGCCTGCGGCCCATAGAAAGTGAAGGATTTGTTGTCCAGGTCCTGCTTGAAGTAGTACGCGCCCAGCACGTAGTCGAAGGCACCACCGGTGGGCGAAGCCAGGCGGATTTCCTGCGAGTACTGCTTGTCGCGCACCGACACCCCCGCGCTGTAGAACACCGGTACGTTGAGGCCGTCGTCGTTGCGCGGGGTGAAGTCCCACCAGCGGTAGGCGGTGATCGAGGTCAGGGTGAAGTCGTTGGGCAGGGTCCAGTTGGCCTCCACCGAGGTACCGCCCTGAAACACCGTCACCTGCTGGTCGGCGTCGAAGTTGACCTTGCGGTGCTTGCCCGACACCAACGTCGCGCCGGCCTGGGCGGCCAGGCTTTCATAGCGGTTGACGCCATTGATGGTCGGGCCGGAGCTGTACAGGCTGAGGATGCCGTTGTCGGAGTCTTCTTCGTTGTATTCGCCGATCCAGCGCAGGTTGAAGGTTTCGCTCGGTTTGAACAGCAGCTGGGTACGAAAACCTTGGCGCTTGCCGCCGTTGAGGTCGTCGCCGTTGTGGATGTTCTTCACATAGCCGTCGTCTTCGGTGCGATAGGCGCTGATGCGCCCGGCCAGTGTGTCGCTGATCGGCCCCGAGAAGCTGCCTTGGGTTTGCAGGTAGCCGTCTTCACCAATCGACTGCTGGATGCTGCCCTCGCGGTGGAAGGTGGGCTTGCGCGTGGTGATGTTGAGCACGCCGGCGGTGGTGTTCTTGCCGAACAGCGTACCTTGCGGGCCGCGCAGCACCTCCAGCTGCTCCACGTCCAGCAGGTCGAACACCGCCATGCCGGGGCGGCCGAGGTAGACGTTGTCCAGGTAGATGCCGACGCTGCCTTCCAGGCCATCGCTGGCGGGGTTGTTGCCCAGGCCACGGATCGAAATGCTCGACTGGCGGGCATGAACGTAGGCGACGTTGGTGCTGGGTACCAGTTGCTGCAGGTCCTGCACACGGTAGATGCGTTGGCTTTCCAGGGTTTCGCTGTCGAGCACGCTGATCGGCGTGGGCACGCTTTGCGCGGTTTCTTCGCGGCGGCGGGCATTGACCGTGACGGTGCCGAGCTTGGCTTCCTGCTCCACCGCCGGGGTGGCGCTGACCGGCTCTTCGGCGAAGCTGGCAGAGGATGCCGCCAGCAGCACGCCGGCAGCCAAGGGTTGCAAGGTGAAACGCGACGCGCGCGCAGGCCAACGGGAAACTCCGGACATGCAAATGCTCCTTGAGGCATGGGCCCTGGCGAGCATTTCCGTTGGCGGAACCGAATCGCGGTCAGTCGGGCTTATATTCTTTTAGGCGATATAAATATTTGTAATTCATATTTTGTGGAATAAGTGACTCCCTTTATAAGGGGGCTAACCCTTGTCAGCAATTGCATTCGACCGAAAGTTTCAATGTAAAAAATGCATATCGATCTCCGTCAGCTGCGCCACTACATTGCCCTTGTCGAGCACCGCAGCTTTGTTGCTGCGGCGGCTGCGGTGAACCTGTCGCAATCAGCGTTCAGCCGCAGCATCCAGACCCTCGAGCACAACATCGGCTGCCGCCTGGTGGACCGCGCCAGCAAGGAGCTGGCGCCGACTCGCCAGGGCCTGCTGGTGCTGGAGCATTCACGGCGGCTGGTGCATGGGGCGCACAACCTGGTCAACGAGATCCACCAGTTCAACGGTGCCACTACCGGCGTGGTGCGCTTCGGCTCCGGCCCGGCGCCGGCAGGGGGTTTGGTACCGCGGGCGGTGGCACGCTTCGTCGCCGAATACCCCGCGGCACGTACCTGCTTCCAGGTGGACAACTGGCAGGCGCTGAACCGCAAGCTGGTTGCCGAGGAGATCGAGTTCTTCGTCGCTGACACCCGCCAGTTCGAGTCCGACCCGGACTACCAGGTGCACAAGCTGACGCCGCAGCGCTGGCATTTCTGCTGCCGCGTCGGGCACCCGTTGACCGAGCGCGAGAGCGTGCGGGCGCGCGACCTGTTCGACTACCCACTGGCTACCACCTTCCGCCCGCCGAACATCCGCAAGATCCTCAGCGACCTCAGCGGTCGGCAGGATTTTCTGCCGACGGTGGAGTGCGAGCATGGCTATGCACTGCTGAATGTGGTGATGCATTCGGACACCATCGGCATTGCCTGCAATGCCAACTTGCGGCCGTATCAGCGTGACGGGGGATTGGTGGCATTGCAGCTGGCCGACCTGACGGTGGAGCAGGAAGAAGCGTTCTATACCCGTTATGGGGTGGTGAGCCGGGTGGGGTATGGGCTATCGCCGTTGGCTCAGGGGCTGGTCAGACAATTGATTGCCTGTGATACCGAGTTGTAGCTGGCGGGGGCTTTGCCCCCGAATCGCCGGCAAGCCAGCTCCCACAAGATCACCGCTGCCTTCTGGCCTGTGATGTACCTGTGGGAGCTGGCTTGCCGGCGATAGGGCCGCAAAGCGGCCCCGGCGATATCAGCCTTTACGCGTGGTGCGGCTCAACTGCCCATCCACCCCGACCGGCACCTCACCCGCCAGGGTCACCCGCCGCACCACCCGCGGCTGGGTCCCGTAATCATCCACCGCATAATGCTGCGTCGCGCGGTTATCCCAGATGGCCACGTCCCCCGCCTGCCAGCGCCAGCGAACGGTGTTCTCCAGGCGCGTCACATGCCCTTGCAGCACCGCGAACAGGTGCTGCGAATCCGCCAGCGAATAACCTTTGATGCGCTTCACGAAATGCCCCAGCTGCAGCACCCGCTCGCCACTGATCGG
Organism: Pseudomonas sp. B8(2017); assembly: GCF_002113575.1. NCBI lineage: Bacteria > Pseudomonadati > Pseudomonadota > Gammaproteobacteria > Pseudomonadales > Pseudomonadaceae > Pseudomonas > Pseudomonas sp. B8(2017). The sequence continues at coordinate 54,731 of NZ_NEIO01000006.1, read as the reverse complement.
GTGCACGCGCACCACCGGGTGCTCGGTCTCGTACACCGTGGAGGTGAACACTTTGCGATAGCGCTCCAGCTTGGCCGGGTCCACATCGGGCTTCACGCTGGCGTAGTCGTATTCGTTGCTGTGCACCGCCCACAGTTTGTCGGCCAGCTCGCGCAGCGGCTCGGGCAGCTCCTGGTAGGCCGTGGCGGTGTTGGCCCACACGGTGTCGCCACCGGATGCCGGCGCCACCACGCTGCGCAGGATCGAGGCCTTGGGGTAGGCGTCGACGAAGGTCACGTCGGTGTGCCAGGAGTTGGCCCGCTGGCCTTCGGCACCATCGAGCTGCAACAGGTAGCTTGTGCCATCCACCACCGGCACGGTGGGGTGGGCGACCGGCTCACCGAGCAACTTGGCGAAGGCTTCCTGGCTTTGGTCATCCAGGTGGGTCTGGCCACGGAAGAAGATCACCTTGTGCTTCACCAGCGCGGCCTGGATGGCGTCGAGGGTGGCGGCATCAAGGTCGGCGGACAATTGCACCCCGCGAATTTCGGCACCGATGCGGCCGGCAACCGGGTGGATGTCGAGTTCGAGGGTTTGTGGCGCGGTGGCCAGGGCGGCGTTGCTCATGGTCGTGTCCTTGCGGTCATTGTCGGGTTATCGGGGTTCAGCGGGCGGCCTGCACGGCCTGCTTCTGTTGCAGGGCGGCATCGAGGAAGCGTGGTTCGATCCAGTCGGCCACCTGGAAGCCACGACGGATCAGGCGCTCCTTGGCGGCCAGGTCCACGCCCTGTTGCAGCTGGCCGACGAATTCGGCGTCCAGCCGTGGATCGAAGTAATGGGCCAGGTCTTCCTTGGCCAGGTCGTCGCTGAGGATGCTGCGCGGCCAGTTGGCATTGCTGGCCACCAGCTCGACATAGGCCTCGCGGTTGTGTTCGTCGCGCAGCCAGGCGCTGGCCTGTTGCTGGGCATTGACCAGGCGCTGCACCAGCTCGGGGTATTTGCGGATGAAATCGCCAGTGCCCAGCAGCACCGCCTGGGTACTGCCGGCACCTTCCAGGTCACGCGAGTTGACCGGTAGCTCTACCAGCCCGCGCTCGCGCAGCGACAGCAGGTTGGACAGGCCCCAGGTGGCGTCGATCTGCTTGGCGGCCAGTGCGGCATTGGCGGCGTTGAAGTCCAGGTTGATCACCTTCAGGTCGCGCTCGCTAAGCCCCTGGCTGGCCAGGGCGCTGGCGAACGACAGCTGGTTGGCGGTGCCACGGAACACCGCCACGCGCTTGCCTTTGAGGTCGTGCAGGGTCTTGATGCCGGAACCGGGCACCACGCCCAGGTAGCTCTTCACCCCACGTACCCCCGCCGACAGCACGCGGGTGTCCAGGCCATTGGCCTTGCCGACGATGGCGGCCAGGTCGCCGAGGTAGGCGAAATCGGCCTGGCCGTTGGCCAGCGCTTCGTTCACCACCGGCCCGGCGCCCTTGAAGAAGTGCCAGTCGATGCGAATGCCGTCCTTGGCGAATTCCTTCTCCAGCAGTTGCTGGTCACGCAGCACGTCGACCACGCCACCGGCGCTGGGCTTGCTGCCCGCGCTGAGGTCGGGCACGGCGATGCGGATGCTTGCTGGCTTGGCCGGTTCAGCTGCGTGGGCGCTGAGGGTGAGGGCCAGCCCAAGGGCGGTGATCAGATGGCGCAGCGGGGTTTTCATGGCAAGGCTCCTTGGCAGGCTGCCACCGGCGATGGCCGGCGCTTTGGCCAGAAGCTAGGCAGGTCTGGTTAGAACCTACAAAGATCAAAACTTCATTCTTCAGTAACTGGAAGGCATAAATCAGGCGGCACGCGGGCCTGCGGCTGGCTTGCGGAAAACGCATGGAAAATATGAGGAAAACGCAACGGCGAGGGGCTTCCGTATGCATGAAGCGCATGCTCTTATCTCTTGAAAGTCATTTTTTAGAATTTTTAATTCCATAAATGAATAATCTAACAACGCTTCGAGAGATGGCCGATGAATGGAATTCTGAGCAGAGGTCGGGGATTGTTCCGGGGGTCGCTGCGCGACCCTTTCGCGACGCAAGGCCGCTCCCACAAGGATCGCGCCCGCTTGTTGCCCTGGGTCTTGCCTGTGCTGGTTGCACTGCTGTGGGTGGTGGCCAGCCGGGAGCACTGGATGAGCGAGCAGATTCTGCCGGCGCCAGCATTGGTGTGGCAGAGCGCGGTGGAGTTTGGCTCCGGCGAGCTGTGGGGGCACCTGTGGATAAGCTTGCAGCGGTTGTTCTGGGGGCTGGCGGTCGGCATCGGCAGCGGGTTGCTGCTGGGGGTCTGGCTGGGTGCTTCGCAGCGGGCGCAGGCGCTGGTGCTGCCGACCTTCGTGGCGCTGGCACAGATTCCTACCCTGGCCTGGATCCCGTTGTTCATGCTGTTCTTCGGGATCGGCGAGTTGCTCAAGCTGGTGGTGCTGGTGAAAGCCGTGGTGGTCCCCGTTACCTTGCACACGCTGGTCGGTGTACGCGATGCCCAGCCCAAGCTGCGAGAGGCCGCTGCGGTGCTGCGCCTGCCTCGCCATCTACTGTTCCTGCGCCTGCTGCTACCGGCTGCCCTGCCCGCCTTCCTCACCGGCGTACGCCTGGCCCTGGCCACCGGCTGGACCTCGCTGCTGGCGGTCGAACTGCTGGCCTCCAGCGAAGGGATTGGCTACCTGATGGTGTGGGGACGGCAGCTGTTCATGCTCGACCTGGTGCTGCTGTGCATCCTGGTGATCGGCCTGGTCGGCGCACTGCTGGAGCGCGGCTTCTCGGCCCTGGAAAAGCGCCTGCTGTACTGGCCGCAAGCGGCCACAGGGGAGCAGCACCGTGGCCCCGTGCCGCGGGGTTGGCAAAGCCTGCTGCTGCCACTGGCACTGTTGGCACTGTGGCAGGCCAGCAGCAGCTTTGGCTGGGTCGACAGCAACATCCTGACCTCGCCACTTGAAGTGTTGCGCACCCTGCTGACCGGCCTGGCCGATGGTTCGCTGCCGCAAGCCTTGCTGCTGAGCCTGCAGCGCGCTTTGGCCGGCTTGCTGCTGGGCGGTAGCGCTGGCCTGCTGGTCGGTTTGCTGTTGGGGCTTTCGGCCAATGCCGAACGTATCTTCGGGCCCAGCCTGTCGGCCTTGCGTCAGGTGGCGCTGTTTGCCTGGGTGCCGCTGCTCACAGCCTGGTTCGGCCTGGGTGAAGGGGCCAAGCAGGTATTCGTCGGCATGGCTGCGTTCTTCCCGTTGCTGATCGCCACCCAGCGCGGTATCGCCAGCCTCTCGCCGCAGCTGGGTGAAGCCGCGCGCACCCTGCGCCTGAACCTGTGGCAACGCCTGCGCCTGCTGGTGCTGCCCGGCGCAGCCCCGGCCATTTTTGCCGGCCTGCGCCTGTCGCTGATCTACGCCTGGCTGGGCACCATCGGTGCCGAATACTTCATGCCCTCGGACGGTGGCATCGCCAGCCTGATGATCGGCGCCCAGCAACTGTTCCGCATGGACCAGGTAATGGCCGCCATGCTGCTGATCGGCTTGGTCGGCGCCCTGCTCGGCACCCTTGGACAACGCCTCGAATCGCGCGCCACGCGCTGGAGAACCGCATGAACGCCTTCAATACCTCGCACCTGCACGCGGCCAACCAGCCCGACGTCACCCCGCCCCTGGTCAGCTTCGAGGGGGTCGGCAAAGTGTTCAGCGTCGATGGCCAGCCGCTGGAAGCCATCCGCAACTTCAACCTGTCGATCAACCAGGGTGAGTTCATCGCCATCGTTGGTGCTTCCGGCTGTGGCAAATCCACCCTGCTGCGCCTGCTGGTAGGGCTGGATACCGACTACAGCGGCAATATCCGTGTGGACGGCCACGCTGTCAGCGGCATTGGTAGCGAACGCGGCATCGTGTTTCAGGAACACCGGCTGTTCCCCTGGCTGAGCGTGGAGCAGAACATTGCCCTGGGCCTGGTCAACGAACCGCTCACCCAGGGTGAGCGCGCGCGGCGGGTACACGAGTTCGTGCAACTGGTGGGGCTGGTCGGCTTCGAGTCGGCCTATCCACACCAGCTGTCCGGCGGCATGGCCCAGCGCGTGGCGATCGCCCGAGGCCTGGTAGCCAGCCCGCGTATCCTGCTGCTCGACGAACCGTTCGGCGCGCTGGATGCGCTGACCCGCCAGCAACTGCAGGACGAGCTGCTGGCCATTCGCGAACGTGCCGGCATCACCACGCTGCTGGTCACCCATGACGCCGAGGAGGCCACCTACCTGGCCGACCGGGTGGTGGTTCTGGAGCCGCGCCCGGGGCGGATCAAGTCGGTGGTGGAGATCGACCTGCCACACCCACGGTTGCGTACGGGCGTGGCACTTCACGAGCTGCGGGAGAAGGTGCTGCACCAGATCACGGGGGATGGCGGCTACCTGACGCCGCCGGTGCGCCGGGTCGAAGGGCTGAGGCCGGAGCTGATTGCGCTCTGAGCCTGTGGGAACGGGCCCGTACTCATAGAACTGCCCATGACTCACTGAATTAGCAGGGCCCCTGTGGGAGCGGCTTTAGCCGCGAACACCGGCGCAGCCGGTGCCATGCACCGCGTTGGATTCTTCGCGGCTAAAGCCGCTCCCACAGGGTACGCGGACCGCTTGCGAATTCAGGTCTCACCGGGCACTGAGGTCACGCAGGTAAGCCCAAGGGTAGATACCCCGCTCATGCCCATCGCTGAACGCCAGCTGCACGCCATATCCTTGCGGCTCGATTTGCACCACGCGCACATCATCGCGAACCAGGCTGATGCTCCCCTGCAGCCGTGCCGCTCGGCATTGTGAACAGGGGCAAGCACCGCGCAGGCGGGCATGGCTGAAGCTGTGTTCGCCGTCTTGCCATTGCAGCACCAGTTGCCCGGGCCCGCGCATGTTGCGAATAGCTTGCGGGGCGTTCATCAGGAGGCCCCGCGCAGTTGCGCCATGGCGATCCGCACAGCCTTGCGCACCTCGGGGTCGCTATCGGCCTCGGCGGCCTGCAGCACCGGCAAGGCACGCGCCTGGCCCAGCTCACCCAGGGCCAGAGCCGCCTCCTTGCGCAGGTTGGCAATGCCGTGGCCGAGCAACTCGCCAAGCGCGTCCAGGGCCGCAGCATGACGCAGCCGCCCCAGGGACCGCGCCGCACGCAGACGTACTTGCCAGAAGTCATCGGCAAGGGCATTTACCAGTGCCGGGCCTGCTGGGGCCAGGCCCACCTTGCCTAGCGTGGTGGCGGCTTCTTCGCGCACTTGCCAGGCCTTGTCAGCCAATGCAGCCACCAATGCTGGCACCACCGCGCTGTCGCGGGCGAGGCCCAGCGCACCAATGGCCGCGCGCCGCACCTCGGTGTCCGGCTCGTCTGCGGCAAGCTTTGCCAATGCTGGCAATGCCGGCTGGTGCTTGAGCCAGCCAAGAATACCCACTGCCTCACGCCGGACCGCGGCGTCGCCATCGGCCAGGGCCAGCAGTGCAGGCTCTGCAGCATCTTCCAGGCGCAGCTCGCGCAAGGCACGCAGGGCGCTTGCACGGACGAAGGCATCGGCATGCTTGACCCATGGCAGGATCAGCTGACCGGTTTCAAGGCTCTTGAGTTCGCTGAGGCTCTGGGCGGCAGCCAGCCGTACCGGCTCGGCAGCATCGGCCAGCGCAGCGCACAGGGCCTGCACAACTTCGGGTTCTTCCCAGGCCTCGAGCAGGCGCGCGGCCTCGGCACGCACCTCGTCGGCGGCATCCACCAGCAGTGCATCGGTGAGCCATGGCAAGCCATCCGGGTCTTCCAGGTCGGCCAGTTCGATCAGGGCGATGCGGCGCACGCCTGCATCAGCGGCACCAAGGCGAGGCAGAAGAGCAAGGATGTCGGGGTTGTCAGTCGTTCGTTCAGTCATAGCGCGATCCGTAGCGGTGGGTGCTCAGTGTCCGGCAGGCCCAGCGGGGTCAGGCGCGGAAGTTCGCGGCCTTCCTCGTGACGGAGCAAGGCCAGACAGTGACGCTTGAGGTGAGTGAATTCAGGGCTGGTCAGCAGGCTGGCGCGGCGTGGGCGCGGAAACTCCAGGTGCATGTCTTCGATAAAGCGGCCAGGTCGCGGGCTCATCACCAGGATACGGTCGGCCAGGAACAGCGCCTCGTCGATATCGTGGGTGACGAACACCACGGTGGTGCGGATGCTTGCCCAGATATCCAGCAACAGCTCCTGCATGCGTGCACGGGTTTGCGCATCCAGGGCACCGAAGGGTTCGTCCATCAGCAAAAGGCGCGGCCGGTTGATCAGCACCCGGGCAATCTCGGCCCGTTGCTGCATACCGCCGGACAACTGACTGGGCCAGCGCCCGGCAAAGTCGGCCAGCCCCACCAGTTGCAGCATTTCACGAGCCTGCCGGCGACGTTCGGCGCGGCTCTGGCCCTGCATCTTCAGACCAAAGGCCACGTTGTCGAGCACGCTACGCCAAGGCAGCAAGGTGTGGTGCTGAAACACCATGCCACGCTGCGGTGACGGCCCGGCAACGGTCTGGCCATCCACGCTCAACTGGCCGCTGCTGGGCACCAGGTGCCCGGCCAGGGCGCCAAGCAACGTCGACTTGCCGCAACCGGAGGGGCCAAGGATGCAGACGAACTCGCCAGGCTCTACGGCAAAGTCCAGACGCTGCACCGCCTCGAATGCTTCGCTGCCGTGCCCCAGTCGAATCGACAGGCCACGCCCGTCGATACGCCCTGGTGCTGGTTGATAACTGGTCATCAGCTGGCCCTCCGCGTGCGGTACCAAGGCGTGGCCAATTCCCCAAGGCGCTTGACCAGGGCGCTGCTGCCCATGCCCAGCACGCCGATCAGCAGCATGCCGACGATGATGTCCGGGTAGTTTTGCAAGGTGTACGACTCCCAGGTGTAGTAGCCGATACCGAACTGTCCGGAAATCATCTCGGCGGTGACCAGGCAGAACCATGAAGTCCCCATGCCGATGGCCAGGCCAGTGACGATGCTTGGCAGCGCTCCAGGCAACACCACTTCGCGCAGGATCGACCAACGCTCTGCACCGAGGCTGCGCGCCGACGCCACCAGGCGCGGGTCGATGGCCTCGACGCCGTGCACGGTGTTCAGCAGGATCGGGAACAGCGCGCCAGTGAAGGTTATGAACACCATCGACAGTTCCGACGACGGGAACATCAGGATCGCCAGCGGGATCCACGCCACCGCCGGAATCGGCCGCAGCACTTCGAGTGGTGGCATCAGGGTGTCCTCGGCCCATTTCGAGCGGCCGATCAACAACCCCAGGGCCACGCCAATCAGCGCCGCGGCGCCATAACCGGCAAACACCCGTGACAGGCTGCTGCCCAGGTGCGCCAGCAGGGTGCTGGAAGTCAGCAACTGCCAGGCAGCTTCCAGCACCGCCTTCGGTGTGGGGACATAGGTGAACGTCAGCAGCCCGAGGTCCAGCTTCACGCTCGCCGCGACCTGCCAGAACAGCAGGCAGGCCAGCAGCGAAGCCAGGCGCACCGGCCAGCGCTTGAGGTTGCAGGTCATGTCGGTGCCTCCCGGTCAGCGCTGGGCGACCAGCTTCTGGTTGGCGCTGACGAAGTCCAGCGCTTCACCGCCATGGGCCTTGGCATACTGCTCGGCCTGGTCCTTGAGCAGGAACGCCGCCAGTTCACCCTTGGCGTTACGCACGAACCAGGCCTGGTTCGCCAGCAACTTGATTCCGCTGTCGGCGGCCTGGGCGTAGATGGCGCGGATGTCCTTGCCCTCCTGCTCCAGCTGGGCCAAGGCGCCAAGCGCGGCCTCCGGCGAAGCGTAGTGGCGGACCTTGCCTTCACCGCGCACCCAGATCTGTGCCAGGCGGCTGAAGTCAGTAATCGGTTTGCCTGTCAGCGCGTCATTGGCCTTGAGTGGCTGCGGATCGTAGTCTTTCAGCGCCTTGTCGTAGTCCAGGCCAGCCTCCTTGAAGGCCGCACGGATGTACTGGTCGTCGATGAACTTGTCGGTGTCGAGGCCGCGGTCGGTCTTTTTAAGCAGCTTGAGCGTATCGATGGAGGTTGCGACTGCCTGACGGTATTCAGGCTTCCATGTCAGGTCGCGGGTCTGCAGGCCGAGCGGGCCGTGGAACAGGTAATTGACCTCGGCCTCGATGCCGGTGACTTTCTCGATCAACTCGCTGTACTTCTCAGGTTCCGCAGCGATCAGCCGATCGGCTTCGAGGCTGGCGCGCAGGTAGGCGGTGACCACTTCGGGGTATTTCTGCGCATAATCGGCATCGACCAAAGCGCCATGGAAGGTCGGTGCGTTGGCCTGGGCGCCGTCATAGATCTTGCGGGCGAAGCCGCGGTTGGGGAACAGTTCGGCGAACGGCACGAAGTCGGCATGGGCCTCGATGCGGTTGCTACGCAGGGCGGAACCGGCGATTTCCGGCGCCTGGGCGATGATTCGCACATCCTTCTGCGGGTCCCAGCCCTGGGCTGCTAGGGCACGCAGCAGCATGCCGTGGGCGGTGGAGGCGAACGGCACGGAAATGGTCCTGCCCTTGAGTTCAGCCAGCGACTGCACGCTGGACGCCGCCGGTACGACGATGCCATTGCCGCTGCCGTGCACGCTGCCCGACAGCACGCTTACGAATAGGCTGCGCTTGCCGGCATCCAGGTGAGCAACACCGTTGAACGACCCGGGGAAGTCGGCCATTGCACCGAAGTCGAGTTTGCCAGCGACCATTTCATTGGTCAGTGGCGCACCGCTGGTGAAGTTCTTCCACTCCACCTGATACTTGGCATCTTTGTATTTGCCGTCATGCGGCAGGTACTTGTCCAGCAGGCCAAGCTCGCGTATCAGCAGGCCACCAGTGGCGCAGTTGATGGTGGTGTCCTGGGTGCCAATGGCGATGCGGATGGTTTCGGCGCTGGCATTCAGGCCAGTGAGCGCCAGCGCGAGGCCGGCCACGGTTGCAACAAGGCGCATGGGTGTTTCCCCTCGAGTCGTTATAAGAGTTGGGTCGTCTCCGCCGCCCGGCTTGGGTGGTGGGAAACGAGGGGCACAGCAGGAGGGCGTCCGGTGGTGCGCCGGATGGCGGGATGAATCAGCGCAGCAGGTACGGGATGTCGACCTTCACCGCACCCGTGGGGCAGTCCTTTTCGCAGGGCATGCAGTACCAGCATTCGTCGAAGGCCATGTAGGCCTTCTGCGTGGCCGGGTTGATCGCCAGCAGGTCCATGGGGCAAACCTCCACGCAGACGGTGCAGCCTTTTTCGGCGATGCACTTGTCTTCGTCGATGGTGACGGGGGCGCTGCTGCGAAAGAAGATTTCTTGCGGCTGGTAGGCCATTTCACGGAGTCCTCGGGGCCTGCGGCCCTCGTTCTTCGAAGTGTTCACAGGACACAACGTCGCCTAGGCTGCATCGGCCTTTACCCGCAGCTGGTCGTAGGCGGTCTGCTCTTCTGCGTCCAACGCAATCAGGTAAGGCTCGACCGCTTTCCTGAAACTGGTCATTTCACCGTTCTCGCCCTTTTTCAGATGGCAATGGCAGAACCACTCGCCATCATTGCGCTCAGGGAAGTCCACCCGGTGGTGGTACAGCCCCCAGCGGCTTTCCTCGCGGAACAGCGAGGCCCGCGCCGCCATCTCGGCGCAATCGCGAATCACCGAAACTTCCATCGCACGCATCAGTTCGTGAGGGTTGCTGGCCTTCATCTGGTCCAGGTCACGTTCGATCTCGGCAAAGCGCGCCAGGCCGATTTCCATCTTTTTGGTCACCTTCGGCGGCTGCAGGTAATCGTTGACCATGCGTCTGAGCTTGTACTCGACCTGCGCCGGCGGCAGGCCATGCTGACGCTGCAGCGGGGCAAACACCCGCGCGCGCTCGCGCTCGACCTGTTCGGCATCGACCTCGGCGAATTCGCGCCCGGTCACGTAATGCGCAGCGTTCACACCGGCAAACCAGCCATAGGTGAAGGCCCCGAGCATGTAGTTGTGCGGCACCGCTGCCATATCGCCCGCGGCATACAGCCCTTTGACGCTGGTCTCGGCCTTTTCATTGACCCACACCCCCGACGCCGAATGCCCCGAGCAGAAACCGATCTCCGAGATATGCATCTCGACCATGTGCTGGCGATAATCGGTGCCACGCCCGGCGTGGAACTGGCCACGACTGGGGCGCTCGTTGCTGTGCAAGATCTCTTCGATGTTCTGGATGGTTTCCTCGGCCAAGTGATCGAGCTTGAGGAACACCGGGCCATTGCCGCCCTCGAGTTCCTGATGGAACTCCCACATCATCTGGCCGCTCCAGTAGTCGCACTCGATAAAGCGCTCACCCTTGCTGTTGGCGGTATATCCACCCAGTGGGCCGGTGACGTAGGCACAGGCCGGGCCGTTGTAGTCCTTGATCAGCGGGTTGATCTGGAAGCACTCGAGGTTGGCCAGTTCGGCACCTGCATGGTAGGCCATGGCGTAGCCATCACCGGCGTTGGTCGGGTTCTCGTAGGTGCCCATCAGATAGCCCGACGACGGCAGGCCCAGGCGCCCGGCCGCGCCGCAGGCAAGGATCACCGCCTTGGCCCGCACCACGCGAAACTCACCGCTACGGCAATCGAAACCCAGCACGCCAGCGGCCGCGCCTTCACCATCGAGTAGCACACGGGTGCAGACCATACGGTTGCTGATTTCGACCCGGGCACGCTTGAGCTGACGGTACAGCACCTTCTTGATGTCGTGGCCTTCGGGCATGGGCAGCACGTAGGCACCCATGTGGTGAACCTTTTTCACCGCGTAGTCGCCGGTCTCGTCCTTCTCGAACTTCACCCCCCAGCGGTCGAGTTGCTCGATGGTTTCGAAGCTGTGGGTAGCGTAGGCATGCACCGTGGCCTGGTTGACGATGCCGTCATTGGCCACGGTGATTTCCTTGGTGTACTGCTCGGGGGTGGCGTGACCTGGGATGATCGCGTTGTTCAGGCCATCCATGCCCATGCTGATGGCACCGCTGCGCTTGACGTTGGCCTTGTCCAGCAGCAGCACGCGCAGGCTTTTGTCCTGCTCCTTGGCCTTGATCGCCGCCATCGGCCCGGCGGTACCGCCACCGATGACGATGATGTCGTAGTCCTGGGTCTGGATGCTCATGCCTTGCTCCCCTTCTGGCGGTCGATGCGCAGGCGGTACTGGAAAGCATCGCCGCGGTAGTAAAGGTGTTCGAAGTCCAGTGGCGTACCGTCGGCGGCATGGGTCAGGCGCTCGATGCGCATGATTGGCGAGCCTTCTTCAACATCCAGGGCCTGGGTCAGGTCGCTGTCGGCCAGCACGGCATCGATGGCCAGGTCGGCGTGGCCAAGGGCAATGCCGCAGTCGTTTTCCAGGAGCAGGAAAATGTCGCGGGTGACAAGGTCGGCCTTTTCCAGCTTTTCGCCGACGGCCTTGGGCAACCAGGTCAGCTCCAGCGACACCGGCTCGCGGTTGATCAGCCGTACTCGGCGGATCTCGGTAACCAGGCTGCCCTCCTCGACCTGCAGCCGCGCGGCCACCAATGCATTGGCCGGCACATGGCGGAAGCTGCGCAGGCGGTTGATCACCTCGTAACCCATTTGCGTCATCGACTCGCCCAACCCCTGCAGGGTACTGACGTTCTGGAAAGCCTTGGGCTTGGCGACGAAGGTGCCCTTGCCGTGGATCTTGAAAATCAGCCCTTCCTTCTGCAGGTCGCCCAGCGCCTGGCGCACGGTGATGCGGCTGACGTCGAAAGCCTTGCCCAGCTCGCTTTCCGAGGGCATGCGGCTATGCGATGGATAAGTGCCGTCGAGGATGCGCTCGCGCAGCAATTCCTTGAGCTGGGTGTAAAGCGGTACCGGGGACAGGGGGAGCAGTTCGGCCATGGGGTCTCTTCGCTGATCGAATACTTGTTATAACAAGTTGTGACCAGAGAATAGAGGGCATAATAACTGCTGTGGAAATATCGATATCGCATATGGATAGATGCGTTTGTGATTGCTGCTGTCGGCAGCTCTCGGCGAAAGGTAAAAACGGCTACAGATCAAGGCGATGGACGCCATCGGATCAGATGGGTATCATGCGTGCGCGTTGCACTCGTAGCTCAGCTGGATAGAGTACTGCCCTCCGAAGGCAGGGGTCGTGGGTTCGAATCCCGCCGAGTGCGCCATATCAAAAAGCCCTGGGCCTGTGCCCGGGGCTTTTTCGTTTGTGCGACATGTCGCGTTTCTGGCACTCCCGTGCCACGGGTCATTGGTGTTAGCGTGGGCGTCTTCCCGTTTCCCGACGGGCAACCCACAACAATGATTGGCGAAGGAATGCGCACAACCATGCACCTGAAAAAACTTACCGCCACCACCCTGCTGCTGGCCAGCATCGGCCTGTTCACCCAACCGGCACAGGCCAACCTTACCCAGCAGCAGTCCGCGGCCATCGTCAAAGCCTTCGACGGCAGCGACCCAAGCGACTTCAAGCAGTTCCTCGGCAAGCTCAAAGGCAGCGACCTGGCCAAGGCCGACAACCTCGCGGCAACCCTGGATGCCTACCTGGCCGGCAAGCCACTGGCCGCCGAGCAGCAGAACGAGATCAACCGCCTGCTCGGCCTGTATACCCGCATCAAGTACGGCAAGGCTGCCAGCGAAACCCTGCGTGAACTGGTGGCCATCCCCACCTTCAACGTCGAAGGCACGCCGCAGCACGAGAACCCCGAGTTCCTCAGGATCGCCGACAAGATCAAGGCCCTGGCCGACAGCTTCGGCCTGGCTTTCCGCAATATCGACAACCGGGTGTACGAGATTTCGCTGGGCAGCGGCAAGGAAGTGGTCGGCATCCATGCCCACGCCGACGTGGTGCCGGTCAACCCGGACAACTGGAAGCTGGCCGATGGCACGCGCCTGGACCCGTTCAAGGTCACCCTGGTCGGCGATCGCATGTACGGCCGTGGCACCGAAGACGACAAGAACGGCATTGTCGTGGCGATGTACGCGCTGAAAGTGGCCAAGGACGAGAACCTGCCGCTGGCTCGCCAGTTCAAGCTGCTGATCGACACCACTGAAGAAACCAGCGGTGATGCCATCCCCTACTACTTCGAGCGCAACCCCACGCCCGACTACAACCTGGCCCTCGATGGCGGCTACCCGGTGGTCATCGCCGAGAAAGGCTACGGCACGATCATGGCCAGCTTCAGCAAGCGCCAGGCCAGTGGCAAGGGTGCCGAGATCGTCAACCTGACCGGCGGCCTGGCCACCAACCAGATCCCGACAACCTCCGTCGCGACCCTGGTCACCGACAACCCGGCGAAGCTGGCCAGCCAGCTGGAAAAAGCCGGCGCCGATTACGTGAAGCGTAATGGCGGCGACTTCAGCATCGCCGCCAAGGCCGATGGCAAGCAGGTGTTGCTCACCGTGACCGGCGTTTCCGCCCACTCTTCGGAGCCGGAGTCCGGGGTCAACCCGGTGGCGCGCATGCTTGGTTTCATCAACGGCCTGGGCAAGGATGTGCCGCTCAAGCAAAACCACTTCACCGATGCCGCCCGCTATGCCGCCGACAACTGGGGCCTGGACTACTTGGGCAACAAGCTCGGCGTGGGCTTCAAGGATTCGTTCATGGGCCCGCTGACCGCCTCGCTGACCTTTGTCGGGGTGGATGAAAAAGGCCTGAAACTGGCGGTGAACCTGCGCATTCCGAAAGGCAAGCCAATTGCCACGATCAAGGACGAACTGGCTGACAAGCTGGGCAAATGGACCCGGCAGAGCCATACCTCGGTGGCCTTCGACTACAGCCTGGACGAGCCGATGTACCGCAACCCCGAGGGCGAATGGGTCAAGGCCTTGCTTGATGTGGCCACCGAGAACCTGGGCATGAAGCACGAGTTCGGTACCTCGGCGGGTGCCACCTCGGTACACGACTTGCCTAACGGCGTGCAGTTCGGCCTGGCCATGCCGGATGTGAAGTACACCGGGCACAACGACAACGAGTTCAAGACCGTTGAGCAGTTCATGCTGGACTTGCAGGTGGTGAGCGAGATGGTGGCGCGGATCGGGCAGATGCCAAAGCTCTGAGCCAACTCTACCGGCCTCTTCGCGGGCACGCCCGCTCCCACAGGAATTACGCAACCTGTGGGAGCGGGCATGCCCGCGAAGAGGCCGGCACAGGCGACCGCTCATGACGTTTTTCAATCGACTCGATGCCGTTTCCTGCATTGCCGTGCAGAGCGCCGTACCGGATGCTTTATTTACTCCGAGACATCGCTTTTTTCACCCGCAGAGGCCCGTATGAAGACCGTCGACCAAATCCTCAAGACCAAGTCCCAGCACCAGACCGTGTACACCATCGGCCCGGATGACTCGGTACTCGACGCCCTGAAGCTGCTGGCGGAGAAAAACGTCGGTGCGCTACCGGTGGTCGAGGCCAACCAGGTAGTGGGTATCGTCAGTGAACGGGACTATGCGCGCAAACTGGTGCTGAAGGGCCGCTCGTCCGCCGCCACCCCTGTGCGCGAGATCATGAGTGCGCCGGTGGTCACCGTGGAACCGAAGCAGAACCTCGAGTACTGCATGAACCTGATGACCAACCGCCACCTGCGCCACCTGCCGGTGGTCAGCAATGGCGAGCTGCTCGGCCTGCTGTCGATCGGTGACCTGGTCAAGGAAACCATCGCCGAACAGGCAAACCTGATCCTGAAACTGGAGCAATACATCCGCGGTGAATGAAGCGCCTCAATGGTAGGCGCGCTCCAGTTCGTCCAGCTGATGGTCGAAGCTGCGCAGGCGCGCCGACCAGGTGTACACCAGCACTTCCAGGTCCCGGTTGAGCACGGCGGTGTTGCCATGGCCGCTGCGGGTCGGCTCTCCCACATCCAGCTGGTAGCGTTCACGGGCCATGGCCTGGGCCACGCTGGACAGGTCGCGGGCATTGGCCAGCCAGTGGTGATGGTGGTCATGAATTTCGCGATCGAGCAAGCGGCACTGGCGTTTCAGGGCATCCAGGCTCTGCTCCAGCGGCGTGCCCTTGAGCTCGCCCATGACCTCTTCGAAGGTGCGCCCCGAATGCCAGTAGCTGCCCCAGAAGTAGCGGTCGAACACCGTCTCGACGCGGCGTAGCGCGACCTTGGTGTTCCAAATGGTCAGCAACGTTCGCCCCTGCACCACCTCACGCTTGTTCAGGTGCAGTTGCTGCCAGGCGATCCAGGTCAGCGCCACCAGTGCAACCGCCACGGTGACGGCGGCAGCGGCATACAGAAAGTGCACTGCCTGGTTCATCTGTTGCGTTTGCCGTATGCCGTAGAAATAACTGGCCGTCAATGTGCCCAGGATCGTCACGGAGCACCAGAAGCCCGGTGCGTAGGGATCTTTCATCGCGCTATCCCCTTGTTGTTTTCCTGAGCATAGCAACGGCCAATCACTCGTCAGGCACCACTCGGCGCTTTATTTTTTGCGCAGGTGCAGCGCCTCGTTCAGTTGGTCGATCATCGGAATCCAGTCGTCATCAGCGATGTACTTCTCTTTCAGGAAATCGCGCTGTGAATCGTTCCAGAAAGGCGCGTCAACCAGCTTTATATCGTCGTCGAGCGGCGAATGGGTGGTGATGAAACGGTCGATATCGACCGGATCGTCAGACAGCCCCAGCTGTTTGAAAATCTCGGACAAAGGATGAATCGGCTTATCCATGGTTCCTCCTCGTCGCCAGACCGGTCGTCGACGATGCCGGCCCGGCATGGGTTGAGAGCATCAGCTGAGCTCACGCACTTCGGCGCGCGGCACCAGCTTCAGATATTGCTCCATGCTCATGTGGATCAGGTGATCGTGATCACCCGCCTCCAGATAGACATCGCCTTGGCGGGTAAGACTCGAATCAAGCAGCATCTTTATCTGGTAGGCATCGCCAAGCGCCGGTACGGCACCGCGCTCGCAGTCGCCGAACAGGCTCGGCAGGCCGCTTTCACGGGTCAGTTGCCAGGCCCCGGACATGCGCACCTTGGTCATGTCCAGATGCCGGTTGGCCGGTAGCACGGCCATGATGTAGTTGCCATGACGGTCATCGAGCATCACCGACTTGGCGACCCGCTCGGCGGGCACGCCGGCCGTACGGGCCGACTCCAGGCTGGTGGCCGAATGTGGATGGGGAATGATGTCGTAATCGCAGTTGGCCTTGTCCAGGCGATCCTGCAGGGTCTTTGCCATACGCATGATGCACCTCCGGTTTCGCCCCCCAATTTCCAATTTTAGGTCGGGTACCAGCAGGCAGGGCTAAACTTGTGCAATAGAGGCAAACGAGGTGACGACAGGTGATCACCCGCTGCTGGCGCTGGCTGTTGCTGCTGTTGCTGCTTGGTATCACGCCAGGCAGCTTGGCAGCGCCCGGTGCAGTCTGGGTGCTGGGCATCGATGACGCCATCGGCCCGGCCAGCGCCGACTACCTGGTGCGCAGCCTCGACCAGGCCAAGGCGCAGGGTGCGCAACTGGTGGTTATCCGCATGGACACCCCGGGCGGGCTCGACAGCGCCATGCGCCAGATGATCAAGGCGATTCTCGCCAGCCCCGTGCCGGTCGCAACCTTCGTCGCCCCCAGTGGTGCCCGCGCCGCCAGCGCTGGCACTTATATCCTCTATGCCAGCCATGTCGCGGCCATGGCGCCCGGTACCAACCTGGGCGCCGCAACCCCCGTGCAGATAGGCGCCCCGCCAGGCACGCCCAAGGACGACAAGGCCAAAGGCAGCGATGACGAAACCCTCGCGCGCAAGCAGGTCAACGATGCGGCAGCCTACATTCGTGGCCTGGCGCAGCTGCGCGGGCGCAATGCCGACTGGGCGGAGAAGGCTGTGCGCGAGGCGGTCAGCCTGTCCGCCAGCGAGGCCTTGCGGCTCGACGTGATCGACCTGGTGGCCGATGACCTGCCCGACCTGCTGCGCAAGCTCGATGGCAAAACGCTCACTGTCGCTGGCCAGCCCCAGCAACTGCAGACTGCCGGCGCCAGCCTGGTCGAGCACCTGCCGGACTGGCGCACACGGGTGCTCGCAGTCATCACCAACCCCAGCGTGGCGCTGATCCTGATCATGATCGGTGTGTACGGCCTGCTGTTCGAGTTCATGAACCCCGGCTCGACGGTAGGCGGCGTGGTCGGCGGCATCTGCCTGCTGCTGGCGCTGTATGCCCTGCAGCTGTTGCCCGTGAGCTTCGCCGGGGTGGCGCTGATATTGCTCGGTATCGCCTTCATGATCGCCGAAGCCTTCCTGCCCAGTTTCGGCGTGGTCGGCTTTGGCGGCATCGTCGCCTTCGTGGTCGGCGCGCTGATCCTGATCGACACCGATGCCCCTGGTTTCGGTATCCCGCTGGCCCTGATCGGCACCCTGGCGGGGCTCTCGGCGCTGCTGATCGGCGGTGTGCTGGGCATGGCGCTCAAGGCCCGCCGACGGGCGCTGGTCAGCGGTGACGCCGGCCTGGTCGGCAGCCTGGCCACCGTCACCCAGGTGATGGCAGGCAACCCGTTCTGTGGCTTCGTGCTGGCCCAGGGCGAGCAATGGCAGGCGCAGTGTGCAACGCCACTGCAAGCGGGCCAGAACGTGCGGGTGACCGCGCGCCATGGCGTCATGCTGGAAGTGAGCGCCGCCGCGCCCGCGGCGCAAGGAGAATGACCATGTTCATGCAATTGGGCTTCGGCGCGGTGCTGATCGTGCTGGCGATGCTGTTGCTGTCGGCATTCCGCATCCTGCGCGAGTACGAGCGCGGCGTGGTGTTCCAGCTGGGGCGCTTCTGGCAGGTGAAGGGGCCGGGGCTGATCCTGCTGATCCCGGTGATCCAGCAAATGGTGCGGGTCGACCTGCGCACCGTGGTGCTGGATGTACCACCGCAAGATGTGATCACCCGCGACAACGTCTCGGTCAAGGTCAACGCCGTGGTCTACTTCCGCGTGCTCGACCCGCAGAAGGCGATCATCCAGGTCGAGGATTTCCTCGTGGCGACCAGCCAGCTGGCCCAGACCACGCTGCGCGCGGTGCTCGGCAAGCACGAACTGGATGAACTGTTGGCCGAACGCGAGCAGCTGAACTCGGACATTCGCCAGGTGCTGGATGCACAGACCGATGCCTGGGGCATCAAGGTGGCCAACGTCGAGATCAAGCACGTCGACCTCAACGAATCGATGGTGCGTGCCATTGCCCGCCAGGCCGAGGCCGAGCGTGAACGACGGGCCAAGGTGATCCATGCCGAGGGTGAGTTGCAGGCGTCGGAGAAATTGATGCAGGCGGCGCAGATGCTGAGCAAGGAGCCTGGGGCGATGCAGTTGCGTTACATGCAGACGCTGG
Source organism: Pseudomonas sp. B8(2017) (assembly GCF_002113575.1). Classification (NCBI taxonomy): domain Bacteria; kingdom Pseudomonadati; phylum Pseudomonadota; class Gammaproteobacteria; order Pseudomonadales; family Pseudomonadaceae; genus Pseudomonas; species Pseudomonas sp. B8(2017). Next base: position 36,501 of record NZ_NEIO01000006.1, on the reverse strand, counting down.
GGACGATTGCGGGGGACAAGAGCTCGACCATCGTCTTTCCGCTGCCGGTGGATTTGCTCAAGGGGTTGGTGGACAAGCAGAAATAGAGGTGGCCCATTCGCGGGCTTGCCCGCTCCCACCGGTACTGCGCTGCCCTCAGGGCTGCAGTAATACCTGTGGGAGCGGGCAAGCCCGCGAATGGCCTACATACGGTCTGTCAGACTGGCGCGCGACGCAAAGTCGCCAGGAAGGTGGCCGCGCCAATGAACAACCCGGCGAACGTCCGGTTCAAACGCTTCTGCTGCTTGGGCGTACGCAGCAAGCGCAAAACCCGCGCAGCCAACCCGGTGTACCCCGCCATCACCAGCATATCCACGGTGACCATGGTCACCGTGATCGCCACATACTGCGGCAACAGCGGCTCATGCGGGTTGATGAACTGCGGCAGCACCGCCAGCATGAACACCAGTGCCTTGGGGTTGCTGACGTTGACCAGGAAGCCACGGAACACCAGGCTCAGCGGTTTACCGATAGGGCGCACGGCGGATTCATCGCTCATGTCCATCGGCAAGGCTCGCCATTGCTTGTAGGCCAGGTAGACAAGGTAGGCGACGCCGAACCATTTGATGATCTGGAAGGCCGTGGCCGAGGCGGCCAGGATGGCGCCGACGCCGGCGGCGATGATGGCGATCTGCACGATCAGGCCCAGTTGCAGGCCCAGGGCGTTCCAGTAACCACGCCAGAAGCCGTATTGCAGGCCGCTGGACATCGAGGCAATCGCCCCGGCACCGGGTGAAAGACTGATCACCCAACAGGCGGCAAAGAAGCCCAACCACACTTCCATCGACATCACACACCTCGCTCGAACATATGTTGCAAAACGTTAAGCTAAGGTGTTGGTGAAAAAATAACCAGCGATTTCTGAAGGATTTGTATTGTCTGTGCTGGCCTCTTCGCGGGTGAACCCGCTCCCACAGGTATCGCGCTGTCCCCAAGGGCTGCGGAATTCCTGTGGGAGCGGGTTTACCCGCGAAGAGGCCGGTGCAGGTTCAGTCAGCCTCGACAGGCGACTCTTTGTGCATGGACTGCACCTCAGCCCCGCGCCAGCGCCGTACCGACTTCTGGAAGAACTGGCTATTGGGCACCTGCACCAGCGCCCCGCCCGCCTCGGGCATTTCCATCAGGGTGGTGAACAGCAGGTTGATGGCAATCACCCGGCCCTTGACGCCCGGCTTGTCCAGGGTGTCGACCAGTTCGACCACGTCACCAATACGAAACGGCCCGACGGTGAAGATCAGCACCGCGCACAGCAGGTTGGAAAGCACGCTCCACATGGCGAAGAAGGCCACTGCCGCCACCGCGACGAAGCCGGACAGTGCTGTCCACAGCACAGTCGCCGATACACCCAGGCGCTCCAGCACAAACAGCAACGCGCTGCCCATGATCAGCCAGCGCAGGCCGCCACGCACCGGCACCAGCAGTTCCGGCGGCAACGGGTAACGCTGGCTCAGGCGGCTCAGCCCGCGTGCAACGATGCGCTGCAGGACGAAGGCCGCTACCAGGATCAACAGGATCTGCAAGCCCAGCCAGAAGGTGTCCATCCATTGCCCTGGCAGCAGCGAACGCAGTTCCTCCATCAGGACAGCGCCTCGAGCTCGGCCTGCATGCTTTCGAGGGTTTCCAGCGCTTCCATCCAGGCCTCTTCCAGTTCGCCTTCGCGCTGCTTCAGCTTGGTCTGGCGCGCCAGCAGGTCACGCAACTCGTCCTTGCGCGACGCGTCGTAGAGGCCACCATCACCCAGCGCGGTCTCGATCTCGGCCAGTTGCGCGTGCACCTGGTTGAGCTCGGCTTCCAGCTTGTCGGCAGCCTTCTTGTGCGGGGCCAGTTGCTGGCGCAAGGCTGCGGCAGCCTGGCGTTGGGCCTTCTTGTCGGTCTTGTCCGGGTTGACCGGGGCGGTACTGGCCGGCGCGCTGCGCTGGCGGTACTCGACCAGCCAGCGGCTGTAGTCGTCCAGGTCACCATCGAAGATGTCGACCTTGCCGTCAGCCACCAACAGGAAGTCGTCGGTAGTGCTCTTGAGCAGATGACGGTCGTGCGACACCACCACCACGGCACCGGCAAACTCCTGCAGGGCCATGGTCAGCGCCAGGCGCATTTCCAGGTCGAGGTGGTTGGTCGGTTCGTCGAGCAGCAGCAGGTTCGGTCGCTCCCAGGCGATCAGGGCCAACGCCAGGCGGGCCTTCTCACCACCGGAGAAGTTCACCACCGGCTCGTCGACGCGATCGCCATGGAAGTCGAAGCCACCCAGGAAGTCGCGCAGGGTCTGCTCACGCTCGGTGGGGGCAATGCGTTGCAGGTGCAGCAGCGGGCTGGCCTTGTCGTCCAGCGAATCCAGCTGGTGCTGGGCAAAGTAGCCCACAGCCAGGTTCTCACCCCGCACCAGGCGGCCCGACAATGGCTCGAGCTCGCCTGCGAGGTTTTTGATCAGGGTCGACTTGCCAGCGCCGTTGGGGCCGAGCAGGCCAATGCGCGCACCGGGGGTGAGCTGCAGCTTGACCTTGTCGAGGATCGCCTTGTCACCGTAGCCCAGACGGCCTTCGGACAGGCTGAGCAGCGGGCTGGAGATTTTATGTGACTCGCGGAAAACGAAGTCGAACGGCGAATCGACATGCGCCGCCGACAGCTCCTCCATGCGCTCCAGGGCCTTGATCCGGCTCTGTGCCTGGCGGGCCTTGGTGGCCTGGGCCTTGAAGCGGGCAATGTACTTTTCCATGTGCGCACGCTGGGCCTGCTGTTTCTCGTAGGCCTGCTGCTGTTGCGCCAGGCGCTCGGCCCGGGTGCGCTCGAAGGCGGTGTAGCCGCCTTTGTACAGGTTCAGCTTGCGCTGCTCGACGTGCAGCACATGGTCGACCACGGCATCGAGGAAGTCGCGGTCGTGGGAGATCAGCAACAACGTGCCGGGGTAGCCCTTGAGCCAGTCCTCCAGCCACAGGATAGCGTCCAGGTCCAGGTGGTTGGTGGGCTCGTCGAGCAGCAGCAGGTCGGACGGGCACATCAGGGCTTGGGCCAGGTTCAGGCGCATCCGCCAGCCACCGGAGAAGTCGCCGACGCGGCGGTCCATCTGTTCGTTGGTGAAACCAAGGCCGGCCAGCAACTTGCGTGCGCGGGCGTCGGCGGTATAGCCGTCGGCGCTATCCAGCTCAATGTGCAGGCGCGCCAGGGCGGTACCGTCGTGGGCCTGCTCGGCCGCGGCCAGTTCGGCCTGGACCTTGCGCAGGCGCACGTCACCGTCGAGCACATAGTCCACGGCCAGGCGGTCGAGGGTATCGACTTCCTGGCGCATGTGGGCGATGCGCCAGTCACCGGGCAGCTGGCAATCGCCGGCATCAGGCGACAGCTCACCGCGCAGCAAGGCGAACAGGCTGGATTTTCCGGCGCCGTTGGCGCCGATCAGGCCGGCCTTGTGACCGGTGTGCAGGGTCATCTCGGCGCCTTCTAGCAAGCGCTGCGGACCACGCTGTAAAGTGAGGTTGGATAGTCTGATCATGATGGTCGCGGAGTCTACCAGCTTCCTCGGCCCATAGCGCGAGTGGAACCATGCACACCGACCTGTGGAATCACGCCCTGGCCCTGTACGCCAGGCCCGGCGTGGAAGCCGCCTGCCTAGACCTGCAGGCGCTGGGTGGCGATGCCTGTCTGCTGCTGTGCGCAACCTGGTTGCAGGCACGTGGCGTGGCCGTGCGGGACGATCGCGTACAGGCATTGCGCGAGGTTACCGAGCCCTGGCAGCGCGAAGTGGTCAACCCGTTACGTAGCTTGCGCCAACAGTGGCGAGCAGCGGCGCAAGGTGATGCGCAGCTGGCGGCGTTGCGGGAGCAGGTGAAAGGATTGGAGTTACAAGCCGAGAAAGCCTTGCTGGAACGCTTGCAGGAGCGTTCGCGACAGTGGCCGGTGGGCGCCCATGAGCCCATGGAAAACTGGCTGGACCGGCTGGCGCCGGCCCAGGCCCGCCACCACGACGCGCTGGTTCGGTTGCGCGTCGCGGCGGCAGCGCTTCAGGACGCCGAAGACGGTGCCTGAGCCGGGGTGCTGGCAGGTGCCGATGGCGCTACCGAAGTTGCCGGGGTGGCCGAGTTGGTCGCGACGGCCGGAGTGCTGGCGGCTGGCGTAGCCGGTTTGGCTTCGGCTGGCTTGCTGGCAACAGGCTTGGCAGCTGCTGGCTTGGCGGCGGGTTTGGCGGCCGTACGTGCTGGGGCCTTGGCGGCAGCTGGTTTCGTGGCCGGCTTGGCAGCAGCGGCTTTGGCTGGCGTTTTGGCTGCCGCTGGCTTGGCTGCAGGTTTAGCGGCTGCGGTGGCTTTGGCTGCTGGCTTGGCTGCCGGTTTGGCAGCAGCAGTGGCCTTGGCAGCCGGCTTGGCTGCAGGTTTGGCAGCAGCAGTGGCCTTGGCGGCTGGCTTGGCCGCAGGTTTGGCCGCAGCAGTGGCCTTGGCGGCTGGCTTGGCCGCAGGTTTGGCAGCAGCAGTGGCCTTGGCGGCTGGCTTGGCTGCAGGTTTGGCAGCAGCAGTGGCCTTGGCGGCTGGCTTGGCTGCAGGTTTGGCAGCAGCAGTCGCCTTGGCTGCCGGCTTGGCCGCAGGTTTGGCAGCAGCAGTGGCCTTGGCGGCTGGCTTGGCCGCAGGTTTGGCAGCAGTGGCCTTGGCGGCCGGCTTGGCTGCAGGTTTGGCCGTAGCAGCCTTGGTGGCAGGTTTGGCGGCTGCCGGTTTGGAGGTCTTGGCAGCACGCTGGTCAAGCGCCTTGGCTGCAGCTTCGCGAACCTTGCCTACACCTTGGGCCAGCTTGAGGCTGTCCTGGGCATCGCGCTTGAGTTGCTGGATATAAGAACGGGTCTGGGTTTGACGTTCCTTGAGGGAGTCGAGCAGTTCTTCAAGTTCGCCAATGACTTTTTGCGCCTTGGTCTGCGCCTTGGCTTTACCTGCCTTGGCCGCGTCTTGCAGTTTCAGGCGACCGTTGTGCAGTTTTTCCTGGGCCTTGCCACGCTGCTTTTCCAACTTGGCCAGCAGTTTTTCCGCATCAGCCAGCGCTTGCGAGCAGGCATCTTCCAAGTGTTCGAGCAAGCTGCCCGAAAGTTGCTGGAGCAGGTGTAACGGCGTGCTTACTGGCTTCTTTTTAGCCGACATGGTTTACCTCCTGGCTGACGAGATTGCGGCTCATACTATGCTTCTGCTGCTACCGCCGCTAGGGCATGTTGACAGTATTATTTACGCCGCGTTGCATGCCTGGGCAAAGTTGTTATCTTGCAGCTCCGAGCAAGTGTAGTTGCTGAATAAATCATTGCTGATATTTGGCAATTATCTGTACCGGCCCTATCGCCGGCAAGCCAGCTCCCACAGGTACTGCGCCTGACTTGAAGTCGATGCGGTCGAGGTGGGAGCTGGCTTGCCGGCGATAGGGCCAGTACCGGTAGATACAAAAACTGAAATCTGTCGAAACACTGGCATACTTCCCCGCTCATTGGCGCAGGAACTGACCATGCCTCGATATCTTGTTTTAGGTTTATGCCTGCTGGCACCCATCGCCCTAGCCGACAGCGAAGAACATGACCTCGCCTACAGCATCGGCGCCAGCCTGGGTGAGCGGCTGCGCCAGGATATGCCGGGCCTGCAACTGGATGCGCTGGTAGAAGGCCTGCGCCAGTCCTACCAGGGGCAACCGCTGAAACTCGACAAGGCACGCATGCAGGCCTTGCTCCAGCAGCAGGAAGCCCAGGAAGGCGATGCCGCCATGCAGAAACTTCAAGCTGCCGAAACACGCTTCATGGCCAACGAGCGTGGTCGTTATGGCGTGCACGAACTACCGGAGGGCTTGCTCTACAGCGAACTGCAAGCAGGTACGGGCGCGCAGCCCAAAGCCGGTGGCAAGGTGCAGGTGCGCTACGTGGGCAGGCTGCCAGACGGCTCGGTGTTCGACCAGAACCAGACGCCCCAGTGGTTCAGCCTGGACTCGGTAATCGAAGGGTGGCAGGTGGCCTTGCCAAAGATGCACACCGGCGCCAAATGGCGCCTGGTGATTCCCTCAGCGCAAGCTTATGGCGCCGAGGGCGCGGGCGACCTGATCGCCCCCTATACACCCCTGGTGTTCGAGATCGAACTGCTGGCGGTTGGCGACTGACGCCAACCCTCAAGCCTGGACCGCGCCTTCTTCCTTGTGCGCGTTGTGCAACACTTCGATCAGGCAGTCTTCCAGTTCGAAGCGCTCGTGCAGCAGGCCACCCAGCTTGCCCAGCTTTTCGGCAAAGCGTTCGGTGTCCTTGCATTCACCCTTGGCGCAATGGTCATTGAAGGCCAGTGCGATCTGAGTACTGTCGTTGATCCGTGGGTTGATATCTTCGGCCAACTTCAGCGCCTTCTCGTCGCCGAAGGCCTTGGCCTCACTGACCAGCTGCTCGCAGACTTCGAAATGCCACGCCGAAACGTAGTCGACAAGGAGCGCGCAAAACTCCCCGTTCGTGTCCTTGTCGGCGAAGGCCGGCTTGGCATCGCGCAGCGCGCGGAAAGCCTGCACCAGTTCCTGGCGCTCCTCCAGCCAGCGGTCGATCAGTTTGTGAACCCCACCCCAGCGTTCCTGAGCGTTCTGACAACTATCGAGCATGGCGATCTCTTCCCTTCTGGGTAGATGCCGCTGCACCTCGCACCACGACCGTGCAGCACAAAGGTGACATCAGCAGGCGGCATCGAGCAGTTGTGTTTTCGGTATGCGTGCTGGGAGATTATTCCCGCGCGTGCTGCCCTTCAAGGTACGCAGCGGACAAAGTTCATACAAGTGTTTAATACCCTGTTACACGGCCATTGGTCGTGCCAATGGCGCAACCTTGCGCCAGGTCATGTTCTCGCCAGGGTGCGGAAACGATACGCCAGCAGGCAACTCAAGGGCAGCACCGCCAGCAGCAGGAAGGCCAGCAGGCTCCACTCGGGCAGGGTCAGGTCGAGAAAGCTCCAGGTCAGCGAGTTGCAATCCGGGCCGCCGAACAACAATTGCCGTGCCGCCTCGCCCCAGGATTGCTCGAACAGCCGCCCGAGCGGCACCGGGCAGACCGGGATGGCCCCGTCATCCCCTTGCAACCAGACATGTCGCGCTGCCAGCAACGCCCCGGCCAGCGAACAGCCCAGCGTCGCCCGCGCGTAACAGCGAATGCCCGCCGTACCCGGTGCCTGCAGCACTGCCGCCAGGCACAGCAGCGCGTACACGCCAAGCAGCAGCCGCTGGCTGAAACACAACGGGCAGGGCACCAGCCCGAGGACGCTTTCCAGGTGGAAGGACGCGGCCAGTACCGCCAGTGCAGCAAGGCAGGCAGGTAGGAAAAAGGTGCGCAAACGGGCCGGCAGCATGGGCGGTGAAGGTCCCGGGATAATGAAGTGGCCTGAAACGGTAGAGGAAAGACGCGCTTTGTTTCAAGGCGCGACAGCAACGACAAGTCGCTGAATCGCGAAGGAAATTTCCAACTATGCAGTAGGAAACGTCTGAAGAAATGGATTGCAAATCTAACTTACATCGAGAGAAAGGTTACCCGCCCCCAAGGCCCGCACCTTTGCGCGGGCCCTGGGGTAGGTCAGGCGCGTACGCCTTCGGGCAAAGGCAGGGCCAGCAGGCGCTCGTCCAGCAGGCCGAGGCCCTCCTGGAACAGCTGGTTGCTGCGCTCGGTCTCGCCCAGGCCAGCGAGCAGGCGCGCCAGCTCGGCACAGGCCTCGGGGTTGCGCTCCATGCGCAGGCTGCTTTCCAGGTAGTCGCGCGCCTTGCCCCACAGGCGGTTCTGCAGGCTCAGACGGCCCAGGGTAAGCAGCAGGCTGGCATCTTGCGGGTGGGCCTTGAGCCAACCTTCGGCTGTTTGCAGCTGGCGCGCCGGGTCATCGCCGCGCACCAGGCCGTACAGGCGGGCCAGGTGGCTTTCGTATTCACGCTTGAGGGCGGTACGCAGCACTTGTTCGGCTTCGCTCTGGGCACCCACCTGGCGCAATTGCTCGGCATAGGCCAGCACCAGCTGTGGCTCCTGGCGCTGGGCTGCGGTCAGTTGCTGCCAGGCGCGCTCCAAGGCCTGACGGGCACTTTGCGCGTCCTCGCCACGGGTGGTGGCCAGGCTCAGGTTCTGGCCCCAGGCACGTTGTTCCAGGGCTGCCAGCTCGGCGGCCGGCAGCACCTTGCCCTTGCGCAGGTCGGGTAGCAGGCGGATCAGTGCCGACCAGTCGCCGCGCTCCAGGTGCAGGCGCTGCAGCAGGCGCAGCACCTGGCCGTTGTGCGGGTGGCGCTCCTGCATGGCCAGCAGGGTTTCCAAGGCGCCGTCGCTTTCGCCACGGTCCATCTGCAACTGTGCATGGGTCAGGGCGATAGCCAGTTCCGCTTGCGGTTGGCGCTCCAGGGCACGTTCCAGCAGGTTGTCGCTGTCTTCGGTTCGGCCTTGCTCGTTGGCGGCACGCGCGGCACCGAGGTAGTACAGCAACGGCTGGCGCTCGGCCTCGGCGGCACGGTGCAGATGGCGCTGGGCACTGGCCCAACGGCCCTCGGCGAGGTCCAGCTGACCCTGCTCGATGGCCAGACGAACGCGCCGGCTGCGATTACGCCGCGACCACGGGTTGACCACGCCGCTGGAAGTCAGCACCAGGCCGACCAGGTAGCGCACCAGCCACAGCAGCAGCACTACAGCCAGCAAGCCGGCCAGGGCCGCCCAAAGTCCCGACTGGTAGCGGAAGCTGCCATAGGAAATCAGCACGTAGCCGCTGTGCTTGGCGACCGCAACACCCAGCGCCGCGGCGACCACGATCGCCAGCACGGCCAGCAGGTAGACACGCTTCATGGCTTGCCCCCTTCAGCCTCGGCCGGCAGGTGGCGGCGCTGTATATAGGCCTGCACTGCGGCCAGGCTTTCGCTGAGGTCGGGGGTAACCACCGACACCGGCTGCTCGGCCAGGGCATTGAGGCTGTCAAGCATGGCCTTGCTTTGCGGGTTGTCGGCGTTGAAATTGGCCAGCAGCACGCTGCGGGCGTCGTCCAGCGCCTGGGTGTACACCTTGCTGTCGCCATTGAGCGCTGCCCACTGGGCCTGCTCGATGGTCAGGCTCAGGGCCAGGCGCAGCTGGTTCAGTTGCTGCCCGGCCAGCAGCGGACGCACGTTGTCATCGGCGTTGAAGTCGATCTGGAAGTACTTGGAGATCTCGGCCCACCACTGGGACAGGCGACTGGCGCCGTCACCATCGGCGGTGAGCGCGCCCAAGGCATCGGCATTGGTGTCGAACTCCGGCGACTGGGCGCTGAGTTGCTGCACCAGCTCACGCTGAGCGGCCAGTTTCAGGAACAGGCCGGTACGGTCCGGTTGCTGAGTGCTGTTGAGCGTGGCCAGGCTGCGCGCCAGTTGCTCACGGGCGGCGAAGGCACCCGGATCGCTCTGCTCGCGCAGGATCTCGTCCGCCCCCTCGACCAAGGCCTTGGCACTGGTGATGTCCTGCAGCGCAGACAGGCGCAGGGTGGCCAGGCGCAGCAGGTGCTCGGCCTCGGCCAGGCGCCATTCCTTGCGGCTTTCGCCCAGTACGGTTTCCAGGCGCTGGCTGAGGCGTTGCTGGTCGCCTTGCAACTGCGCCACCAGGCGGCGGCGGTCTTCCAGCTCGCTGGCCGCTGGCAGGCTGGCCAGTTGCGCGCTGATCTGCTGTTCACGCTGCTGCAGGGCCTCGGCGCGCTGGTTCAGCGCCTCGATGTGCTGGCCCTGGTTGAATTCGCTGCCTTGCAGTTGACGCACCTGCCAGACACCCCAGCCACCTACCGCCACCCCGGCCGCGCCCAACAGCAGGGCCAGCGTTGCCAGGCCACTGCCGGAGCGCTTGGCAGGTGGGGTGGTGACGGGTTCCGCCGGCGCTTGTGCCGACGGCTGATCGTTATTGGACAAGACAGTCTCGCTCACGTATCCATCCTTTGCATGGGGGCGCATCGCGTTCAGCTTAGCGCCTTAAGAGGCAGGTGCAGCGCTGCGCTGCACGGCTGCCAGCAAGGCCGTGGCACTGGCGCCACGGCAATCCACAACCTGTTGGGCCCCGGCGGCCCTGGCCTGCTCGGCAACCCGAGGGCTGGGCACGAACAGCGGCAGACGCGCCAGCTGCGGCCAATCGGCGCCGGCCATCTGCTGCAAGTGTTCAAAACCCTGCCCACTGCTGACCACCAGGCCATTGAGGCGTTCCGCTTCGATGCGGCGCATCAGGGTGCCTGCCGGGTAAGCCGGCAGGCAGCGACGATACAGTTCCAGATAATCGACACTAGCACCTTGCTCTGCAAGACGCTCTGCCAGCAGTTCGCGACCTCCGACGCCACGAACGATCAAGATCCGCGGTGCCGGCACGGCAACTGCCTGGCGCAGGGCTGGCAGCGCCAGCAACGCTTCGCTGTCATCGCCACGTGGGGGGAAGCTCACCGCCAGGCCCGCACCCTGCAGCACGGCGGCGGTTGCCTCGCCCACAGTGAACCAGCCTTGCACGGGTGGCTGCAGGCCGGCATCGGCCAGTTGCTCAAGCAACAAGCGGGCTGCCGGCTTGCTGACCACGATGATCGCCTGGAAGCCCTGCAGGCCTTCCAGCAACAGGCGTTGCTGGTTATCCACAGCGACGGGCTCGATTGCCAGCAGCGGCAGGCAGCTGCTGGCTATCCCCGCCGCTGCCAGGCTTTGCGCCAGTGCCGCACAGTCCTCGGCAGGCCGGGTCAGCAACAGGCGCCACGAACTCACGGGTGGCCGGCCTCGCCGTAGACTTCCTTGAGGATGGCCTCGGCGCCCTGCCCCAGCAGGTCCTCGGCCACCTGCACGCCCAGGGTTTCGGCGGCAGTACGTGGGGCGCGGGCATCGGCCACCAGCAGGGTACCGCCGCTGGGCTGGCCGACCAGGCCACGCAGCCACAGCTGGTCACCTTCCAGCACCGCATAGCAGGCAATCGGTACCTGGCAGCCACCATTCAGGCGTTTGTTCAGGGCGCGTTCGGCCACAACCCGGTCGGCGGTATCGGCATGGTGCAGCGGCGCCAGCAGCGCGTGGATTTGCTGGTCGGCGCTGCGGCATTCGATGCCCACCGCGCCCTGGCCGCCAGCCGGCAGGCTGTCATCGACGCTGATGGTGGAGGTGATGCGGTCTTCGAAGCCCAGGCGGATCAAGCCGGCGGCGGCGAGGATGATGGCGTCGTACTCACCGGCATCCAGCTTGGCCAGGCGGGTGTTGACGTTGCCGCGCAGGAAGCGGATTTGCAGGTCCGGGCGACGCGCCAGCAACTGGGCCTGGCGACGCAGGCTGGAGGTACCGACGATGCTGCCGGCAGGCAGCGCATCAAGGCTGTCAAACGTATTGGAAACAAAGGCATCACGCGGGTCTTCGCGCTCGCAGATGCAATACAGGCCCAGGCCTTCGGGGAAGTCCATGGGCACGTCCTTCATCGAATGCACGGCGATGTCGGCTTCGTTGTCCAGCAGGGCGGTTTCCAGTTCCTTGACGAACAGGCCCTTGCCACCAATCTTTGCCAGCGGCGCGTCGAGCAGCTTGTCGCCACGGCTGACCATGGGCACCAAGGTCACCAGCAGACCGGGGTGGGCCTGCTCGAGGCGGGCTTTGACGTATTCGGCCTGCCACAGGGCCAAGGCACTTTTACGGGTGGCAATGCGGATTTCGCGAGTGGACATGGAACGCCCCGATCCAGAGAAATGCTGTCGATCATAACAGCATCGCCGGTATCGCTAGCAGATGTGGATCAGGATCCTGTGCTTACCTGTACCGCCCAATCGCCGGCAAGCCAGCTCCCACAAAAGCCGTGCAAGGCTCAAGGCTGACGCTATACCTGTGGGAGCTGGCTTGCCGGCGATTGGGCCGGTACAGGCTCAGAGGGTTTGCATCATCTTGCGCACACCGGCCACATGGCGCCGGCTGACGGTCAGGGCGTCACCGTCCAGGCCTTTCAGGTACAGCTGGAAATGCCCCAGCGGCGTGCGCTGCAGGCGTTCGATCCGCTCACGGGCGACCAGCGCATTGCGGTGGATACGCACGAAGCGTTCGCCAAACTCGTCTTCCAGGGCCTTGAGGGGCTCGTCGAGCAGTACTTCCCCGGCCTCGTGGCGCAAGGTCACGTACTTGTGATCGGCAATGAAATAGATCACCTGGGGCAAAGGGATCAGTTCGATGCCTTTGCGCGTGCGGGCACTGATGTGGCTACGCGGGCCTCCGCCTTCATTGGCCGGCCTGGTGAGCGCCGCCAATTGGGCGCGGTTGGGCTTTTCAGCCTTGCGCAAGGCATCGCGCAAGGCCTGGGCCTGGAAAGGTTTGGTCACATGGCTGAGGGTACTGTCCTTGAAAGCCTCGGCACCGTATTCATCGTCCCCGGTGCAAAACACCACCGCCGGCGGCGCCTCGCGCTCGCACAGGCGAGCAGCAACCTGCAGGCCGTCCAGGCCTGGCATGCCGATGTCCAGCAGGACCACATCGGGCTTGAGGCTTTCGATCAGCGCCAAGGCCTCCTCGCCGTTGGTGGCGCTAGGCTCCAGCACGGTGTAACCCTCCAGTTCGCCGAGCAGCCGGCTAAGGCGCTCACGGCCTTGGGGTTCGTCATCAACGATCAGGACATTCATAATTGCGCTGGATTCCTGAATGAGTCTCGCACAGGTATAGCGTAGACAGGTATGGTTCGAGCGACACTAAGGTCACGCTCTAGACCGGTGCGATGGCCAAAGATTCACTCGGCCGGCAGATTCACTGCCAGTCCTCTGTCCAACTGTAGACGGTCCGTGGAACACTGCCGTTCATTCCTGCAAATCCTTCTCTATCGTTTTCCGCGCATTTCTCTCGACCAGCGCCCTGCGGCGGCCAGCCCAAACCCTGCTATCATCGGCGCCACTTTTTCGTTCACGCCTGCAATGAGTGAATCCATGAGCACCGACAAGACCAATCAGTCCTGGGGCGGCCGCTTCAGTGAGCCCGTCGACGCCTTCGTCGCCCGTTTCACCGCCTCGGTCGATTTCGACAAGCGCCTGTACCGCCACGACATCATGGGTTCGATTGCCCATGCCACCATGCTGGCGCAGGTCGGCGTGCTCAGCGATGCCGAGCGCGACACCATCATCGATGGCCTGAAGACCATCCAGGGCGAGATCGAGGCTGGCACCTTCGACTGGCGTGTCGACCTCGAAGACGTGCACATGAACATCGAGGCACGCCTGACCGACCGTATCGGCATCACTGGCAAGAAGCTGCACACCGGCCGTAGCCGCAACGACCAGGTGGCCACCGACATTCGCCTTTGGCTGCGCGACGAAATCGACCTGATCCTGGCCGAAATCACCCGCCTGCAGCAGGGCCTGCTGGAGCAGGCCGAGCGTGAAGCCGAGACCATCATGCCCGGTTTCACTCACCTGCAGACGGCCCAGCCGGTCACCTTCGGCCACCACCTGCTGGCCTGGTTCGAAATGCTCAGCCGCGACTACGAGCGCCTGGTCGATTGCCGCAAGCGTGCCAACCGCATGCCCCTGGGCAGCGCCGCGCTGGCAGGTACCACCTACCCGATCGACCGTGAACTCACCTGCAAGCTGCTGGGCTTCGAAGCCGTGGCCGGCAACTCGCTGGACGGCGTGTCGGACCGCGACTTCGCCATCGAATTCTGCGCCGCCGCCAGCGTGGCGATGATGCACCTGTCGCGCTTCTCCGAAGAGCTGGTGCTGTGGACCAGCGCGCAGTTCCAGTTCATCGACCTGCCAGACCGCTTCTGCACCGGCAGCTCCATCATGCCGCAGAAAAAGAACCCGGACGTGCCGGAACTGGTACGTGGCAAGAGCGGCCGTGTGTTCGGCGCCCTGACCGGCCTGCTGACCCTGATGAAAGGCCAGCCGCTGGCCTACAACAAGGACAACCAGGAAGACAAGGAACCGCTGTTCGACGCCGCCGACACCCTGCGCGACTCGCTGCGTGCCTTTGCCGACATGATCCCGGCAATCAAGCCCAAGCACGCCATCATGCGTGAAGCGGCCCTGCGCGGTTTCTCCACTGCCACCGACCTGGCCGACTACCTGGTACGCCGTGGCCTGCCGTTCCGTGACTGCCACGAGATCGTGGGTCACGCGGTGAAGTATGGCGTGGACACCGGCAAGGACCTGGCCGAAATGAGCCTGGACGAACTGCGCCAGTTCAGCGACCAGATCGAGCAGGACGTGTTTGCCGTGCTGACCCTGGAAGGCTCGGTGAATGCCCGTAACCACATTGGTGGTACCGCACCGGCGCAGGTGCGTGCGGCCGTCGCCCGCGGCAAGGCGCTGCTGGCTTCGCGTTAAGGCCCATTGCGAGGGCTTCGCCCTCGTTCGCGGGCACGCCCGCTCCCACAGGTATAGCGTGGCTGTAACTGTGGGAGCGGGCTTGCCGGCGATGGGCTGCGAAGCAGCCCCAGCTTTTAGCGCTTGCCGCTGCGAATCATCTCCATGAAGGCCGGCATCGCCGCCTCCTTGTCCGCCACGATTCGCGCCATGTGCGGGTTGTCGCCCATCAGCTGCAGCAACGCCTTGGCCTGCGGGAAGTCCGCCAGGAAGTCGATGTTCAGCACCTTCTTGCCCACCGCGCAGGCCAGGTCGACCGAGAAGCAGAACATCAGGTCTGCCAGGGTCAGTTGCTCACCCGCCACATAGGGTGCGAAGCGGCCGTTGCGCTTGAGCGTGGCAAAACCGGCCAGCAGGTCGGCACGGGCTTTTTCCTTTATCAGCGGCTCGACCTGCATACCAAAGAAAGACTCGGCATAGCAGGTACGCGCCGGCAGTTCGATGTACAGCTCGATTTCCTTGAGCAGCTCACGCACCTTGGCCTGCCCGAACGGGTCGGCCGGCAGCAGCGCCTTGCCGCCCTGGGTCTGCTCGATATAGTCGAGGATCACGCTGGTTTCGCTGAGGAAGCCGTGTTCGGTCTGCAGCACCGGCACCTTGCCTCGCGGGCTCACTTCCAGCGCCTGTGGCGCCTGGCCGCCATAGAAGGTGACTTCCTCGAAGGGCAGGCCTTTTTCCAGCAGGGCCAGCTTGACCATGTTGTAGTAGTTGCTGACCGAGAATCCATGAAGCTTGAGCATGAGGTAACAGCCTCCAGGCCGTAAGGGGTTGGCCCGGCTTTTATAGACCGTACGCCCGCTCCTGACCAGCGTCATGCGCCCCGTCAATGCCCGGGCATTGCCGCCACAGGCGTGGCACACTGTGCATCCCATCCTAGGAGTACCGCCATGAGCGAGCCCACCGACATCGACAATGACGACGACGAAGCCTTCGCCGAGGCAACGCTGACCCAGGCCATCGAGAACCAGATAGAAAGCGGCGACCCGGCGGCGGCGAAAGCCACGTTCAACAAACTGACCCTGGTCGGTTACGAGCGCGAAGACATTCTCAACCTGATGGCCCATGTACTGGCCTTCGAAATTGACAACATGCTGGTGGAAGACCGCGAGTTCGACCGCGAGTGGTACGAGAATGCCCTGCGCGCGCTGCCGGAGCTGCCGCCTGAGATGGATCAAGGCGAGGACGAATAACCCGGCTACACTCGAAGATCAGGCACCGTAGAACGGTGCCGTCATCCTTGTCTGGAAGTCAGGAGTCGCCATGCCTTTTACCCCCGATCTGATCGCTGAACTGGAAGTCCTTTCGCTGTTCAAGCACGACAGCAGCCAGGAAGGCATCAAGATTCACAAGAACGCTTCCCCCGCCCTGGTAGCCGCCGCGCAACGCCTGCATGAAAAGGGGCTGACCGATCAACCTGATGGCGGCTACCTGACCAGCCTGGGTCATGACGCTGTCGAAAGTGTCCAGTTGCTGCAGAACATTCTCAAGGCGCCACAGCCGGCCTGAACTGATAATGCCAGGGGCTGCCTTGCAGCCCATCGCCGGCAAGCCGGCTCCCACAGGTACTGCAAATGGCTTGAAGCCGATGCGGTCGGGGTGGGAGCTGGCTTGCCGGCGATGGGCCGCAGCGCGGCCCCAATCAGTTGGCCGCTGCCCTGCGCTTCTCCGCCAGGCGCGAGCGCCCGTACAGGAACACGATGGCCAGCAAGGCCAGCGCCTGCGCCGAAAGCGAGTAGGCGTCAGCGTGAATCCCCAACCAGTCGAACTCGAAGAACGCCACCGGCCGTGTTCCAAGTACCCCGGCCTCTTGCAACGCCTTCACGCCATGCCCGGCGAACACCACCGACAAGGCACATAGCAGCGCGGCGTTGATGCTGAAGAACAGCGACAGCGGCAGCTTGGCCGAGCCACGCAGGATCACCCAGGCCAACCCCACCAGCAGCACCAGCGCCGTGGCACCACCCGCCAGCACCGCCTGGTGCCCGGCTGGGCCGGCCTGCAGCCACAGGGTTTCGTAGAACAGGATCACTTCGAACAGTTCGCGGTAAACCGAGAAGAACGCCAGCACGGCAAAACCGAAACGTCCACCACCACTGACCAGGCTGCTCTTGATGTAGTCCTGCCAGGCGGCGGCATGGCGGCGGTCGTGCATCCACACGCCAAGCCACAGCACCATCACCGCGGCGAAAAGCGCCGTGCAGCCTTCCAGCAGTTCGCGCTGGGCGCCACCGACGTCGATCACGTAGGCTGCCAGCGCCCAGGTTGCGAACCCAGCCACCAGCGCCAGGCCCCAGCCGATGTTGACGCTGCGCACCGCCGACTGCTGGCCGGTATTGCGCAGGAAGGCCAGGATCGCCGCCAGCACCAGAATCGCCTCCAGGCCTTCGCGCAGCAGGATCAGCAAGCCGGATACAAAGCTCAGCGACCAGCTCAAGCCATCGCTGCCCAGCAGTTTGGAAGCCTGCTCGAGCTTGGCCTTGGCTTCGCTCAGGCGTTGCTCGGCCTGGGCCACGGGCAAGCCGTCCTGCAGCGACTGACGGTAGGCCATCAGCGATTTTTCGGTGTCCTTGCGCGCCTGGGTGTCGATGTTGTCCAGCGAGCTTTCCACCAGCTCGAAGCCTTCCAGGTAGGCCGCTACTGACAGGTCATAGGCCTGGTCGTGATCACCTGCGCGGTAGGCCGCCAGGCTCTTGTCCAAGGTGCTCGCGGTGTATTCGAGCAATTGCGCAGGGCCTCGCTTGACCTGCGGCGGCTGGGCGCGCTGGGCGCGGAACGCCTCCACGGCCGTGGCACCTTCGCTGGCGGCGACTTCGGCCGGGGTCTGGCGGGCCAGGTCGGCGATGTTCCAAGTCTTGTCGCCTTTTCCGGCTTCTGGCTTGGCGGTGAAGCTGGCGATGTAGGCAGCCACATCCCAACGCTGGCGGTCGTCCAGCTGGTCGGCAAACGAAGGCATCTCGGTGCCATCGATGCCCAGGGCCAGGGTGTTGTAGAGGTCGAACAGGCTCAACTGGTCGAGGCGCGAAACATCGCGCAGGTTGGCGGGTGCAGGCTCCAGGCCCACGCCGGCCGGGCCGTCGCCAGCGCCAGTGTCGCCGTGGCAGATCGAGCAGTTTTGCGCATACAGCGAAGCGCCGCGGGCTGGGTCCGGGGTAATCACTGGAGCCTGGCTGACCTCGTAGGCCACCGCCAGGCGTGCGCCCAGCTGGCGGGCCTGCCTGGCAACAGCCGGGCCGTCCTGGCGCTGGTCGATGGCCTGGCGCAGCGCCTGGACGCCCTGCTCCAGGGCTGCTTGTTCAGCATGCGCAGGCAGGCCTTTGACCAAGTCGGCCAATACCGCGCTGAACTCCTGCTGCTCGCGGTATTCACCATCGTCGATCACCTTGCCGCCTTGCACGGTGGGCGGGTAGTCGGCGCCAATGTAGTCCAGCAGGTGCAGGGCCTTGGTGGCCTCGGCGGGGGCTTCGGCCAGCGCCAGGGTGCTGCACAGCGCCAGCACCGGGCCGAGCAATATAACCGGCAGCCAGGCAAGCAGACGGGAACGGGTTTTCATGGCCAGTCTCGAAGGGAATGCGAAAGAGAACATTGTTCACTCCCACTTTGCTTCGCTCAAGGGTGCCGGGCGGATTTCATGAAAAATCTTGGTACAAATCAGATGAAGAGGGGGATGCGCTGAACCTGTGGGAGATTCTGTCTTGTGTTGCCTGCCCACAGGTATTGCACATGGCTTTGGGGAGATGCGGTCGAGGTGGGAGCTGGCTTGCCGGCGATAAAGGTTGCGCCGATGTCACTGGAAACACCGGGTACCAATTGATTGGTTATTCGCAGATCCATAGCCACTAGCCTGAGGAGCAAACCATCAGGAGACAGGGAACATGGATCGCCCCCACTCAGACCAGTTACGGCTTGGCCGTTTTTCGGAAACCAGTCGATTGTATCTGCTTACCAGCACAACCCTCGACCGGGCCCCAATATTCACTGATTTTCACTCGGCCCGCTTGCTGGTTGCCGAGTTGCGCCAGGCTGAAGAGGAAGGTGCCGTCAGATCGCTGGCCTGGGTGGTGATGCCAGATCATTTTCATTGGCTGGTCGAGCTTGGACCGGGCAGCCTGAAGCGCTTGATGCGCAGGGTGAAATCTCGCAGCACCATGATGATCAACAGGTATCAAGGGCGAAGCGGCCAGCTCTGGCAGAAGGGATTTCATGACCGGGCATTGCGCCGGGAGGAGAATGTGCAGGCAATGGCGCGGTACATCGTCATGAATCCGAAGCGGGCAGGATTGGTCGCGAGGGTGAGGGATTATCCGCACTGGGATGCAATTTGGCTTTGATGGGGCTTTGCC
Source organism: Pseudomonas sp. B8(2017) (assembly GCF_002113575.1). Lineage (NCBI taxonomy): Bacteria > Pseudomonadati > Pseudomonadota > Gammaproteobacteria > Pseudomonadales > Pseudomonadaceae > Pseudomonas > Pseudomonas sp. B8(2017). The sequence continues at coordinate 17,825 of NZ_NEIO01000006.1, read as the reverse complement.
TGTCAGGGCCCTATCGCCGGCAAGCCAGCTCCCACAGGGTACTCATCAGGCCTGTGGCAGGCGCTGACCTGCCTGGGCCTCATCGCCGGCAAGCCAGCTCCCACATGGTCCGCACCAACTTCGAGGCATGCACAAGCCAGCTTCCACATGGTCCGTACCAATTTCAAGGCATGCACAAGCCAGCTCCCACATGGTCCGGACCAACTTCAAGGCATGCACAAGCCGGCTATCACAGGTGAACCACAGGTCTCAAAGGCGGTGGAGTACCTGTGGGAGCTGGCTTGCCGGCGATTGGGCCTCAAGGCTTGGCGGTGTCCTTCCACCCCCCACCCAACGCCAGGAACACTCCAATCTGCCCCTGAGCCACTTGGCTATTGGCCGCTGCCAGCTGCGCGCGCATGTCGGTATAGGTACGCGTCGCCTGCAGGTCGGCCAGGAACGATTCACGCCCCGCCTGGTAATACCGGTGCGTCTGGTCCGCCGCTTCCTTGGCCGACTTCTCCGCCTCGGCCAGCGCGTCACGCCGGTCCAGCAGGGCGCTGTACTGCGCCAGGCGGGTCTGGGTCTCGCGAATGGCGTTCAGCACTACCCCGTCAAAATTCGCCAGGGCTGCCTGGGTCGAGGCTTCGGCCATGCGAATGCGGGCGCGGGTGCCATTGGTGGGGATGGTCCAGCTGATCTGCGGGCCGAAGCCCCAGCGGTTGGTCGCCGGCTCGCCAAGGTTCTCGAGGATACCGATGGTGCCAACCTGGGCGCCGATGCTGATGTCGGGGTACAGGGCGCCGGTGGCCACGCCGATGTAGGCAGTGGCAGCGGCCAGCTGCCGTTCGGCCTGGCGCACGTCTGGACGGCGCTTGAGCAACGCCGCGCCATCGCCCATCGGGACCAGCTGGTTAAGGTGCGGCAGCTCGGCACAATCGGCAGTGCCGGCAGGCAGCTGGTCGACCGGTTTTGCCAACAAGGCAGCCAGGGTATAGATGCCCGTCTCGCGCTCCGCCTTGAAGCGTGGCAGTTCGGCGCGCAAGGATTTGAACTGGGTCTGCGAGCGGGTGACCTGGGTTTCGTCGCCACGCCCGGCATCACGCAGGCGCTGGTTGAGCTTCACGCTCTGCTCCTGCAGATCGAGCGACTCGCGGGCAATGTGGTATTCCTCGTTGGCCGAGCACACTTGGGTGTAGGCCTTGACCACATCCGCCACCAAGGTGATGCGGGCGGTATCGGCGGCGGCCTGCACTGCGTCGGCATTGGCCTTGGCCGCCTCGGTGCCACGCTTGAAAGTACCCCACAGGTCGAACTGGTACGAAGCACTGATGATGGCTTCGCCGATGTTGGCCACCGGCACTTTCTCTGGCAGCAGGAAGGCCTCGCCCGATTCCTGCAGGCGCTGGGCGCCAAGTTTGACGCCGCCGTTGAAGCCACCTTGCGACTCAGCCACTTCGACCTGGGCGCGCGCCTTGGCAATGTTGGCGGCAGCCACGCGCAGGTCGGTGTTGGCACTCAGGGCCTGGCGCACCAGCTCGTTCAGCCGTTGATCCTGATACAGCTGCCACCAGTCCTCAGGCACCGGTGCCGATACCACGCTGTCGGCATCCTGGCGCAGCGGGCCGTTGAGGTCGCTGCGTTGCACCGCCGCGTCCTTCGGCACCTCATAGTCGGGGCCGACCATCATGCAGGCCCCCAACGACAGGCACAGCCCCGCCAGGATCAGCTGTTTCATGGGCGCTGGCCCTCGATGATCGACACCGTGGCGGTTCGCCCGGCAATCATGCGGAAGTCTTGCGGCACTTCATCAAAGGCGATGCGCACCGGAATACGCTGGGCCAGGCGCACCCAGCTGAATGCGGGGTTGACGTTGGGCAACAGGTTGGCGCCACTGCTGCGGTCACGGTCTTCGATGCCGGCGGCGAAGCTTTGCACATGACCACGCAGGCGGGTGTTGTCGCCCATGACGCGAATGTCCACGGCATCGCCGATGTGGATACCGCCAAGCTTGGTTTCCTCGAAGTAGCCATCGACGTGGTACGAGGCGCTGTCGACCACCGACAGCACCGGGCGGCCGGCGGTGACGAATTCGTGATTACGCGGTGCTCGGTCGTTCAGGTAACCGTCCACCGGGCTGCGCACCACCGAGCGGTCGAGGTTGAGCTGGGCGGTATCGACGGCCACCTGCGCTTCGCTGACGGCGGAACGGGCACGGGCCTCGCGGGACTGGCTTTCTTCCAGCTGTTCGGCGGCCACCAGGTTGCCCAGCTTGCGGTTGCGCTGCGCTTCGCGGGAGGCCTGGGCCAGGGTTTCCTGGCGCTCACCCAAGGTCGCCTTGGCCTGGCGCAGGGCCAGGGTGAAGCGGTCCTGGTCGATGGTAAACAGCACATCGCCGCGCTTGACGGTCTGGTTGTCACGCACCTCGACCTTCTGGATCAACCCGGACACGTCCGGGGCAATCTGGATCACGTCGGCGCGGATGTGGCCGTCGCGGGTCCAGGGGGCGAACATGTAGTACACCACCATCTGCCACACGAGCACGGCGGCGAAGGTCACTACCAGCAAGGTCAGGACCACACGGCCCAGGGTCAGCAAAGGTTTTTTCATGGCAGCATCAGGTTTCGGCAAAAGTGGTCCACCGCACCAAGCAGCACGGCATACAGAGCAACGTTGAACAACGCCCGGTGCCAGACCAGGCGGTAGAAATGCAGGCGCACCAGCACCGCGTGCACCCCGAGGAACAGCAGGTAGGTGCCAAACATCATCACCAGCAGCGTGGGCAGGAATACCCCGCTGATATCCAGTTCACCAATCACAGGGGCGCTCCGTCGAGGCCGGGGGGCAGTTGCGGTTGTTCGGCTGGCTCGAGCATCACCTCCACGCCCGGCAGCAGCGCCAGGCGCAGGCCGCTCAGCGCGTGCAGCAGGTGGGTACGGGCATCGCCGCGCTCGTACAGTTCATCCAGGTTCAGCGCCAGGCGCGCGCGCTCCATGTTGCGCAGCAGCGCGGCCGGGGCGTGCAGGCGCTCGCCGGCGCGCAGGCAGGCGGCGTAGTGCGCGCCGACTTCCTCGACTACCGTGTTCAGGCGCTCGCGAGCCTGCTGCCCGGCACGCGGCATATAGGCCAGCAGGTCGAGCAGGTTCAACCCCACGCGCAGGTCGCGCAGTGCCACGCCGCTGTCCTGCCCGGTTTGCGACAAGCGCGGCAGGTGCTGCATCAGGCGGTCGAGCATCTGCACACCGACCTGGCGGTGCTCGGCCAGGGTGGCCGGCTCGGTCATTTCGACGATGTCGCGCCAGGCGAAGCGGGTCATGCGCTTGGCTGCCAGCTCCACGCCGAACGGGCGCATCACCAAGGTCCAGATGAAGGCGAACAGCAGCCCCACGGGACCGGCCAGGTTGGAATTGAGGAAGGTGAAGAAGTCAGCATCGTAGGCACCCTGGATGCTGATGAAGGTCGAGGTGTTGACGATGGTCAGCAAGGTACCCAGGTAGAAGCGCGGCTGCACGGTCAGGGTGCCAACGCAGATGAATGGCACGGCGAAGGCCAGCACCAGCATCGGGAAGTCGTGCAGGTTGGGCAGCACCAGGAACAGGTACAGGCTGGAGAAGATGACCGACATCAGCGTCCAGAAGAAGAACCTGTAGATCTGCGGCGCCGGGTCGTCCATGGCGGCGAAGAAGCTGCACGACACGGCGGCGAGGATCACTGCGCTGGCGCCGTCGTTCCAGCCCAGGCCGATCCACAGGCCGCAGGCGACAACGATCGCCAGCACGGTTGAGGCCACCGAATACAGCATCAGGCCACGGTCGAAGAACGCCGTCAGGCGGCCCAGGCGCCAGTGGCGGTACACCGCGCGCCAGGGTTTGGAATCGTCGCTGCGCAGAGCATGTTGCAGGCTGCAGCAGTCCTGCCACAGGTCGGCCCATTCGGTCAGGCGATACAGGGCGTTGGACAGCAGCAGTTCGGCACGCTGGTCGAGGGCAGCGGCGCCGGGCTGCAGGCGCTCGATCTGTTCGTGCAGGGCGGTCCAGCGGGCGACGGAGGCGCTGTCGACGGTGCCCTTGAGCCATTCGCGGGCGGCATCGAGCAACGGTTGCAACTGGGCGAACTGTGCCGGGGCGCGGCCTTCGAGGGCGACCAGGGCGTCGTCGAGGGCATCGATCACGGGCAGCAGGTGGATCATGCGCCCGCGCAACTCGCGGGCATTCTTCAGGGTGTGCGGACCGGCGCCTTCATGGCCGAGCTGGCCGATCATCAGCTCCAGCGAGTTGAAGGTGGCAACCATCGCCCCGCGCATGCCTCCAACCTGGTCTGCGCTGGCCTGGCGGGCCAGGTAGGTGTCGCTGTAGCGGATCGCTTCGGTGAACCAGCTACCAGTGGCACCGACTACAACTGGCGCCAGCCGTCGTGGCCAGAAGATCGCCCCGACCACCGCCGCGCAGACGATCCCCAGGCAGATTTCCTGGGCGCGGGAAGACGCCACGTCGAACACAGCAAGCGGGTTGTCGACCACCGCCAGGGCAATCATCGGCAAGGTGTAGCCGGCCAGCATCAGCACATAGTTGTTGGCGGTGCGCAGGTTCAGCGAAAGGAACAGCAAGGTGCCGGTCCACAGGGCGATGGCGATGCTCAGCAGCAACGGCGACTGCACCAGCGGTGGTACCAGGAAAATCGCCCCGCCGGCACCGAGCAGCGTGCCCACGGCACGATACAGGGCCTTGGAGCTGGTGGGGCCAAGGAACGGGCTGGAGACGATGTACACCGTGGCCATGGCCCAATAGGGGCGCGGCAACTGCATGAGCAGGGCGATGTACAGGGCGATCATGGAGGCGGCAAAGGTACGCACGCCATAGAACCAGTCGCGGGCCGGGGGCACCGAGCTGAAGAAACCGTTCATGCTGCCCCGCCTGTGTTGCCCAGGCCGGCGGCTTCGAAGGCACGCAGCACGCGCAAGGCGGCTTCCAGGTCGGCCTGGTCGATGCCATGCAGCACCTCGCGGCGCAGGCGCACCAGCTCGGCTTCGATGGACTCGGCCAGGGTGCGGCCTTCGGCGGTCAGGCTCAGGGCCTTGGCGCGGCGGTCCAATGGGTCTTCGCTGCGGCATACCAGGCCAGCCTTGCACAGCTGGTCGAGCAGGCGCACCAGCGACGGGCTTTCCAGGCCAGCGGCCTGGGCCACGGCCACCTGATGCACGCCGTCACCCAGGCGCACGATCATCAGCAACGGCGCGGCGCAGGCCTCGGAAATGCCGTAACCGGTCAGGGCGGTATGGCAGATGCGCCGCCAATGGCGGGCGGCAACCACCATGCCACTGCTGACTTGCAGGCGCAGGAGATCAAGGGACATGACAGGAACCAAGGATATTCATAGTTTGCTAACTATCAATATACGCCTGTGCCTCCCCCTGTCGTCAACCGGGGGTGACGGATAGCCCGGGTGAAATGTTGTTCATGCTTTTGTCTTACTGGCCCTTTCGCGGGCTTGCCCGCTCCCACAGGGACCTCACAGGACCTGAAATTTGTGCAATTCCTGTGGGAGCGGGCGAGCCCGCGAAAGGGCCCGGACAAGCAGCAGCAAATTCAGGGCTGTATCTGGTCTTCCAGCTTCATGGTCAAGGCCAATGTACTGCCCATCTGCACCGCCCGGTCACGCCACTCCTGGTAGCGGCCCTCGTCACGGCTGCTGAAGTGCACCGCCAGCTCTTCGGCCGCCTGTACCACCCCCGCAGCAGCTGCCAGCTCCAGCCAGTACAGCGCGGCCTTGAGATCAGCCTCCACGTACAGCCCATGCATCAGCCGGTAGCCCACCTCGAAACGGCAGCGTGCCTCGCCCTGCTCGGCCCCGCGCAGGAACCACTGGTAGGCCTGCACCAGGTCGACCTGCCACTTCAGGCCGCCATCACACACCTCTTCCTCGTACAGGTCACCCAGCGCGGCAGCGGCATGCAGCATGCCCCGCTCGAAAGCCTGCCGGTAGCACTCCGCCGCCTGCATGTAAGAGGGCTCGATGCCTTTGCCGAAGTAATGTTGCTGCCCAAGGTTGAACCATGCCGCGGCATTGCCTTGCAGGGCCGCCATGCGCAACAGGTGGCCGGCCAACACGGTGTCAGCACGCCAGTATTTGCCGTTGAGCCAGATCCAGCCAAGGTCGTTGAGCGCCGCCACGCTGCCTTGCAAGGCCTGGCGGCGCAGGTCGACGTACACCGCCTGCAAGTCGCTGGCTTCGTCCAGGCGGCTGACCAGCAGCGAGCGCTGGCTGGGCAACCCTATCCCGGCAAACAGTCGCTGTCGCCTCCCGACAGCGGCCGGTGGGGCAATGACCCGCTCGGGCAAAAGGCGGGCAAGCAGCGAATGGATATTGCTGGCAGCAGACATGTTCATCCTCATTGAACGACACACAACCCCAACCTTCGGCTGTGATGAGGCGTGATTCTGCGTGACGTAACGTCAAAACCTGTCGCGAACGATTCGGCGCCAGGCAACCAAATGCGACTTCCTTGATCTGAGCAGGCTGTGGCCAATTGCCATGACCCACGCCTGCCGCCATCCTATTGCGGCAAGCCTAGACAAGGACGTTATCTTTTGCCGTTCGCCACAACTCGCGCCACCCTCAGCCGACAGTGGGCGCTGCTGCGCCAGTTGCCCAGCCGTTCCCCAGGCATTACCAGCGCCGAATTGGTCTGGCGCCTGCGTGACGTGGGCTTCACTGTCAGCAAACGCACTGTCGAGCGTGATCTCAATGAGCTGTCGCTGATATTTCCGCTGGAGCGCAATGACAAGAGCATCCCGTTTGGCTGGCATTGGTCGGCGAGCGCAGTGGGCGACTTGCGCGGCAATTTCGACTTGTTGACGCACCTGCGCGGTGATGCGCTGCAACCGGCTCGGGGCGAGGGGGTGGAGTTGGTGGCGCGGATCAGCGATACGCTGGCGCGGCAGTTGCGGGTTGCGCCGTTGAGTAGCGACATGCAGCTGACGGCCTTGGAGCACGGGCATCGGTTGCAGGCTACGGTGAGTGACGGCTGGCCGTTGCGCTGGTGGCTGTTGAGCCATGGCGATGGGGTGGTGGTGGAGCAGCCGGGCGGCTTGCGGGAGGAGATTGGCAAGATCCTGAGCAATGCGGCGGCGCAGTACCAGAATTTTTAGCCTGTGCTGGCCTCTTCGCGGGCTTGCCCGCTCCCACAGGTACTCTACAGATTCTGAAGTGTGTGGTTTTCCTGTGGGAGCGGGCAAGCCCGCGAAGAGGCCGGCACAGGCATACCAGTTAGCGCTGCATCCCCCAACGCCGCACCGTCAGCCGCTCGAGGGTATTGAACACCAGCCCTTCCACCAGCAAGCCGATCAGGATCACCACCGCCAACCCGGCAAACACCTTGTCGGTGTACAGCTCGTTGCGGTTCTGGAAGATGTACCAGCCCAACCCGCCTTTGCCACTGCTGGCCCCGAACACCAGCTCGGCAGCGATCAGTGTACGCCAGGCGAACGCCCAGCCGATCTTCAGCCCCGAGAGGATTGATGGCAGCGCCGCCGGGACAAGGATATGCAGCACCAGCCGCAGCCCCTTCAGGCCGTAATTGCGCCCGGCCATGCGCAGGGTTTCCGACACGCCGAGAAAACCCGCATAGGTATTCAGCGCCAGCGCCCAGAGCACCGAGTGCACCAGCACGAAGATCAGGCTGTTGTCGCCCAGCCCGAACCACAGCAAAGCCAGCGGCAACAGGGCAATCGCCGGCAACGGGTTGAACATCGAGGTCAGGGTGCCCAGCAGATCGCGCCCAAGCTGGGTCGACACCGCCAAGCTGGTGAGGCCGAAGGCCAGGATGATCCCCAGCAGGTAACCCTTGAGCAGAATCACCAGCGACACGCCAACCTTGGCCGGCAACTCACCGCTGACCATGCCGTCCCACAGCGCCGTGGCCGTCTGCAGGAAGGTTGGTAGCAGCAGATCGTTGCCCTGGTAGCGGGCAATGGCCTCCCACAGCACGGCGATCACCAGCAGGATGACCGCCTTGCGCAACCAGCCGTGCTGCCACAGGCGCTGAGCCAACGGCAGGTTGCGCTCCACAGGCACACTGAGCAAAGGCTCCAGCTGCACCTCGTATTCCTGGCGTACAGGTGTAGTGGTCATGGCTGAAGCTCCTGTCAGTAGGCGATACGGATATCGTTGAAACCAAGATCGTCGGGCTGTTCGGGGGCAGCCGCCTCATCGAACAGCAAACGATGGATGCGCCGGGCACTGGCCTGGAAGTCGCTACCACCCAGGCTGCCCAAGTCGTACTGGTGGCTGTGCACTTCGGCACGCACCCGCCCCGGGTGGGGCGACAGCAGCAGGATGCGGTTGCCGACCACCAGAGCCTCTTCGATGGAGTGGGTAACGAACAGCAGGGTAAAACGCACCTCCTCCCACAGCAGCAGCAGTTCTTCCTGCATCTTGCGCCGGGTCAGCGCATCAAGTGCCGCGAACGGTTCGTCCATCAGCAGGATTTTCGGCTGCGTGGCCAAGGCCCGGGCAATCGCCACGCGCGCTTTCATACCGCCCGACAGGGTGTGTGGGTAGGCATCGGCGAAGGCGGCCAGGCCGACTTTTTCCAGGTAGTGCAGCGCCCGCTCCTCGGCCTCGGCGCGTTTCAGCTGGCCCGACACCAGCAGAGGGAACATGACGTTCTGTTTCACCGTCTTCCATGGCGGCAGCTGGTCGAACTCCTGGAACACCACGATGCGGTCGGGGCCTGGGCCGCTGACTGGCTGACCTTGCAGCAGAATCTGCCCTTCCTGGGGCGAGATGAACCCGGCCACGGCCTTGAGCAAGGTGGACTTGCCGCAGCCGGAGGGGCCGAGCAGCACGAAGCGGTCGGCACGGTCGACTTCGAAGCTGACCTGGTGGGTGGCCCGCACCACGCGTTGCGCGGTGCGGTATTCGAGGCTGAGGTTATCCACCTTGAGCAAAGGCGGCGTTGCGACACGGCTCAGGTTGCTGGCCGTGTGGCCTGGCAATGGGGCGGTCATGATCGGTCAGCTCCCCTGCAGCGGGCGTTCATCCTGGAAGAAGTAGTCCTTCCACGATTCCGGCTTGTGCTTGATGGCGCCTACTCGATAGAGGAAGTCGGCCAGCTTGTAGGTGTTCTTTGGCGTGACGGTGAATTCGTACTGCGGGTTGTCGATCAGCTTGATCAACGTGTCGCGGTCGATCTTGGCCTTGGTCACGCGGATGTAGGTGTCGGCGGCGGCCGCCTTGTCCTTCTGGGCGAAGTCCGCGGCTTCGGCCAGCGCATCGACGAAGGCCTTGTAGGTCTTGGGGTTGTCCTTGCGGAATTTTTCGGTGGCGAACAGCAAGGTCGGCGAGTTGGGGCCGAGCAGGTCGTAGCTGTTGAGCACCACGTGCACGTTCTTGTTGGCCAGCACCTGGTCCTGGAACGGCGGGTTGGAGAAGTGTCCGTTGAGTTCGGTGCCGCCGGCCAGCAGCGCGGCAGTGGCATCCGGGTGCGGCACGGCCAGGGTGTACTTGTCGAGGCGGTTGTATTCCTTGTCGCCCCATTGCTGGGCGGCGGCGTATTGCAGGAAGCGCGACTGCACCGAAACGCCTACCGCCGGCACGGCGATGCGGTCCTTGTCGGAGAGGTCGGCAATGGTCTTCACGTTGGGGTTGCTGCTGACCAGGTAGTACGGGAAGTTGCCCAGCGAGGCCACGGCCTTGACGTTCTGTCGGCCCTTGGTACGGTCCCACACGGTCAACAGTGGGCCGACGCCGGCACCGGCGATGTCCACCGAACCGGACAGCAGTGCGTCGTTGATGGCCGAACCACCCGACAGCTGGGCCCAATCGACTTCGATGTCGATGCCCTGCTCCTTGCCATGTTTTTCGATCAGATGCTGGTCACGCACTACGTTCAGCAGCAGGTAGACAATGCCGAACTGTTCGGCGATGCGAATCTTGCCTTCTGCTTGCGCCGCGGCGGGGGCCGCCAGGCTGCCTACGACCAGGCTTGCGCCCAGGCCGATGCTTGCCGCCAGGCGGCTGATGGATTTACGCATGATGGGTTTCCTCAGTCGTCAGAACGGGGCATCGCCCTGGATGGTGGTGCGATACAGCTTGCGCCGCAGGTGTGCGGGGCAGCCGGTGGCCAGGTGGATCAGCGAGCGGTTGTCCCAGAACACCAGGTCGTGGGGCTGCCACTGGTGGCGGTAGATGTTCTGCTCCAGCACGCTCAGGGCATACAGCTGTTGCAGCACGTCGCGGCTTTCGTCGCTTGGCAGGCCGACGATGCGGGTGGTGAAACCTTCGCTGACGAACAGCGCCTTGCGGCCGTTTTCCGGGTGGGTACGGACCACCGGGTGGATGACTTCCTGTACCTGCGCCAGTTGCTCGGCGGTCAGGGTCGGGCGCCAGTTGCCTTCGAATTTGGTCTCGGCGTAACGGGCGGTGTAGGAGTGCGCAGCATCACGGCCCTCGATGACCTTGCGCAGGGCCGCGGGTACGGCGTCCCAGGCCTTGTGCATGTCGGCGAACAGGGTATCGCCGCCCTCGTCGGGCAGTTCCTGGGCATGCAGCATGGAGCCGAGGCTGGGCAGTTCCTTGTACGACAGGTCCGAGTGCCAGAACTTGCCGGCATCACCCAGGCCGATGTTCTGGCCGTTTTCGACGATGTTGGAAACGATCAGGATCTCGGGGTGGCCGGCGAGCAGGAACTGCTTGAGCACATGGATCTGCAATGGGCCGAAGCGGCGGCTGAAGGCGATCTGCTGGTCGGGGCTGATGCGCTGGTCGCGGAACACCAGCACATGGTGGTCGAGGTGGGCGCGATGGATACGGGCGAAATCCTCGGCGTTGACCGGTTTGGCCAGGTCCAGGCCGATGATCTCGGCGCCCACGGCACCGGAGAACGGGCGGATTTCGAAGCGTTGCGGCTGGGCGCTGTCGATGATCGACAAGGCGTTCGAGGCGGCTGACATTTTTCACTCCCACGCAGTGCGCGACTTCAATGGCGCGCAACGATCAGAAACGCACGGGGATTTCCCGTGTGGGTTCAAGTCGTGCGGCGCATCGATTGGTCGACGGGTACGCAGTGGAAGTGACTATAAAGTCATAAGAGCTTTATTTTAAATACCGTTAAAGAATAACCATAGCACTGCTGCCAGGGGTGCTACGCAATCAGATCAAGCCGCCCTGCTCTTCTTCATCAATGAGGTTGTTCAGACTGCTGAGCGCCTTGCGCGCTGTAGAACGGTTGAGCAGCTTGGCCTGCGCACCGGGGGGCAGGTCGGTGATCTTGAACACACCCTTGGCGGTCAGTACATCGATCAGGTCCTCGAGCACGCGGATCATGTCGAGGTCGCTTTGCTTGAGCTGGTTTAGGCTGTTTTCCACCACGTCATGGGCAAACCATTCCTGGATATCGGCATGGTCGGCGGGGAGCATTTCGGTGAACTCGTCAAAAGCGGCTGCTTCTACCCGCAGCAACTGGCCAGCGGCATCGCGTTGCACGTAGAACATGGCGGTGTCCCTCGTCACATTGGTTCCTTGGTGGTAGACAGCAGCATAGGCAAAGATCACCAGGCACGCCGGCCCGGCACCAGAGTATGCGCTGTCATGGAGTTGCGGGAAAGGCCCAGGCACGCGCCCTGTAGGAGCGGCCTTGTGTCGCGATAGGGCCGCAAAGCGGCCCCACGGTTTCGGCAACAATGCCGAAGACCTGGGGGCTGCTCTGCAGCCCATCACGACACAAGGCCGCTCCTACAGGGACAGCGCCAGCCTGAAGCCGGTGATGGCGATGGGCTGCAGGGCAGCCCATTGGCGCATCAGCTGTCCTTGTTGTGGACGATGATGGTCGGGTCAGCACCGCTGATCAACGAGTTGATCGTGGTGTTGGACCAGTTCACCCCTTCCAGCTTGATGGTCACATCGGCGTTGGCGATACCACCGGCGGCATTGAGCTTGCCTTCGCTGCTGACCTGCAGCGTCGTCGTGCCTTCCACCGTGGTGAGCTTCAGGTAGTTGTCGATGGTGCTGCCCTTCTCGCCCTGGAGCAGGTCCTTCAGGTCGATGCGGTCGCCTTCGGCCACCTTGAAGTCCTTGATCACGTCATTGCCGGTATCGCCAGCCTTCCATACGAAGGTGTCGGCACCGCTGCCACCGGTCATGGTGTCATCGCCCTTGCCGCCAAGCAGGATGTCATTGCCTTCACCACCGAGCAAAGTGTCCTTGCCCAGGCCACCGATCAGGATGTCATTGCCCTTGCCACCGTCGAGGGTGTCGTCGCCGCCCTGGCCGAACAGGAGGTCATTGCCCGCACCACCGTTGAGAATGTCATTGCCATCGTTGCTGCGCGAGACATCGAATTCGCTGACGTGCTCGACGATGTACTTGTGCAGCACGCGACCGTCGACATCACCCAGGGCCACACCCAGCTGGCCTGCGACATAGCCCTGTATGGCTTCGACACCGTTGCCGGCGACCGAACCGAAGCTCACCAGGTCACCGAAGATGATGTCGTTGCCATCACCACCGTTGACGGTGTCATTGCCCGGCACGGTGGCTTCGGTGTGGCCCAGGATCGCTTCCGCCAGTTTGCTCGGGTCGATGTTGGTCTGCGGCTTGCTATCGGTGTCGTAGGGCTTCAGGTCGTTGACATTGACCGCGCTGTTCAGGCCGATGGCTTCCACGCCAGACAGGTTGGACAGCAACAGGAAGCTTTGTTGCGAGTTGTAGTCCACATAGTAGTAACCGCTTTCAGCGTAGGAGAACTCAAAGGTGCCATCACCTTGGGCATGCAGCTGTCCAGACGCACCACTGTCGTTGGTCCAGCCCTTTTTGCCCCAGTACTCGGCGGTCATGTTGCCTTTGGCATCGATGCTGAAGCGGTTGTCGCTGCCCACCATCTTGTTGGTGACCACGTCGCCCAACTTGTAGCTGATCGACTTGAGCACGGAATCCACCGTGGTGCCGATGTTCTTGAAGGTGCCCTCACGTTCGCCAGCCTGGTACACGTTCGGCTGGCCGTCGGTAATGAAGAACGTCTGGCGGCTACCGGTGTTGCCCGCGTCCATCAATTGCTTGAACCAGTTGGCGGTGGTCTTGAAGGCATCCTCGTAGTTGGTCGAGCCGCTGGAATAGAGCGTATTGAGCGCAGTGTAGAGCGTGCTCAACGCGTTCTTGTCGCCCAGGTTGACCGAAACCGTACTGTTCACCTGGGTGGAGAAGTCCACCAGCAGGATGTTCACTGTACCGGACTGCGCGCCCTTGACGCTGTTGGCCAAGGTATCGAACACCGACTTCAACGAGTTGCGCGCGGCATCGACCGCGCTGCCCATGCTGCCTGAGGTATCGACGATGAACGCAATGTTGTAGTCCTGACCCGGCGTCACATGCAGGCCACTGATGTCGGCAACGATGATGTCGCTGGTGGCGGTGCCGGTGAAACTGTCGCTGTCGGTGGTCAGGTTGTTGGCGGTGTAGGTGTCCGGATAGACAGTTACCTTGATCGTGCCTTCGGTGGAGGCTTTGCTGCCGCCCACGCTCTCGGTGGCGGTCGAGGTGACCTTCACATCGAAACTGCCCTGGTAGTACGCCGGCGGTTTGATGCTCAGGCCGTTGAGGCTCCAGCCGGTGACGTCAACCGAAGTGGCGCCGACGGTTACGGTATGACCGGCACCATCGCTGAGCACCGAACCTGCCGGAATGCCGTCCAGCTTGACGCTCAGGCTCTCGGAGCCGTCAGTGTCGGTCAGGTTGGTGGAAATGCCAACCAGCTTGACGGTGCCGTTCTCCGGCCCTTCGTTGAGCTTGTAGCCGTCGTAGTAGCCCTGCCCGTCACTGCCATGGAAATCGGACACGGAAAGCCCGGCGTTACCCATCGCCGCAACGTTCGGGTACATCGGGATGGCCGAGCTGCTCAGGTCGGTCACCGGGCCGTTACCGACCTTGACGTTGATATCCAGGCTGCCCGGGCCGGACTGGTTGGCGTGGTAGATCTCCAGGGTGTAGTAGCCGCTGACAGGCGGCGAGAAGCTACCGGAGATCGTACCGCCCGCCCCCCAGGTGGCGCCGACCACGCTGGTTTTGCCGATGTAGACCTGCAGGCTGTCATCGGCGGTGCCGCTGAAGGTGTAGGTCTGGCCGGCTTCCAGGTAGATCAGGCCGGAGGTCTTGGAGCCAGTGCCGGCGGCAACGCTACCGCCCGAATCGGCGCTGGTAACCTGCTCGGTCTTGCTGGCACTGCCAGAGTTGGCGAACACGTTCTTCAGCGCAGTACCGCTGATGCCGTTGCCGTTGGTGCCCAGGCCCGTGAGGCTGTTCCAGGTTTCCTTGGTCAGGCCAAGCGAATCGGGGGTGTTGCTGCCGATGTTCAGGCCAGGCTTGTCGGCTACAGGTGCAATATCGACCTTCAGCGTGGCCTCGCCACCAGCAGCGGTACCGTCGGTAGGCTTGTACTTGATCTGGGCATAGTCGGCCTGCTTGTTGCCGACGCCCGTTCCGCCATATCCGTCGATACCCGACTCGTTGGGTTTCGGCACGAACCGCAGGTTGCCGGCAGCGATGTCGGCCTGGCTGACGGTCTGGTTCTGGGCGACGTTGACCCAGGCGGTGCCGTTGAAGAGCTGCAGGGAACCCGCTGGCAGCTGGGTGAAGGTCACACCCAGGCTCGACAGGGGGCTGTCGACGTCGGAAATGTTGAAGTCGTTCCAGGTCAGCACCAGCGGCGTGTCTTCGACGCCAGTGACGGCGCCGCCGGTGGCAACCGGTGCGTCGTTGACTGCGATCACATTCACCGTGGTCGTGGCGGTGTTCGAGGTATTAACGCCGTCGGTCACCGTCACGGTAATGATGCGAGGCGTGGTGCTCGGGTTCTCGCTGCTGTTGATGAAGGTGATGTTCTTGATCGCCTGGATATAGTCGGCCAGCGATGCAGCGCCGCTCAGGGTCAGGACTACCTTGCCGTCGGTGCTGTTGGCATTGATCGAGATGCCGTTGACACTGTTGCCCAGGTTCAGTGCGTCACCCGGCTGGCGGTTGGTCAGGGTGACCGTCGCGCCAGTCAGCTTCGAGCTGTCGAAGTCGGTGATGGTGACGTCCACATCGCCGATCGACACACCACTGCCTGGCTGGTTCTCGGTGAAGGTGGTCTGGTAGTCGGCACCGGTCTTGCCGCTGGAGTCGTTGCCATCCAGGTCCAGAACCGGGGCTGGCTCGAAGATCTGGGTGGTCACGCTGCCGGCGCTGGAGCTGATGTCGAGCTTCTCGAAGTTGCCGCCAGTGGCCGAATCGATCTTGACAGTGAAATGCTCGGTGCCCTCGGTGAAGTTGTCCTTGAGGGTCGGGATGGTGAACGTTGCCTGCGTGCTGTTGGCCTTGATCACCACGGTGGCCACGCCGGTGTAGTCCGTGCCATCGGCCGCGGTGCCGGTGTAGGTCAGTTTGACGGTGACGTCGCTCTCGGCCTTGTTGGTCAGGTTCAGGACGTACGTGGCATCGCCACCTTCGGCGACCGCGGAGGTGCCGCTGATGCTGAGGGTGGTGGTCTGGATGGTATCCGTTACCGCAGTGACCGCCGCCGTATCGCTGACATTCAGTTTCTCGAAGTTGCCACCGCTGGTTTCGGTGATCTTCGCCGAAACGTTGCCTGCATCGATATAGACGTCATCGGTAGGCGCCGGAACGGTAACGCTACCGGAGAGCTTGCCCGCTTCGATGCTGATGACGGCGCCGTTGCTTAGCTTGATGGTCATGTCGGTGCCGGCCTTGTTGGTCAAGGTGGCGGTGTAGGTGATCTGGCCACCTTCCTGGACGGTAGGAGTAGCAGTCAGGGTCAGCCCGGTGTTATCGAGGGTGTCGGTGACTTTGGTCACAGCTGCAGAGTTGCTGATGTTCAGCTTCTCGAAGTCGCCACCGGTGGTGCCGGTGACAGTCACGCTCAGGTTTTCGGCATCGAGGTAGACGTCATCGCTTGGGGCATTGATGGTGATCGACGCTTCTTTCGAACCGGCCGCGATGGTGATGGTTTCACCGTTGCTCAGTTTGATCACCAGGTCAGTGCCGGCCTTGTTGGTCAAGGTAGCGGTGTAGGTGATCTTGCCACCTTCGGCCACGGTGTCCGTTGCGGTCAGGGTGAGCGTGGTGATGTCCGGAGTGGCCGGATTGTCAGTGACAGTGGTCACCGGCTCGCCTACGGCCACGGTCTTCTCGTAATTGCCGCCCGAGATATTGGTGATCTTGTTGGTCAGGTCCAGGTTGGTGTTATGGACGTTGTTCGGTGCGGTGAACGGCACCGAAGCCGACGACTCGCCCACCGGGATGGTGATGGTCTGGCCGTTGGCCAACTTCACCACCAGGTCCGAACCGGTGACTTTGTGGTTGACCGACGCGGTGTAGGTCACCACGCCACCTTCAGCGACGGTCGAAGTCGCGGTCAGGGTGACGGTAGTGGAGTCGATGGTGTCGGTGACCTTGGTCACGGCTGCAGTGCTGCTGATGTTCAGCTTCTCGAAGTCGCCACCGGTGGTGCCGGTGACAGTCACGCTCAGGTCTTCGGCATCGACGTAGACGTCGTCGCTTGGGGCGTCGATAGTGATCGAGGCTTCTTTCGAGCCGGCGGCGATGGTGATCGTCTCACCGTTGCTCAGCTTGATCACCAGGTCGGTGCCAGCCTTGTTGGTCAGGCTGGCGGTATAGGTGATCGCCCCACCTTCAGCCACGGTATCCGTCGCGGTCAGGGTGAGCGTGGTGACGTCCGGAGTCGCCGGGTTGTCGGTGACGGTGGTCACCGGCTCGCCAACGGCCACGGTCTTCTCGTAATTGCCGCCCGAGATATTGGTGATCTTGTTGGTCAGGTCCAGATTGGTGTTGTGGACGTTGTTCGGCGCGGTGAACGGTACCGAAGCCGACGACTCGCCCACCGGAATGGTAATGGTCTGGCCGTTGGCCAGTTTCACCACCAGGTCCGAACCGGTGACCTTATGGTTAACCGACGCGGTGTAGGTCACCACGCCGCCTTCAGCGACGGTCGAAGTCGCCGTCAGGGTGACGGTGGTGGTGTCGATAGTGTCGGTGACCTTGGTCACAGCCGCGGTGCTGCTGACGTCGAGCTTCTCGAAGTCGCCACCGGTGGTGCCGGTGACAGTCACGCTCAGGTTTTCGGCATCGACATACACATCGTCGCTCGGCGCATCGATGGTGATCGAGGCTTCTTTCGAGCCCGCAGCGATGGTGATGCTTTCACCGTTGCTCAGCTTGATCACCAGGTCGGTACCGGCCTTGTTGGTCAAGGTAGCGGTGTAGGTGATCTTGCCGCCTTCGGCCACGGTGTCCGTCGCGGTCAGGGTAAGCGTGGTGACGTCCGGAGTCGCCGGGTTGTCGGTGACGGTGGTCACCGGCTCGCCAACGGCCACGGTCTTCTCGTAATTGCCGCCCGAGATGTCGGTGATCTTGTTGGTCAGGTCCAGGTTGGTGTTATGGACGTTGTTCGGTGCGGTGAACGGCACCGAAGCCGACGACTCGCCCACCGGGATGGTGATGGTCTGGCCGTTGGCCAACTTCACCACCAGGTCCGAACCGGTGACTTTGTGGTTGACCGATGCGGTGTAGGTCACCACGCCGCCCTCGACCACGCTTTGCGTGGCGGTCAGGGTCACGGTGGTGGTGTCGATGGTGTCAGTGACCTTGGTCACAGCCGCAGTGCTGCTGACGTCCAGCTTCTCGAAGTCACCACCGGTGGTGCCGGTAACGGTCACGCTCAGGTTTTCGGCATCGACATACACATCGTCGCTCGGCGCATCGATGGTGATCGAGGCTTCTTTCGAGCCCGCAGCGATGGTGATGCTTTCACCGTTGCTCAGCTTGATCACCAGGTC